>NZ_BMYZ01000001.1:0-304059 GCF_014652535.1 Cellvibrio zantedeschiae | reverse complement strand
AGGAACAATTAAATTTTAAGACATAGAAATTAAGTTTTTAAAAGCCGCATCTTAAGTTTTTAGATGCGGCTTTTTTATTATTGTCAAATGACAACATAATCATATTTCTATAGCCGGATAACACTGACCGTGGATTTTACCGTGCGTATAACGGGTTATTTGAAAATCTTATCTCAGGATGTTAGCGTTCAACTTTCGACTCGGGACATCCGCCAATGCCAGCAAAGAACACTCAACAATCTACCGCTCTATTACGTGCCCAATTGCGCGTGATGTTGGGTAATGAAATTGCGTTTGGCCCGGGAAAAGCAGATTTACTTGAGGCAATTCGCGATACAGGTTCTATATCTGCCGCAGGAAAAAAAATGGGTATGAGTTACAGGCGTGCGTGGTTATTGGTCGATGCAATGAATCGCTGCTTTCAACAGCCATTAGTCGATACTGCAAAAGGTGGAACAAACGGTGGAGGAACACAATTAACAAAATTAGGCGCACAAATACTGGAAGATTACCGAGCCCTGCAAGCAGAAGTCGCCATCATAACCAATAAACATTTTGAAAAAATGCAGTCTTGTTTACGCAAAATGCCATTAGCTTCTGAATCCGCTACTTAATTTCCATTAGCCAACAATTGACCATCACTCATCACTAGCTGCGTATCTGTCAAGAAATCAAGCTCACGCGGTGAGTGTGTAACGTAAACCATAGGAATTTTACATTCCGATTTAATTCGTAAAAAAAACGGCAAAATCTGATTTTTTAAACGCTCATCCAACGAAGATAGCGGTTCATCCATCAGCAACACGGATGGCGAATATAAAATTGCTCGCCCTAGAGCTACACGTTGTTTTTCACCACCCGAAAGCGCAGTTGCTTTGCGATCCAGCAAATGTTCAATTTCCAATAATTTTGCAACTTCATTTAACTCAAAATGTCGTTCAGATTGAGTAATATTTCGGTAACCGTAAAGCAAATTATTGTGTACCGAGAGATGCGGCAGCAGTTGACCATCCTGAAAAACCAAACCAATCCTGCGTTTGTGCGGTGGACTCCAGAGATTAGTTTTTGCGTCGAAAAGACGCTGATCATTGAGTTGGATATACCCCTGCTGCGGCTTCAACAAACCTGCAATTACCGCTAAAAATGTGCTTTTTCCACTGCCAGATGCACCTAAAATCCCGGTGATAGGAGCTTCTAGTTTTGTACAAACCTGCAAGCAAAAATCATCGCGCTTAACATTAATATCTACATCAAGCACGATGAACTCCCAGCCATTTTTCAGTGCGACGTGACAACACATTACTCAATAACAATGCAAAAAATGCAAACGCCAAGCTGATAAAAATCAACCGCATTGCAATTGCATCGCCATCAATTTGGTGAGTTGCCGAGTAGATCGCCAAGGGCAACGTTCTTGTTTCACCGGCAATATTTCCTACAAAGGTAATAGTCGCGCCGAATTCGCCAAGCGAGCGGCTAAACACCATAATCAAACCAATTAAAATACCGGGCAGCATAAGCGGTAGGGTTACGGTCAACCATACTTTTAACGGGCTGGCACCGAGGGTACTAGCAGCTTGCTCAAGGCGACGATCAATCATTTGCACAGACAATTTTGCCGCTTGTACCATCAAGGGAAATGCAATAATTGCCGAAGCCAAAACCGCACCTTTCCAGTTAAACGCAAACTCAATATTGAAATGATTTTTTAGCCATTGCCCAGCAACACCCTGCGAACCAAAGGTGACTAATAATAAATAGCCCGGCACAGTTGGCGGCAATACCATTGGCATAAATAAAAGAGCTTCAAACGCAGGTTTTGCAAAAAAACTTTTACGCGCAAGTAACCATCCACAAGCAATTCCCGGCAGCAAACACACGAGCGTGGCCCACAGGCCAACCTGTGCAGAGAGTGCGAGCGCTTGCCACTCGGGTTCAGTCAACATAGAGAACACAATCCTGAATAAAAACTAGCTCACCCTAAATCCTTCGACAAGCTCAGGATGAGCGATACCTACTTAATATCCCAACCGGCTCACCAAGAGCTTGTCGAAGAGTATTTACTCAAATATCTTTTCGATTACTCTGTATTTGAGAAAAGCAGGACATGATGTCATTCATTTAAATCTTAATTAAAAATGACAAAGCCGTAACGAGCGAATACAGCTTTAGCGTCATCGCTTTGCAAGAATTCCCAAAAAGCCTTTGAGTCAGCACCCGCATTTTTGGTTAAAGCACCGGGATATTCAATAGGTGCATGGCTCGCAGCGGGAAAAGTTGCCACCACTTTCACTTTTTTGCTCAATTGTGCATCAGTTTTGTAGACGATCCCCAAGCTACATTCTGCGCGCTCAACAAAAGCCAATGCGGTACGAACATCTTCAGTCCCCACAATGCGCGCTGAAGATTTATCCCACCATCCGTAGTGCGTAAGCGATTGCTTGGCATATTTACCCACGGGAACAGATGCGGTGTCGCCTGTACACAAACGTCCGGTAAAAGCAGCATTAAAATTAAAGCCAGCGCCTAAAGTGATCTTAACATCGCTTGCCAAAGGTGCAATCAATACCAAATCATTGCTGAGTAATTTCTTGCGCGATTCACTCACCAACAGACCACGTTTACCTAAATAATCAGCCCAATCATTATCTGCCGAAATAAAAATATCTGCTGGTGCGCCATTTTCAATTTGCTTGGCAAGCGTGGACGAGCCAGCAAAAGATTTTTTAATCGCAACGTCAGGGTGGGTCTTTTGATATGCCGAACTTAACTCAGTTACAGCATCCGTCAAACTCGCTGCGGCATAAACATTTACCTCTCCAGCCGCTGCCCAATTACTCAACAAACCCAGAGTAATTACACACAATAATTTTATTTTTGCCTTCAAAAAGGCACCGCTTTTGGGCAACACCAACAAAGCTTGCATCATTTTATTCCTCATTTTTTACATCAATTAATCAATAACGTCATTTCTAATAGATCATCGATGTATATGGTTGTATATATCGATTAACAATGTCAACATCCGCCCCCGATATTTCATTCAAATGACAATCGGAGACTTGAACAATGCGTCAATTAGCAAAACTCTCACCCTGGTTTTTAGTATATTCATCGCTCGCTGCCCCCGCATTCGCAGTGGACGCCACCACTGAACTACTCGCCCAAAAAGGTGTTATTACTGCCGAAGAATACGAAAAAATTAAAAAAGCACAAAACTCACAAGCCACAGTTGATATGAGCGATGGCTTAAAAATTGTGAGCGGCGATAAGAATTTCAGTGCGCAAATCGGCACCATGTTGCAATTAGATGGAGTCAATTACAGCAGCGATATTAAAGATGTTGCAGGGCGAGACCTCGCTAACGCTGGCTCTGAATTTCGCCGCGTACGCTTATCGATTAACGGCACTTTGTACAACAGCTGGGATTACAAAACTGAAATTGATTTTGCCAATGGTTCACAATTAATTGATGGCTTTGTCACCTATCGCGGCTTTAAAACCTCCACGCCAATTCAATTAACCTTCGGCCACTTTAAAATTCCGTTCAGTCAGGAGTCTTTAGCCGCCGATAAAGGTTTAACCTTTATGGAGCGTTCACTGCCCAATGCATTTTTAAATGCACGCGCACCTGGTGCCATGATTTCTGCGGGCAAAGATAATTGGAGCAGCGCGTTTATGCTGTACGGCGAACAAATTTCTACCGCTGCCAGTGCAGTAAGTGATGAAGGTGGCGGCGCAGCTTTCCGTACCTCCTGGGCACCTTTAATTGGTCCCGGTGGCACATTTCATTTAGGCGCATCTCTCGCAACGCGCGCGCCGAGTCAAAATAATACGGCATCAACAACGACACCTATTACTTACAGCGATAGCGTGCGCTTCCGCAGCAAACCTGAATCCAACATTATTGAAACTCGCTTGGTGGACACTGGCAATATTGCCAACGCCGAACGCACTGATTTGTGGGGGTTAGAATTGGGGGGGAGCTTTAAAACCTTGGGCTTTAACGCGGAATATATTGATACCACCGTACACCGCAAAAATAATTTGGACGATGTTCATTTCAGTGGCTGGTTTGCGCAAACTAGTTGGAGCATTACGGGAGAACAACGTACCTATAAAGGCGATAAAGGTTTATTTGATGGCATCAAGCCTTCAAAAGGTATTGACCAAGGTGGTATAGGCGCGTGGGAATTAGCAGTGCGTTTATCCGAAATTGATTTAACCGACGGTGATTTGGTATTGCGCAATAAGGTGATGTTACCGGAAATCAATGGTGGCAAAGAGCGCAACCTTACCTTCGCACTTAATAGTTATTTAAACCAATATTTCCGCGCAAGCATGAATTACGTACATGTGCTGGATATAGAAGGTGGGTCGTTTGCCGATAAAGATTTAAATGCAGTGCAACTTAGATTGCAGTTTGCGTATTAAAATCCAGGCTTCTATAAAATAGAATCGCATTAAAAGCGGCTTATGAGGGTTGCTATGCAACCCTCTTCACTTATTTAATTAACAAAATTGGGGCCGAATGTATCTAAAGAAAAACTTTAGGAGCGGCATTGTGTAAGTCAATGATAGTGAACGCGGCATGATCACCCTCTTCTTCCAGATGATCCCAATCATTCTTTTCGCAGACAGTTCGCACCTGATGATGATGCAAACCTAACTCATTAATATCCAAATATACCGTTGTATCATCAGGCTTCAAAAGGATTGTATAACTTAATCCATCATGTACTTTGTGCATTGCAGCAGGTGCATGAATTGCGGTCATAGGTAAACTCCTGAATTGCGCGCATTAGATTTTCAGCGCCGAGCCTTAAGCTTAACTCCACTTGTTATCAAAAAAATGTGCGGTGCCTAACGTAAAAAATCGCCTGCAAATAAGGGGTTTTCTGCATTTTTTAGCGGTATCGCCAACGACCTGACGATAGCGACATTCAAAAAGGGGGGGCGCAAAGGAATGATCAATAGGTGTTGTGATTATTAATGTATTATTCTTTTAGCGCCCAATCGTACAAAAAATTCTTTTTCAAACCTGTAATTTTTGCACCTATAGCAGCAGCTTGTTTTACCGGTAAGTCTTCTAACAAAACGCGCATAATGCGCTCTTGCTCGGCGGATATTTCTGCACTCTCTGGCTTGGTTGCCCCATGCACTAACAACACAATTTCTCCACGCTGTTGATTGCTGTCTGCAGCAACCCAATTCACCATAACATCCAACCTATCGCCTTTAATCGTTTCAAATGTTTTGGTGACTTCGCGCGCAATAACAACTTCGCGCTCAGCACCAAATACACTCAACATATCTTGCAAGGTTTCCAGAATGCGATGCGGCGCTTCGTAGAAAATTAACGTACGAGTGTCGCCCGCTAAAGATTCAAGCTGAGTGGTACGTGCTACTTGTTTTGCGGGCAAAAAACCTTCAAAAGCAAAACGATCAGACGGCAAACCCGCAGCGCTCAAAGCCGCAATCATGGCGCATGCACCGGGAATAGGTGCAACACGAATTCCTTGCTCGCGCGCTTTGCGCACCAGGCGGTAACCCGGGTCAGAAACCAGAGGCGTGCCAGCATCTGAAATCAAGGCGACATCTTCACCGGCTAATAATCGCGCAATCAATTGTTCGGTGCGATGTTCATCACTGTGATCGTGATACGCGACTGCAGGTGTTTTTATGTCAAAATGAGCCAATAAACGAGCGCTGTGGCGCGTATCTTCCGCAGCAATCACTGCTACAGTTTGTAGTGTCTGTATGGCTCGCGGTACCATGTCGTCCAAATTACCGATAGGCGTGGCGACTACATAAAGTGTGCCGCCAGAATTAGCTGCCAAAGTACTCATAAAGTTCGTTCCAAAGGCCATATGGCCAGATTTTAGTCGTGCGTCAGGAGTTGTAACCCATGTTAAACCGACCAACACATTGTGTATTCATTTCGCTGCTAGCTCTAGCAATTAGCAGCTGTGGTGGTGACGCCCGCGTAAAACCCAACGAGCCTGCTTCCACTGTTAAAAGCGATGCAGCGGCAGCAACAAAAACATCTACAGCCACTCAAGATCCACAAACACTTATTACACTTGCCCAGCAAAAAAAATCACCGGAACGCGAAACCTTAATTCTGCAAGCAGCAGAGATTTATCTTGCGCAAAATAAATTGGATAAAGCTCGCAATTTAATTGGCGAACTCGGCACGAACCAATCGTCTGATTCAGTATTTGTAAAATCGAGCCAATTATCTGCAGATCTAGCCTTAAAAGATGGTAATGCTGATCGTGCGCGACGCATTTTAACCAACACCCGGCTGGAACAACAATTAAAAGCGTTGGAACCAGCACAAGAAGCCGCATTACGCGAGTTGCGCGCCCAGGCGTTTGAACGCAACGGTCAGTTGCATGAAAGTATTGCGGAACGCATTAACGCCTCTGCCCTGTTAACGGATCAACAAGCTGCCAATATCAATCAGGATGTACTTTGGCAAACGCTTATGAATATTCCGCTCAACGAACTGCAAGCCAACGCGATGAAAGGCAGCGGTGGTATTACCCAAGGTTGGTACAGTTTGGCCGCACTCAGCAAAAACAACACGCAAGATATTAGCGCGCAACTTGCAAGCCTCACGCAGTGGCAAAAGCAATGGCGTACACATCCTGCGGCTAGCAATCTCCCCAAAGACTTGCGCGCGCTGCAAGGTATTAACACCTCGCAACCAAAAAAAATTGCACTCCTGCTACCCTTGCAGGGCAGATTGACCGAAGCAGGTGAAACGGTTAGCGATGGTTTTTTTGCGGCTTATTATCAACATATAGGTACTACTAATTTACCCAGCGTTCGCAAATACGATTCCAGCAAAGATTCAATAGCAGCTTATCAGCAAGCTGTTAACGACGGTGCTGATTTTATTATTGGCCCAATTGATAAAGATAACGTCAATGCCATTAGCCGCTTAACGTCGCTGCAAGTACCGCTCTTGAGCCTGAATTATCCCGATCAACAACCAGCGCAGCCTTTGGCAAATTTTTATCAATTCGGTTTAGCTGTTGAAGATGAAGCGCGTCAGGTTGCGCGTCAGGGAATTCAAGATGGTTACAAGCGCGCACTTATAGTTTCAACAGCACAGGAAATCAGTGAACGTAGCGCGCAAGCATTCGCAGCCGAATGGCAAAAGTTAGGCGGAACACTGGTAGGTAAAAGTAATTTTGCATCGCAAGATAAATTTTCCGAAAGTTTTCGCCACCTGATGTTGCTCGACGAAAGCCAAGCGCGCGCTACGCTTTTACAACAACAATTAGGTACAAAACTGGAATTCCAACCTCGTCGCCGTGCCGACGTGAATATGATTTTTATGGCAGTTACACCCGATCAAGGCCGACAAATCAAACCTACATTAGTGTTTCAATATGCCAACAGCATTCCCGTGTATGCGACCAGCAGCATTTATTCTGGCGATGCTGATGCAATTAAAAACGAAGATTTAAACGGCGTTATCTTTAATACACTGCCGTGGGTTTTTGATAGCAACAATCCCACCAAACAAACCATCGCACAAAATACTCGCGTCGCTGCAGTCTATGGCCGCTTACACGCATTAGGTGCTGATGCATTTCATCTCTACTCACGCTTGGCGCAACTGAAACAAGCTCCACAAATGCGAATTTATGGAGCCACAGGTTCACTACAACTATTGCCTGATGGCCGCATAGAGCGCGAACAAATGTGGGCGCGCTTTAATGAAGGTTTGGCCGAACCCTTAGCAACAGTAGTAGATACCAGTAATCAGGAAGCCAGCGAATAAGATGTTTTTTAGCCGAAAAACATCAACTGAAAAAAACTCCGGCGCTCAAGCTGAAGACCGCGCGCTCGCCTTTTTGCAGCAACAGGGGTTGGTAAAAATATCCCAAAATTACCGCTGCAAACTCGGCGAAATTGACCTCATAATGCAGCACAAAGATACTTTGGTATTCGTTGAAGTGCGCCTACGCACCCACCAGGCATTTGCCAATGCAGCTGAAAGCGTTACTATTCGCAAACAGCAAAAAATCATCAAAACAGCGCTGTATTATTTGCAAGAACACCAACTCACCGAATCTGCCATTTGTCGCTTTGATGTCATAGCCTTCAGCGACAATGGTGAACCTGAGTGGATTAAAGACGCCTTCTCCAGCTAACAATTTTTGCTATTTTTGAATCGAATATTATGGATCAACGAGTTATCACGCTTTTTCACGAAAGTATTGAAGCCAAAATGCAAGCTGGCGAACAGCTTGCACCACTCATTGCACATGCAAGTCATTGTATTGTTGAAGCGCTACTGAACGAGAAAAAAGTATTAACCTGCGGCAACGGTATTTCTGCTGCACATGCACATATTTTTACCGCCAACCTGATGAACAGCCTGGAGCAAGAGCGCCCGAGTTTACCGGCAATCAGCTTGGGTACAGATATCATCAGCAATGCTGACAACTCGAATACGAATGACATCTATGCAAAACAAATTCGTACCTTGGGCAACCAAGGCGATGTATTGTTGTTGGTGACCACTACAGGCACCGCCAGCAATTTGTTACAAGCTATTAGTGCCGCTCACGACAAGCATATGCAAGTCATTGCACTCACCGGTCGCGACGGTGGCGATGTAGCAGCTTTGTTAGATTCACAGGATATTGAACTTCGCGTGCCAGTTACGGCCAAACATCGTATTCATGAAGTACACTTGCTCACGCTCTTCTGCGTGTGTGATTTGATTGATCAACAACTGTTTGGTGGATTTTAACTATGAAAACCTCAACTCGTATTAGTTTATTGAGCCTCGCCCTTTGCACAAGCTTGTTGATGAGCGGCTGCGCGGAAGTGATTAACGCCACCACCAGCAAACCGATTGAGATGAAAGCCAATGAACGCACCATGGGCGCAAAACTCAACGACAACGAAATTGAAACTGCAGCCAAGGTTAATATAAAGAAGGCTGATCCCCAGCTGGAACATGCCCACGTCAACATCGACAGCTTTAACGGTATCGTTTTATTAACCGGTCAAGTACCCAGCGATGAGCTACGTAACCTGGTAGCTGACACGGTTTACAAATTAAACCCGGTTCGCGAAATCCATAACGAGCTAATCGTTAGCGAACCCACTAACTTTACCGCACGCAGTAAAGACGCCTGGATTAGCACAAAAATAAAAGCCCAACTGCTGGCCGATAGCGAAACTGAGAGTCGTCGCGTACATTTTGTTACCGAAAACCAGGCGGTATTTTTGATGGGTATAGTCACTCATGCAGAGGCAGATCGTATCGTGAATATGGTTAGCCATACTGCAGATGTACAAAAAGTTGTTAAAGTTTTTGAATATGTTGACTAACTAAAACATGAAGTTTCAAAGCGCCGAAAAATAAGTTCGCTAAACACACACAAGCATATAGGAAGCCATCATGGTCGCATTTATTGTTCTTCTGGTCATTATTGCCGTTATCGTGTTTTATGTTATTGGCATTTACAACCAACTGGTATCGCTTAAAAACCGTTACCAAAATGCATTTTCGCAAATCGAAGTACAGTTAAAACGCCGCTATGACTTAATTCCCAACCTGGTGGAAACCGCTAAAGGTTATCTGTCGCACGAGCGCGAAACCTTGGAAGCTGTAATTAGCGCACGTAATCAGGCAGTTGGTGGACTAAAAGCAGCAGCAGCTGATCCAAGCAACGCAGCAGCGATGAAAGATTTAGCAGGCGCAGAAAGTTTGCTGACAAATGCGATGAGCCGCTTGAGTGTAGTAATGGAGGCTTACCCGGATTTAAAAGCATCACAAAATATGATGCAGGTTTCAGAAGAGCTTACCAGCACAGAAAACAAAGTGTCATTTGCTCGCCAGGCTTTTAACGATGCAGTGACCTCTTACAACACTTATAAACAAAGCTTTCCTCCGGTATTTTTTGCCGCATCATTCGGCCACAGCCAGGACGCTTCTTTATTAGTCTTCGAAGATTCCAAAGAAATTCAAGCGGCTCCCAAAGTCAGCTTTTAATAAAAATCAAAAAAGAGGCTATCATTAGATGGCCTTTTTTATTTCAGCTACAGCAATTTCCCTGATTCTTATCAACAGAGCCTCTTTTAACTAATAGAGCCCCTCTTAATTGACAGAGCCCCTATGAATTTCTTTGAACAACAAGATCTCGCCTATCGTAATACCAAGCGGCTCATTGTTTTATTGTGCCTTGCGGTATTGTCATTAATTGCTGTAACCACCTTCTTCTGCGCCGCAGTCTTCTATTATATGGAGCAGAACACCCATAACTATTTAGCGAATGCAGGTTTATGGCAAGGCATTACCCATGCTATGAGCTGGCAAATGTTGGGTGGCATAAGCTTTTCTGTTTGCGCGGTTATTTTTTTAGGTAGCTTATATAAGTTATTCCAACTCTCCAGCGGAGGCCGAGTAGTGGCTGAATCACTCGGTGGGCGCCCCCTTACTGTTCATAATGCTAATGCAGATGAAAAGAAAATTTTGAATGTGGTGGAAGAAATGTCCATCGCATCCGGCACGCCTGTGCCGCCGGTTTATATTATTGAAGATGAAGCGATTAACGCATTTGCTGCTGGCCATACTCCACAAGATGCTGTTATTGGCGTAACGCGCGGTTGTATTCGAGTACTAAATCGCGATGAATTGCAGGGCGTTATCGCACATGAATTCAGCCATATCTTCCACGGTGATATGAAATTGAACATGCGCCTGGTTGCCTTACTTAACGGTATTCTACTAATAGGTTTAATCGGCGAATTCCTGTTGCGTAGCTCACGCCACGGAAGAGCATTTCGCTCCCGTAAAGATCAATCTGCCGCAGCTATGATGGGAATTGGTTTGGGCTTGATGATTATTGGCTACGCGGGAACATTTTTCGGAAAACTGATAAAAGCTGCCGTTAGCCGCCAACGCGAATTTTTAGCTGATGCTTCCGCCGTAAAATTTACGCGCAATCCCGATGGTATTGGTGGCGCATTAAAGAAGTTGGGTGGCTATGTCGGCGGCTCGCAAATGGATGTCGCTAATGCCGCTGAATTCAGTCATATGTTTTTTGGCGAGGGCGCAAATAGTTTGTTTTCTGCCTTGGCAACGCACCCACCATTACCCGAACGCATTAAAAGAATTGATCCACGCTGGAATGGTGAATTCGCCCACATTGATGTTTATCAACCGGACGAAAATAGCTATATAGAAGAAGGAAGACTTTCTGAGGCCAATGAAGATCACTCGCCCCTGGAATTTAGTTCGCCCAAAAATGCCATGGAGTTTGTGGTTACAGTCGATCAAATTTTGCAAACCATTGGTCAACCCAATGAGTCGCACCTTGCATACGCACACCAAACATTGAATGCAATTAACGATCAACTGCGCGAAGCTGCCCACAATCCATGGGATGCGCAAGCATTGATGCTGGGTTTACTGATTGATAAAAATCCCGACAAACAAAGCATTCAATGGCAAGCGCTCGGCAAACTATTTTCACAAACACAAATTCATTCAATCAAACCGCTTGCGCTTCAAGCTTCTTTATTAGAGCCGCGATTGAGATTGCCATTATTGGAACTCAGCTTACCTGCGTTAAAAAATCTCTCAACGCAACAATATGAACTCTTTCGCTCAGCTATGAGCCATGTTATCCATGCGGATGAGCATATCGATTTAATCGAATGGTCATTCTTCAAAATTATCACGCACAATTTGGAACCTAAAAAATCAGCACATCGTTTGGTGGATTTGACGCAACTGAAAAATGAAGCCTGCACACTTTTATCGGTCATCGCCAATGCGGGAGCAAATTCCGCATCAAATGCCCAAGCAGCGTTCAACAAGAGTAAATCCATAATAGGTTTTGATGATCTGCAACTCATGAATGAAAGCGACTACAACATGATGGATTTGGATTTGGCGATTAACCGTTTGAATTGCGTTAAACCACTGCAAAAACCCAAACTATTAAAAGCCATGAGCCAATGCGTGTTGGCAGATCAAGAGATCACCGTTGTAGAGGCAGAATTATTTCGCGCCATTGCCGATGCGCTGGATTGCCCGGTTCCACCACTCATTGTTGCGAGCCATTAGTTTTTTACGTCAACACTATTGAAAGCTATAACTTGGCGGCGTCTAGCGGTTATAATGCGCGCCGTTTTGTAAACTGCTACAACCATCCATCTTATCTCCGCAAATCGCCAACCACTTTTGAGGTGACTTACTGTGCAACCGGATCAAGCAACGCAATTGCGTCAATTGGAAAGCCAACTAGCCGCTGAATACCAAACTATTCTCAGCAAAAAATTGAACCTCGATTTAACCCGAGGCAAGCCATCTTCAGATCAATTGGATCTGTCTGACGCGCTCGACGGCATTCTCAAAGGCAACTACATTGCGGCTGATGGCACCGATACCCGCAACTATGGCGGCCTCGACGGTTTACCCGAAGCCAAACAATTGGGCGCAAACATCATGGGCGTAGATGCAGCTAATGTACTCGTTGGCGGCAGCAGCAGTTTGACGCTCATGTTCCAGGTTGCATCCACCGCTTACTTGTTTGGCCTGAAAGATGCGGCAAGCGCCTGGAAAAACGAAGGTGAAGTAAAGTTCTTATGCCCCGTACCTGGCTATGACCGCCACTTCACCATTTGCGAACAACTCGGCATCAAAATGGTAACCGTACCTATGACTTCAACCGGCCCGGATATGGATGCTGTTGAAGCTGCGATTAAAGCGGATAGCTCAATCAAAGGTATGTGGTGCGTACCCAAATACTCCAACCCAACAGGGGTTGTTTATAGCGATGAAACTGTTGAGCGCATTGCCAAACTGGGCAAAATCGCCAGTGCTAACTTCCGCGTATTTTGGGATAACGCCTACTCGGTACACGACTTGGTTGATAATGCTCCCCAGCTGGCAAGCATTCTGGAAGCAACTCGCCGCAACGGCACCGAAGACTCAGTGCTTCAGTTCGCCTCTACCTCCAAGATCACCCAAGCTGGTGCGGGTGTAGCCTTCGTAGCCGCTAGCGCTGCCAATTTGGCTGGTTTCAAAAAGGCCTTGGGCGCCCAAACAATCGGTCCAGACAAAGTTAACCAAATTCGCCACACACGTTTCTTGCCTGACCGTTCCGCTCTTATGGCTCACATGAAGAAACATGCTGAATTGCTTAACCCACGTTTTGAAGCTGTGTTGGAAGCCTTGGCAGGCGCCTTTGAAGGTACAGATTTAGGCGCATGGGAAAAACCAGTAGGCGGTTACTTCGTATCCTTTGATACCCGCAAAGGCTGTGCAAAAGAGACCGTACGCCTGGCAGCAGAAGCTGGCGTCAAATTGACTCCAGCGGGCGCAACCTACCCCTATGGTAAAGATCCGGAAGATCGCAATATCCGTATTGCGCCGTCAGTTCCCACAGTACCGGAAGTTGTTGAAGCCATGAAAGTGTTCGTCACCTGCGTGAAACTGGCGTCCGTAAGACAAGAAATCGCTGCTCTCGCATAAGTTTCAACTCATCCAAAATAAAAGGCCTCATGGTTTACGCCACGAGGCCTTTTGTTTTATCAGGCGGTAATTTCTGCCAATCACCCACCCATACCGCAATTTATTCGCTGCTGATAACCAAAACATCTATTTTTAAAGAAATTGCTTCGAAAACTTTCCAACGCATTTGCATTTCCGTTCTTATACTTTAAGAGCAAAGGTTGTTTGACCTTACCAACGCCACTTAAATAAATATATTCACTTTTTGGAGTGTTGACGTATGGGTGTCGCTAGAAACATAGAGAAATATTTAACGAACAATCAAATCCAATATTCATTACTCGAGCATGCGTATGCAGAGGGCTCATTTAACACTGCTCAAGTTGCCAAGATAGACAATCGCTCACTTGCTAAAGGCGTTTTACTCCGCGATGAAGATTTTCATTACACGCTTTGCGTACTTCCCTCCAGCCATAAAATCCTGCGCCATACCCTCAACCAAATATTTGACCGACACATGCATCTCGTTGAAGAAGACGAACTTGTGCAATTTTTTAAAGATTGCGAGGCAGGTGCAATACCGGTAGTTGGCAAAGCTTATGGTATTGATGTGATTTGGGATGATGAATTGATGGAAAACGATATTATCTATATGGAAGCAGGCGATCATCGACATTTAATTTGCATCAAGCAGCCAGAATTCACCAAACTTATGCAAAACACCTTACATGATCATTTCAGCGCAAGCCGCAACCGTCACTATCAACCGCCCCTACACGTTCGCAACACCTACGACTCGCTTTAACATCCTCACATCACATGGATGTGTCACACCTCCACTCCTCCATGCTCACTCTCTTTCAGTCACTCAAACAAATCCAACTGATAGAAAGGTTGATCCTCACGCAAATCAACAAAGCGAACACCAACACCCAATAAGCGGACCGGCGATTCTTTGCGAGCGTATGCATCACAACATAAACTCTGAAACTCCGACGGCGTTAAAGTGGACCCACTGCGCTCGATAGTGGTTTGGGTAAAGTCAGCGAATTTTATTTTGACGAATATCTTAACCACCACGTAATCATCATCTATTCGCCTTAAGCGACTCGCCAGCTGTTGCAAAAGTTCAGGCAAGCGATTTAAACAACTGGCCAAATCGCGCAAGTCTTGCGGAAAGGTATTTTCAACGCTTAATGATTTACGCCGACGCGAGGGACTCACCTCACGGTTATCTATCCCCCGGCACAATTCATATAGACGTACCCCAAGCTGCCCGAAACGCTGTTTTAACTCGAAAATACTAAAGCGGCGCAAATCGGCGCAGGTCTTAATATTGATCTCTGCTAACCGAGTATTAGTTGCTTTTCCAACACCAAAAATTTTACTGACAGGCAAACGCAAAACAAAACTGTCTACCGCATTAGGCGTAATTACAAATAAGCCATTTGGCTTATTCCAATCGCTAGCCACCTTAGCCAAAAATTTATTGGGCGCTACACCCGCTGAAACAGTCAGCTTTAATTCGTCATAAACACGCTGGCGAATTTGCTCGGCTATACGCGTTGCACTCCCGCCACAATATTCACTATCGCTAACATCCAAATAAGCTTCATCAAGCGATAGTGGTTCTACGAGATCAGTGTATTGATAAAAAATATGTCGCATGCTTACCGAAGCTTCCCTATAAGCCTCCATGCGATGCGGCAGGATTATTAAATCTGGACATAGCTTTTTTGCTGCAATGGATGACATAGCAGAACGAACACCAAAATGACGCGCTTCGTAATTGCATGTTGAAATTACGCCGCGCTGTTCAGAGCTCCCCCCTACGGCAATAGGGCGCGAACGCAACGAAGGGTCATCGCGCATTTCGACTGCTGCATAAAAACAATCTGCATCACAATGAATGATTTTTTTCACAAAAAATTTTCCAAAACTAAAAACAACAACATCAATACTGTATATGCATACATAATAACTATCAATATTAGTTATTGCCTGGATTGCAAAATAAAAAAATCAAACGCGATAAAACTTTAAACTCAAAAAATTAATCGGGTTCATTATGAGGTTAACGAGAGTCTGAAGAGGGTATGTAAGGCCATCTAAAAGAGTCATCAAAGTGCTTTTACAAAAAATTTAAATGACCGAAACAGATCTTTAAAAGAGTTCGCATTAAGGTTTTTAAAAACCTTAAACAGGTGTTATTGAGTTTTCAAAAGACTCATTTGAGGGAAATTAGCGGTTAAAAATTTACATTAAAAAATAAATTAACAATCATTTAGAAAGTTCGAAAAGCAAAAAAAATCGTGTTTATAAACTCTTAAGAGCTTTAATTTGGACTTTTTTGTAAAAAAAACACGTTTTTTTGCAAAAAATGCATTAAAAAACTTGAATTTTTTCAATAAAGTTTTAATTTATACATGTTGTAACTTTTTATCCATTTTTCGTCTAATCGAATTTTTACAGGAAGCACACACTATGGCTGCACGTAAACAATCTGCCGTTAATCCAGTTGCGGGTCTAGAACAACAACTCGCTGCCCTCAAAACTCAATTGGCAAAGGCTCGCGCTGCTCAAGCTGCTGATGCTCAAAAAGCTATTGCTGGTCTTGTAAAAGAAGCAACTAAAGCTGGTGCTGCTCTTAAAGCTGCACAAAGCAAATTAGCTGCTACTGCTAAAAAGAAAAACGCTAAGTTGACTGCTGCTGCTAAAGGCGATGTTGCTTCTGCCAAGAAAGCTGCAGACGCTGCTAAAGCTGCGGTTGCTACCGCTAAGAAAGAAGTAGCTGCTATTAAAGCTGCTAACAAAGTAGCTGCAGCTCACGAGAAAGCTGTTGCTAAAGCTGAAGCTGCTGTAGCTAAGCGTGCAAAAGCTGCTGCTAAGAAAGTAGCTGCTAAAAACAAAGTTGCTGCTAAGAAAGCTGCTGTAAAAGCTAAATTGGCCGCTAAGAAAGCTGCTGTAAAAGCTAAAGCTGCTGCTAAGAAGCAATCATTGAAAGCTAAAGCTGCTGCTAAGAAAGCTGCTGCCAAGAAAAAAGCTGCTGACAAAAAAGCTGCTTTACGCGCTAAAGTAGCTGCTAAGAAAGCTGCTGCAAAAGCCAAAGCTTCTGCTAAGAAAACCGCTGCTGCTGCCAAGAAAGCTGCCGCTAAAAAAGCTCCAGCTGCTAAAAAAGCAGTAGCTAAAAAAGCTCCAGCAGCCAAGAAAGCTCCTGCCGCTAAAAAAGCAGCAGCTAAAAAAGCTCCAGCTGCTAAAAAAGCAGTAGCTAAGAAAGCTCCAGCTGCCAAGAAAGCTCCTGCCACTAAAAAAGCAGTAGCTAAAAAAGCTCCAGCTGCTAAGAAAGCTGCTGCCGGTGCTGCAAAGCGCGGTCGTAAGCCAAAAGCAGCAGTAGCAGCTACTCCAGCTGCTTAATGCTCGCGAAGCATTGAGCGATCAGTGCTTCAAATAAAAAAGGGTGCCTCAGGGCACCCTTTTTTATTTGCACTCACAATAATTAGCTGCGGCAATGCATCTTACCAATCAATTATCGCCTATTAACTACCAATAATTTCTTCACTACCGATTTGTGCATATACATAGGCATACAAAAGTAAGCGTTTGTCTTCTTCTGGCTCAATGAACTCCACACCATAAGCAATTGAGTTACTCACATTTTGAGGATCTGCTTCTCCTCGTGAGCGAATAATGCCTTCCAGGGTTAAATCGCGAATTATATTTGCAACCGCAACTTTCATCGTCACCTGGATTTTATGCCCTATCTCCCCAAAGGCAGATGCAGCTTCTATACGAGCGCCGGTCACACTAACATCAACAACATTACCCGAAATTTGCTGATCGCTAATAAGCGATAAGTTAACAATTTGTACTGGCTCATCAATAGCCACTCGCGTTGCCCCGCGAATACCTTTAAAACTTACGTTGTCGGGATAACTAATATGCAGTATAGGGTAGGGATCTGCTGTTTGGATTTCAACGGTGCTGGCAAATATACCTATACCGTTATCTACCATTAACCGCGCAACCAATTTTTGACCCGTACGAAAGCGCACTAATTTGCCTGCCAACTTAGGTACAGACAAGAGAATACTGCGGCCAGGTAGGCAACCAATTAAACGGCAGGAAAATCGCTCTGGTTGCCCCGCACTATTGCTTGCTTGCAATTGCAACGGATAACCATAAATCAGTTTCATGTCTTCAAATTTCATAGGTCAATCAACCAATAGAAACAATAGATAGGACAGCGCCTCAGGGAGGCCAGCAGTATTATTAAAATTCTTAATGCATGTGAAACGCAAAAATTAAGCGAGCAAAGTTTTAGCGACGTATTTTTTATAGATTATAGGCATCTTGCTGGACGCTTGAGTCAGCACTTAAAGCCCCGAACTCTCTATTCCATTCTAATAAAAGGCTGGCAAGCGCCTGTGCTTGTTCATAAAGCGCCTTCAACTCTTCAAGTGTGTCTTTCACACCGGTGTAAAGCTTAACCTGACGATGCTTATTGGCAAGTGGATGTTGCAGATGCTGGGAGCGATAAACTTCCAGCTTCCAACGCAGGTTATGCACTGTATTGCGATAATAAGCCAGTTTAGTTTGAATTGTGATGGGACGAGATGAACTCACATCACCAAATATCGAGGCATCAGTAGCCAACACTATAGATTCTCGCGCGCTGGATTCAGCGAGAACTGTGGCTGTGCGAGGTTGCCCCATCAGCTGCGCCAAATCGCCAAACACTTCACCGGGAGTTACATAATTGATTAACTCTCCTTTTAGCGGATCATCGACATAGACAGCCAAGCGCCCTTTTAACAAGAAAAACAACCAATGATCCGAATCGCCACGCTGAAGAACAATTTCACCGGGTGAATAAGTAACAATTCGGGAAGACTGCAACAACAACTCAAACTGCCAAGCATCTTGTTGCTTGACCAGCTTAAAAAATGGAATGCCTGATAAAAGCTGCTCAACATAATCGCGAGACAGCTTAGACAGCAGTTTTATTTCCATGTCGTGCCCTAGTGTGCAAATTGGATAACGAAAGAACTCGCTTATTCTGACAAAAAAGCTAGCTGGTAAACAGCCAGATTTCAAATTAACAATTATTTTTGTTCTGTAATTTTGACCTATACTCTAAAAACAGACTTTTGTCAGCGGCCTGGTAGAGGGAAAGAGAATACACCGCCTCTCAAATTTATATATTATACTTCAAACTATCGGAGCACGCGTTTAAAACGGATTTTATCTCAACCAATCACCTACCTATAAATAGAATGAGAGTATTTACGCCATGCGCCTAAAGCATATTATCAACTGTTGCATAAGTTTTTTGCTCGCCTGTTATTGTTCTTTAAGTGTAGCCGCCGAACCCGTACTCAACGGTATGGCTACTCATATCGATTTGGGAAAAGAGCAATTTATCGGTGCACTTTACTCAAGCTCCCTTAGCGATAACCCTGACAAGCTGTTAGCTAACAACCAAGCCATGCGCATGGAATTAAAAATTGTTGCACCCGAAGGCGTGACCACACGCCGCTTCAGCCGCTGGTGGATTGAGGGTATGGCAATCAATAACGCACCTACACTGCTGACTGAACAAGCCGATAACATGGTGAAATTTGACGGATTATTCAAAGGTCGTTTTGTTCAAAACGATACCATTTCCTTCAATTACGAGCCCGGTAAAGGTGTAAATATTTCCATCAACGACGTGGCCCTGGGCAACATTGCTGGAGATAAATTTTTTGCAATGCTATTGAGAACCTGGATTGGCAAAGTACCGCTTTCTTCTGATTACAAAGATGACATTTTGAAAGCTGGCAATGTTAACGCCGCGCTTAAAGCTCGTTACGACAAAATCAAACCGTCCAAAGAGCGCACTACCGAAGTGGCGGGTTGGAGCAAGATTAAATCTGCTGCCGATTTAGCAGCTGAGAAAGAAAAAGAGAAAGAAGCAAAAGATGCAGCAGCAAAAACTGCCGGCGCACAAACATCTTCTGCTGATAGCGCAAAACAAGCTGCTGCACTAAAAGCAGAACAAGCTAAAGCGGAAGCTGCAAGAGTTGAAGCTGCTCGTTTAGCCGCGCAAAAAGCACCAGCTGCAACCGCTGCCGCAGCTAATGACGATGATGAAAAACCTGCGTTAACAGCACAAAATCTTTTGGCTCGCCAATTCTATGTTTCGGATAACTTGAAACGAATTTACGCCAGCGTTCGCTATCCGAAAAAAGCGCTTGAGCGCGGTCAAACAGGTAGTGTGCGCGTCGCCGTTACGATTAATCGTCAGGGCAATATCGTAAGCACTTCTGTAGTACAAGCCTCAGAGGTTGAAGCGCTTAATGAAGCAGCACTGGAAGCAGTTAATAAAGTTGCTCCATACCCAGCAATTCCAGATGCAATTTCTGGAGCAACTTTTGAATTTACCGCACCAATTAAATTCGTTCTACAGAAATAGATTTCAGCAAAACTGAGAACAAAAAAGCCACATATGTGGCTTTTTTGTTTCTGCAGCAGGAGTGTTGATCAAGCCACCTTTCATTCCACGTCTAAAGCAAACTTAAATCTGCCAAACGCTTACTGATAACTTTTTCTATATCTTTTTTGTCCAACGTAGAGTGAGCTGTAAGCCGATTCACGTGGATTCTGTGCAAGTGCAAGCAGGGAATAGATGCATCCAACTCCCGCAAATCACCTTTCATCAATACAGGCAAGAAAGGCCTTTCTGGAGGACATTGCTGTTGCACTACACGCAAGCCCATTTGCAGGGGAACAGTTTTTATTGTTCCCTGCTTAAAAGGGATACGCAAAAATAAGGTTTGTTTGCCTTTAAAAACCCCGGGAAGAATTTCCATTCCTGTCGCAGTTACAGCAGATTCGGGAATACCATTAAAGGTATCGTGATGTGCGTATGGATTGGGCAGAATCACTAGCTTGCGGGCTTCTTCGCGAGGAAAGAAAATATTGTAATTGGTATAAAGCTGCTCAACCGAGTTTGAAAATACGCAAAGCTTATTTTCAAACCCCATTACAAAATCAATAGCTCGCTGACGCTGGTTAAACGCATCAAGATCCCAAACCAGATCGTTATTATTATTCGCTTGAGTCACTTTTCAGCCTCAAATATTATTTTAGATATAACCAGCTTAGTGTATTTACGCGATAAAATCGATTAATGTTCGCGAGTTGCCCTGAATTCTACGTCTGGATGGCGCTCCTGTGTAAGCGATAAATTGACCCTGGATGGAGCTAAATAGGTTAAATGCCCACCGCCGTCTAACGCGAGGTTCTCGGTACACTTACGTTTGAATTCTTCCAGTTTTTTCGGATCATCGCATTCACACCAGCGCGCCGTAGTAACGTTAACCGGTTCGTATACTGCTTCTACCTTGTATTCGTCTTTCAACCGGTAGGCTACAACTTCAAATTGCAAAACACCTACAGCTCCCACAACAATATCGTTGTTATTGATGGGAAAAAACACTTGCGTTGACCCCTCTTCCGACAACTGCTGTAAACCTTTTTGCAGTTGCTTCATCTTCAAAGGATCTTTCAAACGAATACGACGAAAGAGTTCCGGTGCAAAGTGGGGAATGCCGGTGAATTTTAAATCTTCGCCTTCGGTAAAAGTATCGCCGATTTGAATTGTGCCGTGATTGTGCAGACCGATAATGTCGCCTGCGAGTGCTTCTTCCACTGCGCTGCGATCACCCGCCATAAACGTCACGGCGTCAGCAATTCTAATTTCCTTACCGATGCGCACATGTTTCATTTTCATGCCTTGCTGGTAAACACCCGAGCACACACGCATAAACGCAATTCGGTCGCGATGCTTGGGATCCATGTTTGCCTGGATCTTGAAAATAAAACCACTGAATTTTTCTTCGTTCGCTTCAACAACGCGATCTTTTGATTCGCGGCTACGCGGTGTAGGCGCCCATTCAACAAAACCGTCTAACATTTCGCGCACACCAAAATTGCCGAGAGCTGTGCCGAAAAACACCGGCGTCATACGGCCAGCCAAATATTCTTCCAAATCAAATTGATTAGTTGCGCCGCGCACAAATTCAATTTCTTCGCGAATATCAGATGCATATGAGCCCAACAATTTTGTTGCTTCATCGCTATCCAAACCTTTGATTTGAATATCGTCGGGAATTGTATGGCCTTGGCCAGATTGATAGACGTGAATAATGTCGGTGTAAAAATTATAAACACCAACAAATTCTTTTCCGCTGCCGAGAGGCCAATTGATGGGTGCTGCAGAAATTTTCAAAACGTTTTCAATTTCATCCAGCAGCTCAACAGTATCGCGACTTTCACGATCCATTTTGTTGATAAAAGTGAGAATGGGTGTATCGCGCAAGCGACAGACTTCCATCAATTTAATCGTACGATCTTCAACACCTTTTGCGCCGTCGATCATCATCAATACCGAGTCAACTGCGGTAAGAGTGCGGTAAGTATCTTCGGAGAAGTCTTCGTGACCGGGAGTATCCAGCAGGTTTACTACGCGGCCTTTGTAAGGAAATTGCATGACCGATGAGGTCACCGAAATACCACGCTCCTGTTCCATGGTCATCCAGTCGGATTTTGCATGTGGGCCGCGCTTACCCTTAACTGAGCCCGCCAATTGAATCGCATTTCCCCACAATAAAAGCTTTTCGGTCACGGTTGTTTTACCGGCGTCAGGGTGGGAAATAATGGCGAAGGTACGGCGCTTGGCGAGTTCGGTCTTGAGATTAATCATGCTGGTCTGCTTGGTCGGTCAGTAAAAGGCGGCGATTATAGCCTAGTCGCCAGTGGCGAGCTAATCAGACTTGGCGCGCTTGCATCCTATAAAAAAAGCTCCTTGAAGGAATATCCCGCAAGGAGCTTTTTTGAACTAACAGAAATCAACGCTTGGCGTCTATCGCAGCTTCAACTTCCTTTGGCGTCATGATGTGTTGTTTGGGCTCGGAATCCATATCAGTAGTCTTAAGCAGATCACTGGAATTGAGCCCTGTACCGCCATTACTTAAAGCATCAGCAACGGCCTTTTTAAGCACAATAATCGCAATGCGGCGATTGATAGGCGCGTCAGGTTTGTCGGCTATTAGCGGCGCGGCAGAGCCCATGCCTTGTACTGTCGCCACCTTGGCATCGGGGAAATTGCCTTGCACAAGCGCTCTGCGCGCAGAATTCGCACGGTCTGCCGAGAGTTCCCAGTTGGTGTAACTAGCGCCAGCGCCGTAAGAAGTGGAATCTGTGTGGCCGGTAACGCTAATTTTGTTTTGTACTTTGTCCAATAGCGGCGCCAAAGCTTTTAACACATCCTCGATATAAGGTTTCATGCGCGCACTTCCCACATCAAAACCGGGGCGCTGATCTTTATCGACAATTTGGATGCGCAAACCAAGCGCGGTCAAATCAATCAGGATTTGATCTTTCATCTGCTGGAATACAGGGTCTTGATTAATCTCTTCCTGCACCTGGGTTTGCAATTGCTCCAGCTGCTCTTTCTCTATGCGCTCCATCTCTTTTTTGAGCTTGGCCTCTGAGATTTGCTCTGCGGTTTGCGTTTGGGTATTTTCTTCAGAATTGTCTTTATCGCTCTTGTCTTCCGTTTGCGGATCATCGGAATGGCTTTCTACCTGC
Source organism: Cellvibrio zantedeschiae (assembly GCF_014652535.1). Taxonomy (NCBI): domain Bacteria; kingdom Pseudomonadati; phylum Pseudomonadota; class Gammaproteobacteria; order Cellvibrionales; family Cellvibrionaceae; genus Cellvibrio; species Cellvibrio zantedeschiae. Next base: position 280,931 of record NZ_BMYZ01000001.1, on the reverse strand, counting down.
GGTTGCTCAGCATTGATCAAGCCGGGGTTAGCACCGCCTTCACCAATCGCATATTCGCTACCAGGATCATTGAAATAACCTGAAATCGCTTTTTGTTCTTCTTTCGATGTACTGCCTAAAAGCCACATCAACATAAAAAACGCCATCATCGCCGTCATAAAGTCAGCGAGCGCCACCTTCCAGCTACCACCGTGGTGGCCGTGGCCGTGACCCTTTTTCTTAATGATAATTATCGGCTGGGCACCCTTCTCCATTATTGGTTACCCTTATTTTTTCGCACGATATTGTTCTTCCAACTCTTTAAAGCTGGGGCGAACACTGTGATAAAGAACCTTGCGACCAAACTCCACCGCAATTTGTGGCGGCACACCATTCATAGAGGCCACCAGACAGGCTTTAATGCAAGAATAAAAATGCGCTTCGTCGCGATTCTTGTGATTCAAATAAGATGAGAAAGGAGCAATGAAACCGTAGGCAAACAAAATACCCAACAAAGTACCCACCAATGCCGCCGCTACGTGGTGACCCAACTCTTCTGGCGGGCCGCCCAAACTGCCCATGGTGATCACGATACCCAATACCGCCGCTACAATACCGAAACCCGGTAAACCATCGGCCGCACCTGAAATTGCTGAAGGGATTAACGCCTGTTCTTGATGATGGCCTTCAAGCTCCTGATCTATCAAAGCCTCAAGCTCGTGGGGAGCCATGTTGCCCGCAACCATGATGCGCAGGTAGTCGCAAATAAATTCAACAGCGTGGTGATCTTTAAGAATGGAGGGATAATTAGAAAAAATCGGGCTGCTCTCCGGCTCTTCGATATCGCCTTCAATCGCCATCAAACCCTCACGACGGGTTTTGTTAAAGATGTCGTAGAGCAGAGTCAATAAATCTAAATACAGCTGCTTTTTATACTTGGAGGGAGTCATAAGCGCACCGGCAGATTTGACCACCCCAATTGAAACAGACAAAGGGTTACCAATAATCATCGCACCCAATGACGCACCACAAATAATTAACACTTCCAATGGCTGGAACAAAGCCATGACTTGGCCGCCGCCACCAACAAACCCGCCGATGATACAGCCGAATATAACGATAATTCCCAGAATAATATTCACGCACAAACTCCCGTCTTCAATCTTCTCAGCGTGTGGTCCGCTTTGAGTATAGGTTGTATCCATTGAGGTTCAAGGCAAAAAAAGCAGCGATTAGCTTTGTCGCCAAATACAACATAAAACCCGGCAATAATTGTTTGTTTTTTCGTCAATTCGACTGTTTTTAAACTGACTGTTTTTTTCGCCAGAGACTTTGTTGGGAATAAATTTTATAGTGTCTACCAGACAAGCCGTTTGCCTGCATTTATGCAGACAACTATTAACATCCAGGTGTGACTATGAAAATAAACGAATTAGATACTCAAACCCAAACTGAATTAGAAGCTGCAGTGTTGCGCAGGCTCATCGCGCACTTGGATAAACGTAACGACGTACAAAATATTGATCTCATGAATCTTGCAGGTTTCTGCCGCAACTGTTTGAGTAAGTGGTACCTTGCAGCGGCCGAAGAAAAAAATATCGCACTCGATTACGAGAATGCACGCGAACGAATTTATGGCATGCCCTACGAGACCTGGAAAGCGCAACATCAAAAACCGGCAACGCAAGAGCAACTTGCTTCATTTAACAACAAACAAGGTTAGTTAGAGGTGATGAAATAAATTAGATAGTAACGGACGCTTCAATACTAATCACACCCGCGGCAGCCAGCGAAATCAAACTGTCGCAAACAGCGGGATTAACAACTCCTGACTCAGCAGGGTTAGCAGCCAGCACATTTACCCAACAATTGCGGCCATGATTTTTTGCGAGATAGAGCGCTCGGTCGGCTGTATCAATGACTTGTTCCCATGTCATTGCTGCAGGATTGGTGCGATAAAAAGGATAGGCCGCCATACCAATTGAACAAGTCTTGTTAATACGCTGCCCATTACCAATATCAAAACTAAAGCTTTCAACTTTTTGCCGAATGCGCTCTGCTAATTCAGTCACTTCTTCACGCGTGCAGTAGCGAATAACAATTAAAAATTCCTCTCCGCCCCAACGCACCAAATAATCTGATTCTCGCAAGGTGGTTTTCAAAATCTGGCTGAACTGTTCCAATAATTTATCGCCGGAATTATGGCCATAGGTATCATTTACTGCTTTGAAAAAATCTATATCAAGCAGCATAAATACCAAATCTTGCTCTTTAAGTGGCTGAGATGGCGGTGAGGCATTAGCAAGCGTACCCAGCCAATCCTGATAATTGCGCTCCACCAAGGCTATATCCGCCACTATAGATTCCGTCAAAAAACGTCGGTTATTTAAACCGGTTAGTGGATCCGTGAGGCTGGCTTCTTCCAATTTTTGATACGCAATTTCCAAATCATTTTGAGCTTTTTTTAAAACTGCGTTGCTGCGATTTAATTCTTCGGTGCGTTCTGCAACTTTTTTATCCATGTTGCGCATTACGTCGTGTAGCTGCAAGTGTGTTGCCACACGCACTATGAGTGTTTCCCTAACGATAGGTTTAACCATAAAATCATTAGCGCCGGCTTCAAAGCCCATCACCAGATCATTCATTTGGCTGCGCGCCGTTAACAAAATAATAGGTAACTCATGGGCCGGGTAAGTTTCGCGCAAAAGCCTGCAAGCTTCGTAACCCGAAATGCGCGGCATCATAATATCGAGTAAAACCAAATCTACAGCTTCGGTTTCAATTATTTTGAAAGCATCTTCAGCGCAACTGGCTTCAATAATATTATAACCATCAATAGCCAGATAATTCGCAAGCACCTGGCGGTTAATTAAATCGTCATCCACAATCAAGATATTATTTTTATGCGGCTGTTTGTCCTGAGCGACAACACTGGCGGCGTAGTAGGAAACATCTTTGTCCGCCGATGTTGCATGTGCATATTTGGAGTTAATTTTTTCCGGTAAGTCATAACTCATAGGCAAGGTAAAATAGAAAGTTGAGCCTATACCCAGAACGGATTCGACACGAATGCTGCCGCCATGCAGCTCCACTAACTGTTTGGTTACCGACAACCCAAGACCAGCACCGCCTTGGGCGCGTTCAATACCGCCTTCCAGTTGCGTAAAACTTTCAAAAATTTCGCCAACCCTGTCTGCAGGAATACCTGTGCCTGTATCGCCAACTTCAACTTGTAAAAAATCGTCTTTCACACTCGCAGAGACATTAATAACGCCGCGATCAGTAAATTTTGCAGCGTTGCCTATAAGGTTATGCAGTATTTGCAAAACCCGATCTTCATCGGCATAAGCAGAGGGTAAATTTTTTGGAATGTTATTAGCAAACACAACCGCCTTGTTAGCAACCAAAGGTTTTGACAGTGTCAGTACAACATCCACCAATACTTTTATATCAATTGATTTTCTATTAAGGGTTAAGCCTTTATTTTTTAATTGTGCAAAATCGAGAATATCGTTTACCAGGCTCGCAAGACGTTTTCCGCTATCAACGATTAATGACAAATGATATTTCATTTTAGGTGAGACATCGCCAGCAACACCTTCACGTAAAGATTCCGCCAAGCCAATAATTCCATTAAGCGGTGTGCGCAACTCGTGCGATGTATTTGCTAAAAACTCATCTTTTAATTTATCAATTTGCTTAAGCCGTTTAACAACAACTCGCTCTTGTTCCAATTTTTCCGCTTGAAATGACAACTTCAAACGATGCACGTGGAAGAACCAATAAGCTAGCGCCAACAGCAGCAGTGCGTAAATTGTGTAGGCCCACCAGGTGCGCCAGTAGGGAGGTAAAATATCAATTTGTAAGCTGACAGGATACAAGCTCCACACACCATCATTATTAGCCCCTTTAACTTCAAACACGTAAGTTCCCGGATTCAAATTTGTGTAGGTAGCAGAGCGTTTGGTGCCAACAAAATTCCAGTTTTCTTCAAAGCCTAATAATCGATAAGCGTATTGATTATCTTCAACATGATGGAAGCTAAGTGCTGCAAACTCCAAAGAGAGAACCGCGTCTTTGTGAGAGAGGGTAATACTTGAAGTGGCATCAATTGCCTTGGTAAGCGGCGATTTCTCGGCACCAATAGCGACAGGTTTATTACCTATCATTAAATTCGTGAGGACAACATTCGGAGCATAGGTATTACTTTTAATATCAGCCGCTTTAAATAAGGTAAAACCTTTGCTGTGCCCCATGATAATTTCGCCCTGCCGGGTCACTTGCGCAGCATTGCGATTAAATAAATTATCCGCTAACCCGTGGTGCTTATCGTAATTGCGAAAGCTGCGCTTTTGGGTGTCAAAATGCGCTATTCCTTTTTGGGTTCCCAACCACAAATTGCCATCTTCATCTTCGGTAATACCGCCCACCACGTTGTCTGCCAAACCGTCTTTAATAGTAAACGCGGTGAACTTACCCGTGGCGCGGTCCAACAGATTTATACCGCCACCCTCAGTACCTACCCATAAATTTCCACGGCGGTCTTCATAGACAACGAGTACAAAATCTGCACTTATACTTGTCGGGTCTGCGGCCTCATGTTTGTAACGAGTAAATTGCTTTTTATCACGATCAAATAAAAATAATCCGCGAATGCTACCTACCCACAAATTGTTTTTTGAGTCTTCATAAACAACTCTGGAATACAACACTTTATCGCCATCCAAAAACTCCGGTGGAGGCATAAAAAATTCAAATTCTTGTGTCTTGGGGTCGAGCTTATTTAAGCCTTCCTCAGTAGCAGACCATACATTTTTTTCATGATCTTCGATCACCGACCAGACTTCACGGCCGCGCAAGCTGTGCGGATTATTTACATCGGGCAAATAATGTTTGAATTCGCGGGTTTTGGTATTCAGCCAATTCAATCCGCCGGACCATATGCCCAACCAAATATTGTCGTCGAATGATTTTGCAATGGATAAAATTGTACTTCCGCTTAGCCCTTTGGGATTTGACGCATCGTGACTGAAACGCGTGATTTGATTGGTTGTACGATTAAGATAATTTAAACCGTAACCTGTGCCGATCCACAAATTGCCCGTGACATCTTCCGCAATAGAAGATACACCGCCGTCAGTAATGCTATTACTATTGGTTGAGCTATAACCGTAATTATTAAACGCAGATGCCTGGCGATCAACAACGTCGATACCCGAGGGAAAATATCCAAACCAAATATCGCCCGCGCGATCTTCAAATATTTCGTTGACGACATAATTACCAGGGCTGGCCACATCAAGGTCGTTGTAAAAATATCGATAAAATTTTTCGTCGCGCGCGGGGCGTAAATGTACGTGACTACCGTCTCCCACCCATAAATTATTATTGAGATCGACTAGCATCGACCAAACAGTCGCGCCTTTCTCAGTTGTATCGTGGTTGATTTTATTAAACTGATGACTATCCCTATCAAATTGATATAAACCATCGCCGTATGTTGCGGCCATCAATCGATTTTCGTTATCAACATACAACCGACGCGTGTCATTAAAGCCATGCGCATTAGGCAGATTTTGATCGCGTGTAAAACTTTCGAATTTGCGAGTATCAGGATCGTAGCGGCTTACACCATAAGCTTGATAAGCAATCCAGATATTACCGTCTTGATCATCCACCACCGACCATACCACCTGACTGGCATTCTTAGCGTTCGAATGAGTTTTATCAGCAATTTTTGTGGCTATTTTTTTGCGACGGTCGAAACTAAATAGCCCACCGCGAGTACCCAACCATATACCGCCTTTGCGATCTTCATGAACCCATGTGATGTCGTTGGTACTGGCTTCCGAAGAAACGGTAAAGTGTGTGAAGGTGCGTGAGCGAGAATCGTATAAATTTAATCCGTTGCGCGTAGCAACCCACAGCGAACCGTCGCGCGCTTGTGCAATTCGGTTGATGGAGCTATGACTTATACTTTTGGGATCTGAGTCGTCGTGGCGAAAAATAATAATGTCGTAGCCATCGTAACGCGCCAAACCATTAGCGCCGCCAAACCACATAAAGCCTTGGGTATCTTGCGCAATGCTGGTGATATAACCTATGCCAGCAATTTGCGTGGGCAGCACATGCTTGAAGAAAAGTTTGGGAGCGTTTTGATCGTTCGCAGGCGGTTGCACAGCGGAGTTAGCATGAACAGCGATGAGGGAAATTAATAGCAGAAAATGCCGCAAAAAATAACGACAAAAACACAAGCACCCATTAGGTGTTAACGCTTTAACATCCAATCAACCGCACCCCTTTTCGTGTTCCTACGGATGTTGCGTTCAGGATCCATTGGAACAGTATTTTTATGAATAGAGCTCAGTCTCCCTTCTAAACTTTTTAGTTGTAGCTTTTAAATTTATAGCTTTGAATTCAATCGATCAAATCCCTTTGAACGGCTTAAAGATTAGTTAGTAACAACTTTGTAGGCAGTTACGGAGTTTTTTGCAAAGTTGGGCACAAAAACAGTTTGGGTTTGACTATCAAAACCAATATCAGCGGTATTAATACCCTCCTTCTGGCTGTCGATTAATAAATCCATTTTACCGTTGAGATGAACGTAATAAAGTAAACCTGCCCAGCAGGAAACCAGAAAATCACCTTTGCCAATGGATTCAATACCGTCGATACCCTGCGCAAAGCCCGCGGCAATTTGTAAGCGGTTTTTGCTCTTATCGACCAAATACAAGTGCGTACCTGCACCTACCACCAGATTTGGACCAATCACTTTAAGTCCATTGGCGCTTTCTACTTTAACCAAATAGTCATCCAGCAAACCTTTTTCATAACGATGAACCTTATTGGTTCTGGTATCCGACACATAAAGCGTACCCTTTGCATCAATCGCAATATCGTTCAGGAAGACTGCTCCTGGAACAACCAAACGCTTTTCAATTTGGGCGGATTTTATGTCAATAACAACAATCTCGTTGATATCGGATACGTACAACTTACCCTCAAAAACTCCCATACCTTTGGGGGCGTTCAATCCAGTTACCCAGTTGGGTTCGTCCACTTCGCCGTCCAGGGTTAATCTGGCAATACTGCCATTGCCGTCCACTGTACTGGCGTCGCCATTAATCTGTGAAACAAATAAAAAATTCGTCTTACCGTTGCGGTAGACCAATACTGATTCGGGAATATTCAAACCTTCGGCCAACCACAATTTTTCCAGGGTGGGTTGAGCATGTGCCAGGGAAGTAACAAAGAGGGAACTCAGTAAAAAACTCAAACCAAGCGTTTTTAGACTTATCACGTTTGACACCTCATTTTTATTGGAACTGACCGACGTTAACATTCAGTGTAGCTGAGAGCAAAACGCTTTACATTACCTTGCGCAATTTAATACCCTTGCATGCCACTGGATCGACATTACAAAAAACAATGAAGCTGCTATTAATGAGAGCTACTACCTATACAAGTAATTATCTATGAAAGCCACTATCAAAGATGTCGCCAAGCTCGCCGGAGTTTCATTTAAAACTGTTTCGCGCGTCATTAATAAAGAAGGCACTGTCGGGCAAGACCTGCAAAATAAGGTCATGAAGGCCGTTAAAGAGCTTAATTACCAACCGAATCTTTCGGCCCGGTTACTGCGTGGTACAGCCTCATCTATTGGTTTTATTTATGACAACCCCAACAGCAATTATGTAATTGATATGCAACGGGGTATTTTGGGAGAGTGCCATCGCCAAGGGTATGAATTGGTGATCCACCCTTGTGATGCAAAATCCAAAACCATCATTGATGAAATCATCGGCATGGTAGACCGCAGTCGTGTAGGCGGCCTGGTACTTACGCCGCCAGTATCGGAAATGCCCGATGTTTTGAGCGCGCTCAATAAACGCAAACTCAAATATGTGCGCATTTTGTCAGGCGCAAATCCGCCCGATACCATATCGCCATGCGTCTTTATTGATGACCGTACTGCCGCCTATAAAATTACCCAATACCTGATTGATCTTGGCCATAAAGCTATCGCGTTCCTGGGCGGCGATGAGGCGCATAAATCCAGTACGGAACGTATGGAAGGCTACAAAGCTGCGCTCAAAGACAACAAAATTACGCTGGATAAGAAATTAATTATTGGCGGCGAATACTCGTTTGAATCCGGCGTAAAACGCACCCGTCAATTATTGAATGGTGCCAGCAAACCTACTGCTGTTTTCGCTTGTAACGATGAAATTGCAGCAGGTACCCTGTTTGCAGCACGCATCCAAGGCGTTGAAGTTCCACAACAGCTGTCGATTGTCGGCTTTGAGGATTCACCCTTCTCTCGCCAAGCCTGGCCAAACCTGACCACTGCGCAGCAACCTATTCGCACCATCGCCCAGCACGCGACCAGCTTGCTGATAGAAGTCATGAAAAATGGCGAAAAGAGCGTAGAGAGCGAAGGTTTTTATCCAGAACTGATCGTGCGGGACTCTACCTGCCCGGTATCCAACCGTAAGGGCTAACTCCCACCGAAATGACACTCACTATTATTTTTAGTGGGTGTACACCGCCATTATTCCAAGCTGCCTGTAAAAAATGTGGCAATTCACTTTACAAGCGAATCAAGTCAGTCCACAATGACAACGTTGTCTCAAAAAGCAAATAGAAACAAAGTACTTTTCCTGCGGAGCATCCATGTCGTCATCCAGCCTCAACTTACAACCCGAACAAACATTGATGTTTCAGGAAGCAGCTTCCGCTTCCAGCGTTATTGCGCAGCAACAGCTATTGAACAAAAGCCGCATTGAAGAGGCTGTCGCACGCCTGAAAACCTTCGCACCTGTGGCTATAGTGACTTGCGCACGCGGCAGCTCAGATCATGCAGCGACCTATGCAAAATATTTGTTTGAAACGCAATTGGGATTAGTGACTGCATCGGCAGCGCCTTCAATCACTTCCGTATATCTCGCGCAACCAAAATTAAACGGCATGTTGTACGTTGCTATTTCCCAATCGGGGAAAAGCCCGGATTTATTGGCAAGCGTTAACCAGGCAAAATCAGCCGGGGCACTAACCTTGGCCTTCGTAAACGTAGAAGACTCCCCTCTCGCGCAACTTGCCGATATTGTTATTCCACTGCAAGCCGGCGCAGAAAAAAGTGTGGCAGCCACTAAATCTTATTTGGCGACCCTCGGCGCGGTTTTACATTTAGTATCCGTGTGGAGCGACAATGCAGAACTGAAAAACGCAGTAACCAATTTGCCAACAGCCTTAGCGCAAGCATGGGAAAAAGATTGGTCACCCGCCGTAAAAACACTTCAAACAGCCACCAATTTATTTGTGATTGGCCGCGGCGTCGGTTTCGGCACTGCGCAAGAAGCAGCGTTAAAACTGAAAGAAACTTGCGGCTTACATGCGGAAGCTTTTAGTGCTGCTGAAGTAAAACATGGCCCTATGGCAATCGTAAAAGAAGATTTTCCGGTGCTCTTGTTTACGCAACAAGATCAGGCATTCAGCGGTATGGATTCATTGATTCAAGATTTCCGTGCACGCAAAGCCGCCATGATGATTGCGAGCGAAAATGTGTCTGGAGACGATTGTTTACCCGTTGTCACCAATGTTCCTTCCATCATTGCGCCATTGCTTGCCGTACAAAGTTTTTATCGTATGGCTAACGCATTATCCATTGCACGCGGTTACAATCCCGACGAACCACCGCACTTACGCAAGGTCACGGAGACTGTTTAATGACTATCGCCCTCGTCAATGGCTTAATATTTACTGGGAATACCTGGTTAACAAATCAAGCAGTGATTATTGATGCCGAAGAAATTGTTGCTATCTGCGATATCAATAATTTGCCCGCTGTTGTAAATGAAAAAATTGATTTACAAGGCCAGCGATTAATTCCCGGTTTAATTGATACTCAAGTCAATGGCGGCGGCGGCGCCTTATTTAATGATGCGCCTACGGTAGAAACCATACGCGCTATCGGGCAAGCACATCGCCAGTTTGGCACTACAGGTTTTTATCCAACATTAATTAGCGATGACTTATCGGTAGTTGCGAAAGCCATTGAAGCGGTTAACCAAGCGATTGCAGAAAAAGTCCCGGGGGTATTGGGTATTCATTTGGAAGGCCCATTTTTAAATCCGGAACGCAAAGGCGTTCACGATGCTTCAAAGTTTAAAATTATTGATGAAGCTGCGTTTGAACTATTAACCTCATTAAAAGTTGGCAAAACTCTCATTACAATTGCACCCGAATTAACAACACCAGAAATGATTAAACGTTTTGTTAACGCAGGTGTTGTAGTTGCGGCAGGTCACAGTGCAGCGAATTACGCGCAAACCAAAACTGCTTTAGCCGCTGGCGTTAGCAGCTTCACGCATTTATTTAATGCTATGACACCTTTCACCAGCCGTGAGCCTGGAATGGTCGGCGCCATATTGGAAGATAAAAATTCCTGGTGCGGAATTATCGTGGATGGTTTCCACGTTCACCCGGCAAGTTTAAAAGTAGCGCATCAAGCCAAGGCGCCAGGAAAAATGGTACTGGTGACCGATGCCATGCCAAGCGTAGGCGCAACTGATAAAAATTTTATGCTCAATGGTGAGCTAATCCAGTGTAAAGATGGAAAACTCTCCACCGCTACAGGCACGCTCGCTGGCTCAGATTTGGATATGCTCGCGGCGGTAAAAAATACGGTAGAAATGGTAGGAATCGATTTGGATGAAGCTATTCGAATGGCAAGCCAGTATCCTGCAGCCATGATGGGCGAAAATTCTTTAGGTGCAATTAAAGTTGGCTATAAGGCCAGCATGATTTTAATTGATGACAATTTCAAATTAGTTCGCAGCTGGATAAACGGCAGCGAAGTGTAAATAAATCCGCAATTCTCCAGTAGTCTTAGCGTTAGCCCATTCCCTAAAAAGAATGGGCTTTTTTATAACTGCAATGAAGCTTGAGCAATAAATTATTTAAACTGATAACTCAAGGTTACACCAAAGGTGCGCGGTGGCAAAAAAATCGCATCAAATCCACCCGGTGTAATAAAAGTGCCTGATGAGGTTTTTATATTTTGATCAGTCACATTTTTAATAAAGCCTTCCAACGCCCAATTATTATTGGACTCATAACGCAGACTTATGTCATAAGAGCGATATGCTTTTTGCACTGCCAAATCTTTTGCACCATTGGGTGCACTTTTAAAAATTTCGGCGGCTAAATTAGTCCGGTTATAGATATCTAAAAAATATTCATCCGAAAAAGTGGCTTTGGTTTGTGCTGAAACTACACCGCTACTCAATTCAAAATCGTGCTTATACACCAAAGTAAACTTCCAATCAGGCGCGCGCACCGGAGCATTACCTGAGAGCTCAACTATTTTTGCCGCACGCCCGCTTGCACTATCTACATAAGGATTAAATAAATTGCCAAATAAAGTATCTGGCGTTTGAAAATTATCGAAACGCGCATTCATTAAAGCAGAAGCAAAATGAACATAATCGTTACCGGTGATCGCCCAATCGATTTCAACTTCCAACCCTTTTACCGTTGCCGCTGCGGCGTTGCGCACAACAGTGCTAGTAACGCGATCCACCACGCCATCGCCGTTGGTATCAAATAAATCGCGATCCGAAAATTGCAGATTAGTGTAATCAGCTTGATAGAGCGCTGCATTTAAACGCAAATTTCCATCGAGCAAAGTTGATTTCAAACCCAATTCGTAATTGATGACTTCTTCCGGTTTTGCTTCATTGCCGCGATCTTGAATGTGACCCGATTTAAAACCTGTCGCAACTGATGCATAACTCATAACGTCTGCGTGCACATCATATTCATAGCGCAATAAACCGCTGGTGTTTTTCCAGGTTGCAGAATAATCATTAACTTGCCGTGTCCAACATACCTGATCACCAATACCAACATGAGTACCATCGTCATAAGGCAAGCCTGCAGCAATTGCCGCTTGCGCTCCTGCGTCTGCGTAAATTTGATGTGGCTTGGGCGCACCATGACCAATCGAATCATTAGTGAGATAGGGGCCCATTCCCGTTACGCGACAATTTAAACTGCGCCCGCCTTCATCTGACTTAGTGTCTCTGGTATGACGCACACCTGCGGTGAAACGATTGCGTTCATTCACATCGTAAGTGATTTGTGCAAATGCAGCTTTAGATTCAACACGTCGATCGGGTTGCACAAAAATTGCTGTGGCAGCACCGCCGAAATCGCTAATAAAACTGGTAGTTTTTGTGGGGTCACCGTGGCCATCGTCATCAGCCTGATCAATTGCATAAACAATATCGTTGCGTTCTTGCGATGCAAATGCGCCCACAATCCAGCGCAAATGCTCTTTATCGCTGTTAATTAATTGCAACTCGTGGGAGCGAAAGCGAAAGGTCGAATTATCGGTGCGGCGTTGTTCGTAATTTCCACTGCGCCCCATGTCCTGATCAAAACCCTGCTCGCGGCGCATAACCGCGGTGCCAGCGATGTAACTTAGCGTTTGTTCATTGGCAAAGGTGTAATCCATGCGCGAACGAAAAGTATTATTGGTTAAGTCAATAAAAGATGGTGTATCTGACACAGTCACACGCATACCGCGCGCAACCAAAGTTGGATCCAACTCAGTCACACTGGTGCCTTGATCAAGATAATGTTCAAGACTGGCAAACCAATGAAAATTTTCTGTGGGTTCCCAATAGCTGGAAAGGCGAAGCGCGCGCTGATCATCCGCATCTGGCCCTTGCGCATTGGTGGCTGCTTTTTGATAAGTATTTAATTCAGCTTCGGTGGCGGGATATTGCGGCCCAAGACCGGCGTAATTATTGATGAGCTTGGTATATGCATCGTGTTTATCAAGCGCGCCCGCAAAACGTAGGGCCCAGGTTTCTGTCACTGGAATATTTACCGTCGCCTTAAGCGCTTCGTGTTCGTAATTTCCCAGAGTCACTGCCAATTCAGCAGACACACTTTCAAGCTTGGGCTTTTCAGTTTGGATATTGATTCCCCCCGCCGTTGCATTGCGCCCAAACAAAGTACCCTGGGGGCCGCGCAAAACTTCTATTCGGTCGAGATCATAAAGCAGCGTTGCGGCGCCCTGCGCGCGCGGGGAATAAACACCATCTATATGCAAGGCTACGGGGCCATCTGCAATTTCAGTGATATTGGTTTGGCCAATGCCGCGCAGCTGTACCAAAAGCGCAGATTGCTCACCGGTGTTGGTCATTTCCAAACCGGGAACAACGTCCGTGAGGTTGCGAATATCTTTGGCTTGATATTGATTAAGGTTCGCCTGATTTAACGCCGTCACCGCAATAGGTGTTTTTTGCAGATCAGTAGCACGCTTGGTCGCGGTGACAATAACCTCCTCTATCGCTTTTACAGCTTTAGGAGTTTCGCTCAAAGTTTTAGGCTGGGGCTTTTTAATCGCCGAGATAGTTACGCGTTGCTGTTTACTAATTTTATAAGTCAGTGCAGTGCCTTGCAGCAATTGATCTAACGCTTTCGACAAGGTCATCTCACCTTTAATTACCGGTGATTTATAAGGCGTCACCAAAGTCGAGGAAACCAGCACATCCACATTCGCTTGTGCGGATACATTTAACAGAGCCGCATCCAAAGGCTGGGCAGGAATATCAAATTGAATGACAGCCTCAGATTCATTTCGACCATAAGCCCCCACAGCAAACACGCTGCCCAAACTCATCACGAGCAGGAAGACATGCTTTAACAATGTGCGGACACACGCATTTTTCATAGGCAATAGGGAGATGGAAGCCATTTCATAAAAGGTGGCTATTTATATAGGAAAAACACCACCCTGTCGAAAGCCGCGCCCCATAAGAGGTTGACTTGGGTCGCAAACCAAACTCGAAACCGTTTACAAAAAATAATTTAACCAAGGGGAGCGGATTCGGCAGGCTCATACGTCTTAGTCGGTGGATAGCTTTTTGTTCCCGGACATGAGCCGCAAAAACACCATGCGCATCAACAATAAGTAAGAACCAAATGGCAGTTAAATAGGCGTTAACCATGAATTCACGCTATGCTTTAGCAGAATCCAACACCACACCAGAGCGGCTAGCCTCCTGCTCTGCTGTTATTGAGCGCTAGTCAGCCTATGCGCCCATTACAAAACCTTCGGACAGATATTGTGAGCACAGATAATAAAGAAGATTATGTGCGTGATATCTATCTTCAACATCGCGAAGAACTGTGCCGCTACATTGTGAATAAATGTGGGGTGAAATCCAGTGAAGCTGAAGACATAGTGCATTCAGCCTTTGCGCGTTTTGTTGGAATGGAGTCACCGCTCTCGGTTGAAAATCCGCGTGCATTTTTATATACCACCAGTTACAACATTGCGATTGATTTGAAGCGGCACAATCAAGTGCAAAATCGCTACACGCAATCGGTTGTAGATAACGACGCAGAAATTATTGAAGCTGTTGGCCCCGAGCGAGAAGTTGAAGGCAAGCAGCGGTTGGGGATTATTTCACGAGCACTCTGGGGAATGCCGCAAAAGCGTCGGCAATTACTGATGATGAGCCGCTTTGATGGATTATCTTATGCAGAAATAGCTCGTCAGGTTGGCTTATCAGAAACCGTCGTACGTAAACATATTTCTAATGCACTGGCAGATTGCCATAAAGCATTACAAGCCCAGAGTTGAGGTTGCGAAACTTTATTATGCAAGCAGATCAGTTGGAACGCATCAATAACGAAGCCAGAGAGTGGTTTACGTTAATGCAGTCGGGTTCCGTGAGTGAATTAGAGCAACAGCATTTTCAAGAATGGTTGCAAGCAGATAGCGCACATCAACATGCCTATGATCAGTACGAAATGATCTGGCAAGATTTGGGTAATTTAAAAAATACTAAAGAATTGGCCGCGCTCAAGCGCTCGGTCAAACCATCCTTGTTTGAAACTATACGCAATGGCATTTTCTCTGGCTTGCACGCATTAAAACCAAAATCACCCTTAGGCGTTGCGCTAGCCTCTGCGGCGATTTTGGTTGTGGCCGTCATTGGATTGCAACCCGAAAAAATTACCACTCAGGAATTCGCGACTGCAACCGGCGAAGTAAAAACATTTATCCTTGAGGACGGCAGCGAAATAACACTGGGCGCAAAATCCGAATTAAAAGCATGGGCGACCAATAAAGAGCGTCATATCATTTTAGTGAGTGGCCAGGCTTTCTTTAAAGTTGCAAAAAATCCGGAGCGCCCATTCTGGGTAGATGCAGGCGAAACCAAAGTGCGCGTAGTAGGCACTCAATTTGATGTACGTAAAGGTTCAGATCGCACACGCGTTGCCGTATTGGAAGGCATTGTGAATGTTTCCAGCGCAACGAAATCAGCAAATTTAGCACCCGTGGTGCTTACTGCCGGGCAACAAGTTACGCGTTTAAATGAGGGAAAATTTGAAGCGGTAAATTCTATTTCAGTTTCTGAACTGGAATCCTGGCGCAACGGACGCTTAATCTATTTGCGCGCAAGCCTTGCCGATGTTGTAGCCGATGCCAATCGCTATTTTAGTAGCTCAATTAGTCTTGGCTCAAAAAATCTGGCGGATTTAAAAGTTACTGCAGCAGTGAGCACTAATCAAATCGACTCTTTAACTGAAATGCTGGCAAGCTCATTGCCCGTAGTATTAGAACGTGACGCACAAAATAATATTGTGATTGTTTCGCGCAGTGATGTGGATAATATTCCGCACAACACTAAATAAACTTCGCTCTACCTTCCCTACTTAATTTGATAAGTAGGGAGTCATCCTCACTCCAGATTATATTCCCTTATTTAATTCCCGCTTTTATCTACCCAAAAGATCACTCACACCCCCTCATCAAAAATATTTTTCCTCACGGGAGCGGATTCGCAATAGCTCCCCGTCTTAGTACTAACGTGTTTTTGGATAACCGAATAGCTAACACGTTGATCCAGGCTCATCCCATTATTAACAATAAATTTTTAGGGGAAATATTCAAGATGTTTAAAAAACGAAAATTATCGAGCGCCATTTTTGCCATTACGGCAACAATGTCAGCAGCTCAATACTCCATTGCACAAGAAGCATCCAGTGAAGTCGACGAAGTTATTGTTGAAGGTATTCGTGGTAGCTTGATGCGTTCACAAGATATTAAACGCGATGGTAATGGTGTTGTGGACGCAATCTCTTCTGAAGATATTGGTAAATTTCCAGATCAAAACCTTGCAGAATCTTTGCAGCGTATTACAGGTGTATCTATTGATCGCGCCGGCGGTGAAGGCCAATTAATTACTGTGCGTGGCTTTGGCCCTGACTTCAACACAGTATTGGTAAATGGTCGCCAAATGGCATCGGAAAATGATACGCGTGCATTTAGTTTTGACACCATTTCTGCCGATATGGTTAACAGTATTAACGTGTATAAAACCGCAACTGCAACTCAGCAATCTGGCGGCATTGGTGCAACCGTAAACATTACTACGGCGCGCCCGCTCGCGTGGGACGGATTAAAAATTGCAGGTTCAATCAAAGCACTCAACGATAACAATAGCGGTGACACCACACCAGAATACTCTGCGTTAATCAGCGATACTTTTAGCGATGGAACGTTCGGTGCGCTGCTTGCTGTATCGCACAAAGAAGCCAACACTCGCTTGAATCAAGCGCAAACCGACGGTTGGTTGGAAAATGCGGGGATTCCAAAAGCAGAACTTAACAGTGGCGCAGGCTTCGCTGGCAACGTGTTTTCGCCGCGTAACTACGACACCAAAGTTACCTTTGAAGAACGTACCCGTACCAATACCAATTTAGTATTGCAATACAAACCGCAAGACAATTTAACCTTGACTGCAGATGCACTCTTTTCAGATTTTGATATTGAAACTGATGCAACTTCTTATGGTCATTGGTTCACCGCACCCAATGTTGAAAGCGCAAAAACAGATTCCAACGGAACCATTATCGATCTTTACCAAGAGACCGGTTTGGCAACAGATTTCCACGCGAAAAAATTCGATCGTTTAACCAGTACCAAGTCTTACGGCTTGCAAGCCGATTGGGATGTAACAGATAAACTGAATATTGTTTTTGATATTTCCAAATCAAATGCAACGCGCGATGCAAACAACGGTGGCGGCAACCAACTTTCATTAATTGGTTACAAAAACCGTGTGCGCTTCCAATCTGACTCAGCCACCTTGCCATGGGTAAGCAATTTCCAAAGCGCAGCCAATGGCTTGAATTACGATGGTACTTTGCACAACGTGTCCAACTATCTTGATCCTGCCAATGGTCGCGCACATGTAATGTTGCGCCGCGGTTGGGAAGTTGAAGACGATATCAAACAATACAAAATGGATGGTATCTGGAAAGAAGGTTCAGACTCAGGTTTGGTTGCTGCTAAATTCGGTTTGATGTCGTCCGATGAAAGCAAATCCTTAGCCTACTGGACCAACGAAATTGGTGGTGTGCACTGCGTATATTGTGGTTACCCGGATTCACCGGATATTCCCGATAATTTCCTGACAGTATTTAATGCAGGTAGTGATTTCTTAAATAACGTCAGCGGTCATGGCAGAACACCAACAAGTTGGTTGCGTCACAATGGCGAACAACAATTTGCATTCCTTGAAAGTAAGAGTGGTGCAGACTTTGATGCTAAGCGTTCAGATATCTCTTACGTAGTACAAGAGAAAACCACATCAGCTTATTTTGAATTTGATTTCGCAACATCAATTGCAGACATGCCATTGAAAGCAACTACAGGTGCGCGCCTTGAAAGCACCGATGTAACAGTTGTGGGTACGCAAGGCTCGCCAGAAAAATTGACAATTCTCGATCAAACTGAAATGAGTACTGTATATGGTTCTGCATCGCCTATTGATACAGACGCATCTTACAAAGCGCTCCTGCCAAACATGAGTTTTAATTTAAATATTACGGATGATGTCATTGCTCGTTTGGCAGCGTCACGCTCACTGACGCGTGCGCCACTTAACAGCATGACTCCAGCGACTAATATTGTGACAACTCGTCCAGGCACATTGACTGCTACTGCAGGTAACCCCGCGTTAAAACCATTCCTTTCTGACAATTTGGATTTGTCATTGGAATGGTATTACGGCGATGCGAGTTACGTATCTGCTGGCTATTTCTGGAAAGACGTAAGTAACTTCATTACTACCGGAACCAAAAAACAAACCTTCGTTACCAGCACAGGAAGTTTGTTGACTGACCCAAGTTCAGGCAGTAATCCAAATGCGCCAGATGCTAATGACAAGGTTGCAGAATTTACGGTAACCCTGCCAAGCAACGGTGAAGAAGCCATTGTTGATGGTCTTGAAATCGCATTGCAACACACCTTTGGTGACAGTGGTTTTGGTGTAATTGTGAACGGTACTTTAGTAAACAGCGATGCTGATCTAAAAGCCGGTGACATTACGCAAAAATTTGCGGTAACAGGTATCAGTAACTCTGCAAACCTTGTGGGCTTCTATGAACAAGGTCCATATCAATTGCGTATCGCCTACAACTGGCGTGATAAGTTTTTACAGTCAATGACCCAAACCAATGGTGACGGTGTCGTTAACGTAGCAGCTTATGGCCAATGGGATGTGAGCGGTAGTTACGAAATTAACGAAAACTTCTCGGTGTTGTTTGAAGCCACTAACTTGACCGAAGAAGTCGTTACCAAATATGGCCGTTACACAAACCAATTCTTGTTAGCTGAAGATGCGGGTCGTCGTATTTCTGTCGGTGTACAAGCCAAGTTTTAAGTTCATGCTCTCCTCAGCCTTGGGTTGCCAGATTTCTGGCAACCCGTTTTTCGTTAAAGCAGAGCTATAAAAGAACGATTAATTTTACGCCCGAAATAATAATAATTTTTAAAGAGTGGAGAAACCATGAGTACAGCAATTAAATCAATCGTGATTGTTGGCGGCGGCACCGCCGGTTGGATTACTGCAGGCCGAATTGCAGCAAAACATAAATCCAGCAGCGACGCTGGCGTAAAAGTTACCCTCATAGAATCACCTAATATCAGTATTATTGGCGTAGGTGAAGGCACCTGGCCAACCATGCGCAGCACACTTATGAAAATGGGCATCTCTGAAACCGAATTTATGCGCGAGTGCGATGCCACCTTTAAACAAGGTGCGAAATTTGCAAAATGGGTTGACGGCACGCCCAATGATTTTTACTACCATCCCCTAATGTTGCCGCAAGGATTTAATAAAGTTGATTTGCCACCCTATTGGCAAAGAGAATTCAGCCATCAATCTTTTTCTGACGCCGTATGCTTTCAAGAACAGGTCTGCGAAAAAGGCTTAGCTCCAAAATTAATTACCACCGCGGAATATGCGTCCATCGCCAATTATGCATATCATCTCAATGCCGGAAAATTTGCGGAATTCCTTAAAAAACATTGCGTAGAAAAATTGGGAGTTACCCATGCCCTAGGCGATGTTATCAGCGTTAACTCTGCCGACAATGGCGATATAAAATCAGTAACCACTGCACAGCAAGGTGAAATTGCCGGCGATTTATTTGTGGACTGCACCGGGTTTTCATCGCTATTGCTGGGCAAGCATTATCAAGTTCCTTTTATGGACAAAAGCGATGTACTTTTTATCGACTCGGCTATTGCTGCACAAGTCCCTTACGAACACGAAGATTCACCCATTGCATCGCATACTATTTCTACCGGGCAAGCCGCTGGTTGGATTTGGGATATAGGTTTGGTTCATAGACGCGGTACTGGCTACGTCTATTCAAGCAAGCACACCAGCCACGACCAGGCTGAGCAAGTATTACGTGATTATATTGGTCCAGTCGCAAAGGATTTATCACTGCGCAAAATACCAATTCAATCAGGGCATCGAAAGTTATTCTGGAAAAATAATTGTGTTGCTGTGGGTTTATCCGCAGGATTTTTAGAGCCGCTTGAAGCCTCCGCCATTGTATTAGTAGAACTCTCGGCAGAAATGATTGCGGAGCAATTGCCCGCTTGCAGAGATGTTATGGATATTACCGCCAAGCGTTTTAATGAAACCTTTTTGTATCGCTGGGACCGCATTATTGATTTCTTAAAATTGCATTACATTTTGAGCAAACGCTCAGATAACAGTTTTTGGTCGGACAATCGCAACCCTGAAACTATTCCCGATAGTTTAAAAGAACTCATGCAACTCTGGCGTTATCGTTCACCCAGCAACCACGATTTCACCAGCAACAACGAAGTTTTTCCCGCCGCCAGTTATCAATATGTGCTCTATGGAATGGGGTTTAAAATGGATTCCAATATCCTTGCCCACACCTACTCAGAGCAACGTTTAGCCAGCGAACAAATTGCACAAAGTGCCCTAGCGACAAAAAAAGCCTTAAGCATGCTGCCTAGCAACCGCGAACTTATTAATAAAATTCACGAATATGGTTTTGCTACGGTTTAATCATAAATAAAAATCAGGTGTTCTTATGTCAACTTTAGTCGCGCTTAACAATCAACTACATCAAAGCATTCGCGTGAACATCCAAGCGGCCGAAATACAAGGCAGCCATTTAAACATGGTGCCTGTGGTACTCAGTGAGTTTTTAAAGCTCGCCGTACAATTTCCAATAGTCCTGACGAAGGACAAGGACACGGGTAGATTCAATTGTGTAGCGCTCTTTGGGTTTCAAGCTGGTGAAAATCTATTTATTACCCACAATCAATGGAATTCACTCTATTTGCCGCTACAAATTAGAAGGCAGCCCTTCTTCCTTGGCAAGTCAGAGCACGATGAAAGCCAGTTTGTGATTTGTATTGATACTGGAAGCAAAAGTATTCAACCAGAAAATGCCGATGCCAGCGTCAACACAGCCATCTTTGACGTCGATGGAAAGGAAACAGCTTATTTAAAAAATATAAAATCCATATTGGCAGAACTCGTTAATGGCGAAGAACCAACTCAAGCATTTATAACAACTCTGGCGAGCTTAAAACTTTTGCAACCAATGCAATTGGAGATCACTTTTGCATCTGGAGAATCCACGCGCATTGAAGGCCTTTATACAATTAATGAAGAGCATTTAAACAGACTAAGCACTACAGACATCAATAGCCTGCACACCCAAGGCTATTTAAGTTTTATCTACACAATGATGACCTCTATTGGCCATATCTATGGATTGATCGACAAGAAAAATAAGCGTCTTGCGGGAAACTAAATTATGCAGCAATTAGCCCAACCTGAATTAGCGAGCTCTTATTTGAATCACGATTCAAACAATCCGACCTATGACTTTTCCATAAACCCTGATTTAACCCTGGAGGTTATTTACGTAGGCCACGAGCAAGAACCTGTCATAGTAGTGGATAATTTATTAAAGCTGCCTGATTCACTGATTCAATATGCGGAGTCCGGCCACGCATTTCAAAAAGATGTGAAAGATTTTTACCCAGGCATTCGCAAGCCACTATCTCCTACTTATGCTGAAAATGTTTATTCACATTTAATGGAAACTATGTGGATGGTTTTCAGCTCAAGACTCACGGTTAATATTAAACTGCTATCGAGTGTTTTATCCCTGGCAACTAGCAGCGCGAAAGATTTGCGACCCATTCAAAGCGTGCCGCATTTTGATAGTTTTGTAACCAATAATATCGCTAGCGTGCATTACCTGTGTGATTCCAAATTTGGTGGTACATCTTTCTATCGCCACCGTACAACAGGTTTTGAAACTATGAATGCACAGCGTTTACAGCAGTACGCGCCCTTGCTTAAAAGCGAAGTAATGCAAAGCCACAAAACATCATTTGATTATATAAATGGTGACAATGAGCTATTTGCGCGCACTGCGAGTATTGACGCTAAATTCAATCGCGCTATTTTTTATCGCAGCAATATTTTACATTCAGCCAACATCCAAAATGCAGCAGAACTAAACAATGATCCCAGAACTGGCAGGCTTACTGCAAACACGTTGATTATGATTGAATAGAAGTTAGTTAGAACTTAATGCATTTGATTGGCGATATTGCCCCATTAAAATGGTCGCAATTACTGCCAATAACAAAATGAGTGCGATGTAGATAATAGCAAGCCATCCCATGCTTTCATAAATCCACCCGGTTAAGCCTGAAATAAATGTAATAGCGGCGAAGGTGATAAATTCATTGATTGATTGCAAACGGCTGCGCAAACCCACATCGGGAATTTGAGCAAGCAAAGTGCTGCCGCCCATATACATAAAATTCCAACCTACACCAACCACTAGCAACGAAAAATGAAAAATATTTAAGCTGGTTCCAAGCAAGGCCAAAGCACACCCTGACAATAGAATAGTTACGCCAGCAAATGCAATTTTTTGAGCACCGAACCGCGCAATTAATTTTCCTGTTACCAACGAAGGCACAAACATCCCTAGCAAATGCCACTGAATTACACTGGCTGCATCCTGTGGATGATAACCGCAGCCTGACATAGCGAGTGGGCTGGCGAGCATCACCATACCCATCATGGCGTATCCACTTGTACAAAATAAAATTGCACTAAACGCATTAAAGTTAATAGCTTTAAACGAAAGTTTTGGCAATGGTGCATGTGCGTTACGTGAAGCTAAGGGCCCAAACGCTAAAAGCGGTAATGCAATAAAAGCGAGAAGCGCAGTGGCAGAATAAGAGCCTACATAATCTACGTTAAAGAAATGCAGGCTGTGGCTACCAATCATTGGCCCGACAAACGCGGCCAAAATGCCACCGTTTAATACCCAGGCAATTGCAGAACTTTTGTGCTCCGCAGAAACCGCATCTGCAGCTGCGAAGCGGTAATACATTGCTGAGGCCTGATACAGCCCCATGAGAAAACCTGCCAAGCAAAATAAATTAAATGAATGTAACAGGTTAGCAAGCACTGCAAATAAACCGCCCAATGCGCCCATTAGGGCCCCAACAATGAAGACCGCGCGATAACCAAACTTCGCTAAAATTCCAGGCATAGCGAGCGTTAAAGCTGCGGTGCTGCCCATCATAAAAAATAGCGGTAAGGTTGCCATATCAGGTGTGGGAGCCAATGCCTTTCCAACTAAAGCATTAAATGCAATACCAACAGCAACAGCAGACATAAATAAGAACTGGCACAAGCCCAGTATGATCGCGGCGTAAGACATGGTGATTCCCTGCAAATCCAGCTGACTTTAAATACGAGCTAGATTAAACCATGTTAGTGAAGATCTGCCTATACAAGACGTTTTAGATGTGAGGAATGTAGAGGCGAGTAGACGCGCATCTGTCACGCAGATGCGCCCAAAAAATCACAGGGAGATAGTAATATTTTTCCTGTCCATATATTTTGCCACGCACCAAAATAGCAAAACATGAAGGAGCGCGAAGGCTAGCGACGCGTTGTAAAGATTGAGGAAACGACATAGTTGTTGGTACAGCCAGTCATACCAGCTTTGATCGCCGATGGTTAGCGTATACATCATGGTTGACCACATAAATGCCAAGGCATAGATGAATAAAGGATTTCTACCAAATGGGGTAAACCAGTTTAATAAAGGTTTTGCTGGTGTTCGTTCAAGCAACACCAGCGCCAACAAAACGAAGATACCAACACCCGAGGTAAGCAAAACGAAGGGACTAGTCCATAGGGATTTATTAATAGGAAAATAGATATTCCAGATCAGCGCCAGAACAATTAAAGCGACACCCAAACCAGCCAATTTTTTTTGCGCAGCAACAACATTGTTTCCTTGAGTTAAAATTCGCGCAACTTCATAGCCCAACAATACATTAACTATTGAGGGTAAAGTACTCAATAAGCCCTCTGGATCAAAAGGAATTCCTTTACCTTGCCACATGTGGTTTGCACCAAGCACAAATAAATCAAATTGACGAACAATTGATCCCTCCAGTGAATAAGGTTGATCGCTAATTTGCAACAATGCCCAATAGCCCAACAGCAAAATTGCACCAATTAGCCAGCGCAATTTATCTCCAGCATAAAGCACTATGAACGCTGCAAACATGTAAGCCAAGGCGATACGCTGCAAGACGCCCAGGATTCGAGCTTCATCCAAAGGTTTAACAAATGGAAAAATATTTAAAAAGAAACCAATGGCAAATAACAATAACGTGCGTCGGATAATTTTTTTATGGCGCTCGCCCGCTGTGACATGAGGCAACATAAGCGAGCGTTGCGAGAAAAACAGCGCAGCGCCCACCATAAATAAAAAGAACGGAAAAATAAAATCGGTGGGGGTAAAACCATGCCAATCTGCATGCAACAGTGGGGCGTAAACGTAACTCCATGAACCCGGATTATTAACGAGGATCATCAGCGCCAAAGTGAGGCCGCGCATAATATCGAGCGCGGGGAATCTTTGCTTAATCATGAGAACCTCGTTTTTATTGTTGATATGATCGCTGCATTTAAATCGAAAATTATTTCCAGCTTCTTAGCTTATGCCCCTTGAGTGCATAGAACAAAATAAAGGCATAGCAAGGCAACATAATCCAATAAGCCATTTGGCTATTACCGCTCGAATGTGCGAAATGGCCATATAAGAGCGGTAGTAATGCACCGCCAGCAATACCCATAATTAACAGGGCTGAACCTGTGCTGGTATATTTACCCAAGCCTTCCAGCGCGAGTGGCCAAATCGCTGGCCACACCAAAGCATTGGCGAACCCGAGCAGGGCTAAAAACAACACAGTATTGGGAATGGCAGGAACGCCAGCCCACACAAATAAAATTTGCGATAAACCTGTGTCAGTAGGCGATGAAAAAATAACACCTGTTCCAAACAATAAACCGGCGAGAGCAGAAAATAAAAGCGCATTAGCCTGACTGAGATATTTAGGAATACAAGTAACACCAACTATGTAACCCAACACCATAAACGCCATGGTGTACGAGGTAAGCGAACCAAATTTTTCTACACCAAGGTGACGACCATACAAACCTATAGTATCGCCCGCAATAACTTCTACGCCCACGTACAAAAACAAGGCAATAGTACCTAAAATTAATTGCGGAAATTGCAACACACCTAATTTCTGATTGGGCAATGAATCAGAATCGTCATTTAAATCTAACTCTGCCAAAGGTGAAAAATGCACGAAAGCCATAAGAGCAATAAGCACCAACGCCATTACAATATAAGGAGTTACCAAACGCGATGATAATTCTGACAAACGTTCCGCGCGAGCATTTGCGTCCAACGCGGCCAGGGCATCCGCAGAAAATTGATCCATGCCTGTAAGAATCCACGCGGTAAAAAGCAATGGAACCAGAACACCAGCCGATTTATTAATTAATCCCATAATACTGATTCGCATGGCGGCGCTTTCACGCGGGCCTATACAAACGATATAAGGATTCGATGCAGTTTGTAGCAAGGTCAAGCCAGCACCCAACACAAACAATGCTGTTAAAAATAAAGTGTAAGTAGAAGATTTAGCGGCAGGAATAAATAAAAGCGCACCAAGCGCCATAACACCGAGCCCAACTACCATGCCAGTTTTAAATCCAATTTTTCGCAACACCAAAGAAGCAGGTAATGCCATAAAGGTGTAAGCGATATAAAACGCAAAGGTGACAAGCAATGCCTGGAACTCGTTAAGCTCGCAAGCAATTTTTAAGAAAGGAATAAGAGAACCATTCAACCAGGTTACAAAACCAAAAACAAAAAACAGTGTACCTATAATAACCATAGGTATAAAAGTGCTGGTATTCCCTGGTGCATTTTTTTGCGAAGTTTGTGCAGATGCATTCATGGTAAGTATCCTCGTGATGCTCGCTTACGCAAGCTTTTAATTATTACTTTATTTATACACGCGACTTGCGATTACTGAGACTTAAAACTGAATGGAAAATTATTGCGATTAAAAATATCTACTCCAGCGCATATTGTTGTTTGGCAAAATAGACTGCACCAAATTCTGGCTGGCTAATAGGATTCGATAGGCTTGCAGCAATACCGGGTTTTAACCAAGGCGTTAAGCGACCTGACAAACCGCCAATGAGTGA
Source organism: Cellvibrio zantedeschiae (assembly GCF_014652535.1). NCBI lineage: Bacteria > Pseudomonadati > Pseudomonadota > Gammaproteobacteria > Cellvibrionales > Cellvibrionaceae > Cellvibrio > Cellvibrio zantedeschiae. Next base: position 254,967 of record NZ_BMYZ01000001.1, on the reverse strand, counting down.
CATACGACCCGGACCTGTCTCCCATAATTTTTCGGCAACGGCGCTCATATAATCTGCGCCTTCACGCATAATTTTTACCGCAACTTCATCATTTTGATCAGCAGCTTCCAACACGAAACGCGCAAGTTGTGCATAGTCGCTAGATTTTGCCGCACCCATTTTGTCGACAATCATCACACCTTTTGCCCCAAGGTGATCGCCAACCAAATCATTCAAAATTGTTTGCGGGCCAAGATTATCAGACGCAAGTAAAACTGCTTTCACCGCTTCCAAACCAATCCAGGCACCACTACATTTATCGCCAAAAGGGAAACCATGGGCACCAATAATGGTCGCCTTGCCGTTTACATAGGAATAACCGCACGAACCTGTGCCAGCAATCATCACTGCACCTTCGTCAGACCTGTGCGCACCTAAACAGGCAATGTGCAAATCAGTGGTGAGATACATTTTTTTAAACGGGTGATGCCATGAGTTCATCACCTCGAAAAGGCTAGGCAAATTAACGCCTGCCAAGCCAACGCCTGCAATTAATTTACCAGCGCTGGAATTAGGTAAGCCTGCTTCGGTCAATGCCATTTCAACGGCTTGCAAAATAGAAGCTTTAGCTTGTGATTGCCCATGCAACGGATTTGCGGGACCACCTACACCTGTACCCAGCACTTTGTCGTCGGCAGAAAAGATACGTGCGCGACATTTAGTGCCGCCACCGTCTATGCCGATAAAAAGCTGACCGGAATCAAGATTTGGCGTTTTTCCCATGATGACCTCATTACAACCGTAAAATTCACGCAAACTGGACCGGTTCAAGGGCAACCGATTGGTAGATTTGCTTTAAGTTTTTTACCAGTGCGTGCTGAAAAAAGTTGGTGCCTTGCGACACCAACAAGAGGATTAACTCAACAACATACGAACACTAGCAAACAACATTTAACACAGGATTAGATTAACCCTTTGAGACAACGTTGTCAAACAGATATTATGCGTATTTTAACGCAACTCAAGTCATATAACCGGAGCTTCAAAAATGTATTTTTTGGGGTACTTTTCATATAAGAAACGCACTTATTTTTATTCGTTTGTAACTAATGCTTTTATTCGTAACTCGCACCACAAAAATCACCCAAGGGCGAAGAATAACAGTTCTTGTATACTACCACTTGAACTACAATATCACACAGATGAAATTCAGTTTGGCTGCCAAAATTTATGCTGTGGCTCTTATAATTTTCTTAACAATGCGAGATTGATGTGACGAACCTATTTGCGCTTAATGAAAACTTGTCCGTTAAAATTCTTAACCCAAACAATCCAATACAAAAAATTATAATAATCGACGATATATTAAAGCAGCCTAACAATTTAATTGCATTTGCAGCAGCAAATAACTTTTCACCTTATGCCGGACACGGCACCGGTAAGGGCTATCCTGGTTTACGACTCACACCACCGTCAGATTATTCGAACACCATTGTTGATTTTATTAAACCGCTCATTCGCAGCGAATTTGCAATCCCTGAGAATTTGGAAATGGGTAAAAGTGAATGCGCCCTATCCCTTATGACGACCAAACCTGAAGAACTTGGCCCCCTTCAATGCGTTCCACATTTTGATACCAGCAACATCAACCAATTCGCGGTTCTTTTATATTTATGCGGCCAACCACATGGAGGCACGGCATTTTATCGCCATAATGCAACAGGTTTAGAATTCATTACTCCAGCGACCAAAGATCGCTACCTGGATATGTTTTTTGCTGAACTCAATGAAAAGCGACCAGCGCAGCAATATTTTTCCGAGTCCAACGAACGCTTTACCAAAATCGGCTTTTTGCCAGCTGCATTAAATCGAATGGTGATTTATCGCAGTTGCGTGATTCATTCACCTTATCTTATCGACCCCGGGCGGAGTATTAATTCCGATCCACGTACTGGTCGCCTGACGGTTAATACTTTTGTCGCCTTTTGAAATATTTACCTCGAGTACGCATCACCCACGGCAAGCTTAAATTTAGTAATCCATTCACGATGCCCAGGCAATTCACGGGATAGCTTTTGCGATACCTGCTGAACCTGTTGCAACTGTGCTTTGCTAATATCTATCTCATAGTTGGATAACAGTGGCTTTCTGGTTATATATTTCATACCGTATAAAACATAGAGATAATTCTCTACCGCAAACAAATCAAAGCGACTGAAGAAATCAGGCTTTTTAGGGTGATTTAATTTCCACATAGCCAAACGTTCTGCCAACACATCTGACAAATTATCTAACTTGGTATTGTCCAGCCAAAAATCAGAATCGTTTCTATCAGAAATACAATAGTGCAACTGCACAAAATCAAACACTCGTTCCCAGGTATAACTAACCACTTTGTTGCAGTAGCCGGAAGACACATTAATATCCTCTTTCATACGCGGAAAATTGCGCGCGAATAATTCTGCTGAAAAGTCGGTAACCAGTATGGATGTGGCTTCCAAAGGCTCAACAAATCCTTGCGCCAACCCTAAAGCTACACAATTCTTAACCCAGAATTTTTCGCGGTAACCCACCTTCATACTAATTTTTCGTGGCGATAGTTTATCTGCATCCATTTTGAGATATTTGGAATAATATTCGATAGCTTCGGATTCACTCATATGTGAACTGGAATAAACAAATCCGGTTCCACGTCTATTAGATAATGGAATATCCCAAATCCAACCTGCCTTGTGCGCAGTCGCAATGGTGTAAGGTTCTATTTCAGCAATCCCATCGGTAGGAACCTGAAAGGCGAGCGCTGTATCCGTTAATATTTGCGAAGACTTATCAATGAAAGGGACGCTCAACTCGCGATCAATTAATAATGATGCAAAACCACTGCAATCAACATAAAAATCAAATTCCAGTTCCGAACCATCTTCACACACTAGGGCTGCGATAGAGCCATCTTCATTTTTCTTCGCGCCGATTAAGGTTGTAATTAGATGCTTAACTGAGAGTCTTTCGCGTGCATTTTTGGCTAATAGTTTGCCGAATTTAACCGCATCAAAATGATAAGCATAATCGACTTCACCCATATAAGGTGGCGATGATATTTTTTTGGGTGAACGCATAGCGTCAGCCACTGCGGTGAGAGGAGTTACTGCAGAAAAATTAAAGTCATCGCGATTGGAAAGCCAATAAGGAGTTACATCAAAACCAGACGGATAAGGCGTATTGAACGGATGATAGTAAGAATATCCTGCGCCATGTTTTTCGGGATTCAACCAATCAACAAATTTTATCGCCTCTTTAAAAGCTACGTCGCATGTTGCAAAAAGTTCTGCTTCTGAAATACCAAAACGTTGCAGTGAATTTTTAATGTGCGGAACTGTACCCTCGCCCACACCAATAATCCCTATTTGTTGTGATTCAATCACAGTGATTTCAATTTCTTTATCCTGTTTTAATTCAACACCAAGATGGTTCGCCGCCAGCCAACCCGCTGTTCCACCACCAATAATTGCAACACGTTTTATTTTCATTGCGAATCCCCTGCTTTTTTCATCACTCTACATTCTATCGCGATTTTTCACTACGCATTTTAAATCCAAAAAAAAGCCCAGCAATTGCTGGGCTCCTTTTTTTTACTCGTCGAACTAGCAAATTTCAAATTAGAACTTGAAGTTTGCGCCTAACACGTAACGTGCCTCACCTTTGAATGACCAAGCCGGGTAGCCAGCGTAAAGATCTTTCTTCAGGCCAGTAGATTTGTCTGCAGCACCGTATTGAATATCATCTTCTTCCAATACGTTAGTTGCTTCCAAAGTTACGTTGATATTTTCAGTCACGTGCCAGCCGAAGCTCAAGTCAAGTGTACCGAACGCATCGTGCCAACGGTTGCCGTAGTAGAAAGGCATTTCACGAACCATGTACTTGGAGCGCCAGTTGTAGGCAGCACGTGCAGAGAAAGTATCATTCTCCCAGTAGCCTACGAGGTTAGCACTGTTTTTAGATGATTCAGTAAACACGTTGATGTTATCCGCGTAACTTACCGCTGGTGCAGTACCATTTGCGTAGGTGTAGTTGATAGAAGTACCGAAGCCGTTACCGAAGGCGTGGTTCCATTGAAGCTCAAGACCATCAATTTCACCGCCACCAGCATTTACATATTTAGTAACAGTCCAATCATCTTTCTTGGAATCAGGGCTTACCAAACCAATTGATTGGTGGAAAGAGTTGCTTGAAGTTACGAAGTTGCTGATGTCTTTTACGAAGTAAGTTACAGACACCAAATTGCCATCACCGTAATAGTATTCCAAACCTAAATCAGCCTGGCTTGACTTCATTGGTTTCAAACCAACATTACCGGTAACCAAAGTTTCGTTACCTGCAATAGTATCCTGGTAACCCACTTGAGTCGCAGCGGTAAACATGTTGTCGTAGCTTGGACGGTTGATTGCTTGCGATGCTGTTGCACGCAGTACCAATTCATCCGTTAAATCAAATGACACGTTCACGCTTGGCAATACATCGTGATATGAAGCTTTGTCATTTGATCTTGATTTGCTGTAGTACTTGTCGCCGTCGAAATCGCCGGTCGCTAATGGAGTACCGTCAATTTTGTAAGAGCTGCTGGTCGCTTCAGTTTCAACATAACGCAAACCGAAATTACCTTTTACGCCTTCAGCTTCAAACGTGAACATACCGTAAACAGAGTTGTTCTTCTCGTTCAATGCTTTGTATGCAGAACGTTGGTAAATCCAGCGATCCAAACCACCCATTACTGCGTTAACCATTGCATCGAGTTTTGGTTTAGGTGCTTTGTAACCTTCGTTACCCAATTCAATTGAACCACCGAACAATTCAGTCGCTGCTGTTGGGGTCATGTTGTCTTTCAGGATGCCTTTGTAGCCTTCTTTAACCAAATCGTTATCGGTTGTGCGAACACCAACTTTGAACGATTTGATTGCACCCAAGTCGAGATCGAAATCAATATCAAATTGACCGTAAGACTCTTCATCGCTTACTGGGCCTCTTTGAACTGCCCAACCTTCTGGATTCAAGCTCTTGGCGTAATTGTTCAAAGATTGGTTCAAATCACTTGTCGGAGTAATTTTGATTTGCTTACCGGTCGCATCAACAGTACCGGTGAAGTGTGGCATGTTGAAACCAGCAACACCGTTGAAATAGCTGTAGTTCAAGGTTAACGCACTACCACCGTCAGATTCGGTTTTACCGATGCTTGCGGTAGCTTTGAAACCGTCGCCGGTATAAGCAGCGTTGAAGTCGTAACTGTCTGAGGTCATCTCAGCTTTACGGCCCCAGGTTTGACCGAACAATGAAGTGTCTGAACCCCAACCGCCAGTCGCGATTTTGCTAGGTACAGTGTATTTGTCGCACACGCCGTTTGAGTTGGTGTGACCACAAACCGCACCGTTAGACAGACCCCACGGAGTCGCTCCGGCAAACAAATACAAACCGTTGTTGGTGTTGTCGCCCACTAACTTCATCGTCAGAATTTGGGCACCAAATTCCAAATTTTCAGTCGGTTTAAATTGAGCAGTAACATTCAATGCAGTGCGCTCACGCTCTTGAATGAAAGTACTTGGAACAACAGCGCTTGACCAACCTACGTCAGTCTCATCACCGCGACGAATGTAGTCGCCTTCAACGGTTGCACCGGCAACCAAAATACCAAAGGTTTCACCCTCGTTTTTCCAGCTGTACAAACCAGATAATTCTGGAGTGATGTCATCAGCGATGGTGCCAGTACCGGCTTTAACGCCAACGAAAGCTTCACCTGAATCTAGGTCCAATGGCTTGCGGGTTTTAACGTTTACAGTACCGCCGATGCCACCTTCAGCGAGGTCAGCTTGAGATGATTTGTAAACTTCCATGCCGCCAATCAATTCTGAAGGCAACATTGAGTAGTTGAAGCTACGGTCAACTGGAACCTGGTCGAACCAGCCAGTTGAAGCTACTGAATGACCGTTCAATTGAACCAAGGTCATTTGTGGTGCAGCACCACGAATAGAAACAGATGCACCTTGGCCGAATGAACGGGCAACAGTGATACCTGGAATACGGCCCAAAGATTGACCCACGTCTGAGTCAGGTAATTTACCCACATCTTCAGCTGATACCGCATCAACGATAGCGGTAGCGTTACGCTTGATATCCACTGCATTTTTCAACGCACCACGGATACCGGTAACAGTAATTTCTTCCGCCTCGGCAGCAGCTTGTGCGTGCACTTGAGAGGTCATACCCATCAAGGCCAAAGTTGCAGCTGTACCTGCCACGGCTACGGTTTTACGTAAAGCAAACGAATAGTTCGCGGCCTTAATTGCATCGCTAAGCTTGTTATACATGACTTTCCCCTTAATTTTTAACTTTCATTTTTTTGACAACAACCTGACAACGTTGTCGTTGAGCCAACATTATGCCTACAGGACAACGTTGTCAACCCCTTGTGTCAATTCGCCACACAGGCGTAAAAATGATCTTTCTTGTTGGTTTTCAGTGAGATAGAACCGGATAGACAAACGAAGCGGAATTGGGGAGCAGAAAAAATTATTACAGATCAAATAAAAAAAGCCGCTCACAGTGTATTTATGTGAGCGGCTTTTTTTAGGAATCTATAACTCGACGGCAGTTATTTCTTCAGTAATTTGATACGAATATTGCGCAAGCTTTCCTTCACCTTTGCTGCATTGTCCGGCCCCATGCGTAGCATTAGTTTGTGTGCATCGGGCAAATTTTCTAAAGCCGGGTCAGCAAATTGGTAGTAGACCTTGGGGTGAATCAACAACATCTCGCCACCGGCGTCGGGCGCAGCCAGTACTTTATCAATAGCGCGAATAAGCACTGAGTGAAAATTACCTTTGCCCAACCCCAACTCCTGATAGGCACGGTTTAACAGCGGGTAATAACGCTTGTACAGCGCGATACTGGCATCGCTATCTAAAGCAGAAATCACTTGCACGAACATCGTGTAGCGCAGGTAATTTTTTGGACTAACGCGGAATTGTTCTACATCTTGCTGCTCACCCAATTCGCCACCGGAAACCTTTACGTTAAAAGAATCTGCCACAAAAGCGCCCTGCGGCGATGCAATGGGGCGATATTCAGTGATGACTTTGCCCTCTTCCAGAATGCCTACTGCCCGTACAAATTTACGCAGGATCTCCTGAGGAATAATCATCTCTACCAAGCCATTAATGTTTAGAGCTTTGAGCGCGGCCAAGACTGCAGCATCGCTTTGATCCAAATCGGGCAAGGGGATAGGTGCCGGTGCGGGTTCCGGTTCGTCATACACCGGCTTGGCAGTGCTTGCGACCTCCGGTGCAACGCCCGGCTGGATGGGCGCAGGGCTAGGCAAATCATGCAGTTTAGGTGGGCGTTTGGCTTCCTCAGCCATTAAAAAATAACCCACTGTGCCTATAGCGCCCACCGCCACCAATATCACGCCCCACTTTGCCAAAGCGCTTAAGCCACCGGTTGGGCGATCGTTATACTGCATAAAAGCTCCTGTCATCATTCATTAGGTTGTGGCGATTATGGGGTAAAAAAGCCATTAAAAGCCAATTGAGAGTGACAACTCGCCCCCACCCCCAGTGTTCAAATTGCAGCTTTCGGTTTGCGGCCGAGCGATACATAGTTTATCCTATATAGTAATTACTCTCATTTGCATTCAGAGATCATTTCCATGAACGCCCCTTCTCCAAACCTTTCCACCTTGCATACCCATGCGCCAATTGCTAACACAGGAAGCTTGAGTTTGGATGAATGCCGCAAAGGCGCGCAAGTGCGTATCGTAGATTTGCAAGCGCAAAGCCTGTTTGGCAGCCAGGATGAACGCGTCACCCTGCGCTTGAAAGAATTGGGCTTTTTACCCGGCGCCCAGCTCAAAGTTATTGGTTTCGGCCTTTTAGGTAGCGACCCACTGGCAGTCCAGGTTAATGGGACCAAATTCGCTTTGCGCCGTGCAGAAGCGGCGAAAATCCGTGTGGAAGTTATTTCCGGGAGTCATTAATGCCAGCGCCAATTCGCTTTGCTTTAATTGGCAACCCCAACTGTGGCAAAACCTCTCTTTTTAACCGCCTGACGGGGGCGCGCGCCAAAGTAGCCAACTACCCGGGCGTTACCGTGGAACGCCGCTCCGGTCCGATTGATTTACCCCATCCCGCAGAATTATTGGATCTCCCAGGCACCTACAGCCTGTTCGTGACCTCACCCGATGAGCAGGTCGCACGCGACCTTATCCTGGGCAAAATCGCTGGCGAAGCCAAACCCGATGTATTGGTTGCGGTAGTCGACGCCACAAACTCGCGCCTTGGCTTGCGCTTGGTGATGGAGCTAAAAACCCTCAATCGCCCCATGGTATTGGCACTCAACCAAATGGATGCTGCCCGCAACCGTGGCATCACTATCAATACCGCCGGATTGGCGCGTGCTATCGGCATTCCTGTAATAGAAACTGTTGCGGTTAACCGCCAAGGTACTGATGAGCTGCGGAAGCTGCTCGCAGAGTTTGCAGAGAATCATGCGAAAAATCCGCTGCCCGCCGATACGCAAACATTGTCTCTTGGTCAGTTGGATGAGCTGAGCCGTGACGATTCGATTGAAGAGCTATATCAGCGCATCGAAAACATCATGCTGGACAACGTTGTTCAGCCTGAGCATTTACCGCGCTGGCAGGAAAGGTTGGACGTGGTGGTGATGCACCCGGTAATTGGGTTGATCGCATTGTTCACCACCCTACTCATCATTTTCCAAGCGGTTTTTGCGTGGGCAGAACCGGTGAAAGATGTCATTACGTTTGGGCAGGATTGGCTCAGTGAATTTGTATCCCTCAATATGCAGGAGGGCGTACTCAAAGATTTTCTGATTCAAGGGTTGATTGCCGGTGTTGGCGCCGTGATCGTATTTTTGCCGCAAATCATCATTCTGTTTTTCTTTATTTTGGTGCTGGAAGACACGGGCTATTTAACACGTGCCGCTTTCCTGCTCGACCGCCCTATGCGTGGACTCGGTATTTCTGGTCGCTCTTTTATTCCCCTGCTTTCAAGCTTTGCGTGCGCCGTACCGGGGATTATGTCCACCCGAACCATTTCTGATCCACGCGAGCGCTTCATTACTATCATGATTGCGCCGCTCATGACCTGCTCAGCGCGCTTACCGGTTTACGCGTTAATTATTGGTGCTTTTATTCCCGAACAAACTGTGTGGGGCATTTTTAATCTGCAAGGTTTAACCTTATTCGCGCTTTATTTTGCCGGTGTGGCGAGCGCTGCCCTTGTTGCGTTAATTATGCGCCGCAACCAAACACGCGAGCACTACCCTCTGCTGCTGGAATTGCCCAGTTACCGCTGGCCCATGGCATATCATTTATTGATGGGACTGAAAGAACGCTCGTGGATTTTTATTCGTCGCGTGGGCACAATTATTTTGGCGCTCTCGATTGTGATCTGGTTTTTGGTTACATTCCCCGGCGCACCTGCCGACGCAACTCGCCCCGCTATTGAATACAGTTTTGCGGGTCAGCTCGGCGGCTGGATGCAACATTTTTTTGCACCGCTCGGCTTCACTTGGCAAATGTGTATCGCATTAATTCCAGCAATGGGTGCGCGTGAAGTTGCCGTGAGTGCATTGGCAACGGTATACGCGGTAGGCGGCGACAATGTAGACGCGGCACTCGGTTCTGCCTTGGGTCAATCCTGGAGTTTACCGACAGCACTCGCATATCTTGCATGGTTCGTTTACGCACCCCAATGTATATCTACCATTGCTGTAGTGCGCCGCGAAACTAACTCTGCAAAATCCACAACATTTTTCGCGATTTATTTATTCGCACTCGCCTATTTTGCGGCGTGGGCCACTTACACGATTGCGAGCTGGCTGGTTTAATTAACGAGGACCTATCATGTGGCAAGAATTAATTGTTGGCGTGATTGTATTGACAGCGTTTTATTACGTGATTCGCCAGTGGCTTCCTTTCGGTAAAAAATCCGCGAGCTCGTGCGGTGGTTGTGGTGGGTGCAGCACCGCTAAAAGTTGCAGCAATCCTGATGAAAAAGGAACGCATTAATCGTCTTCAACACATCAGGCTCAATCACGGCTTTTTGTTCGGCTCTATCCAGTATTGCCTTGATGCTTTGAGTGTTTCATCGGAGATGAGCGGGTTTTCCAATTCAATGATTAGATACTTATGCTTGCTAAGGAAATCAATGGCAGCCGTCATACGTTCGTAACCCGAAAAGAATTTCTCAAACTCACCATTTTTAAAAATAATTGCACAACCTTTCTCAAGGCGTGCAGCCAGCTCATCGTTATTTTTGTTCACAAAAAAATAAAGGTCTGTGGGGTAATGCAAAAGTATGTGCGGCTCGACCATGAGATTTTGTGAGCGAATTAAATCTTGCTCAACCGGTATTTCGATAATCCCACGCGGGAAAAAATCAAACCGTTTAGCTGTAAGCATTTTGTAGAGATTTTCTTTTGCCATAGTCTCCAAAACATAAAATTGGTTGGCGCGCAAAATATTCGTATCGGGCCAGTGCAGACCTTGGCCTGCACTCAACTTAACTAAATCCTGCTGGGTTTTCACCTTGGCAAACTTTTCCTCATCTTCCTTACGAATGACCAATACGCGATATCCCATCAAACCTTTCATCAGCGGAAAGCGTATGGTGCGCAAAGTTTGTTCCCGCGCCTTGCTTGTCATTGTCCAAATAATATTATTACCTTTGCCTTGGGCCACACCCGCAACCCAACGTGCTTGCGAGATTTGTTCAGGCGCAAAGCGAATTTGAATAACTTCGTCAGGCGCTTTGCTGGCATTTAAAATTAGCGCGAGCAAATCCGCAAAATATTCACCCTCAACCGCTGAGGTCTGGACATCTACAATGTAGGGACGTGGCGCAGCCACAACCTTGAGGCTGCAGCAAAGTAAAATTATAAATCCGAGCCGACGCACAAATGGCATCCACATCTCCCGCCAAGGTTTCAGGGGCTTAAGACTAGCATAGACTGTGATGACAGCCCGCACTCGCTGCCGTATAGTCACGTCATCTGTTCTTCTACAAGGATTATTTCATGCACGAGAAACTGGAAACACGCACCTTCCTGCTATTCCTTTTCATAGTTACCATCGGGTTTATCCTGCTGTTGAAACCTTTTTTTGGGACTATTTTTTGGGCTTGCGCAATCGCCATAATTTTTGCGCCGCTGCACGATAAATTTTCCGCACGCTGGCCTAATAGCCCGAACCGCTCTGCCTTCGCCACCCTCACGCTTTGCATTCTCGTGGTGATCATTCCCGTTGTTATTGTGATCAGCTCCGTCATCAGCGAAGGTGTGGTTTTTTACGATAAATTGCAGTCGGGTGAAATCAGCCCCGGTCGTTATATAGACTCAATGCACACCGCCTTTCCTGCGCTCAATAATTTACTGGCCAAGCTTGGTTTTGATATCGAAAACCTGAAAAACGATGCAATCAATGCTGCCATGTCGAGCGGAAAATTCATTGCGGGCCATACGCTAACGATTGGCCAAAATGCCTTTGGGTTTTTGGTGAACCTGGTGCTCATGTTGTACATCGCTTTTTTCATGCTGCGCGATGGCAATTATTTGGTGGATTTAATGGTACGCGCCCTGCCGCTGGGCGATACCCGTGAGCGCATGCTGTTTGCGCTATTTGCAGAAGTCACTCGCGCTACCATTAAGGGCAACGTAGTTATTGCCATTCTGCAAGGCTCTATCGGCGGCATTACGCTTTGGGCATTGGGTGTTCACGGCGCGCTCCTGTGGGGTGTACTTATGGCGTTTGCCTCACTTATACCGGCCCTGGGTTCGGCATTGGTTTGGGTGCCCATCGCCCTGTATCTCACAGCCGTTGGCGAAATCACATCAGCACTGATTCTGGCCGGTGTTGGCGCCGGTGTTATAGGCATGCTCGACAACGTGCTGCGCCCTATTTTGGTTGGTCGCGACACCAAACTACCGGACTACATAGTGCTGCTCTCTACCTTGGGCGGCATTGCCATGTTTGGCATTAACGGATTTGTTATTGGGCCTTTGGTAGCCGCGTTATTTATCGCTTTCTGGGGAATATTTATCCATGACGTAAACGCGGATGACCCGGACCTCCAAAACGAAAAGGCTCCAGAACCCCCAAAAGCAGATAACTAACTGCTAGAATTCGCGGCCTTTTAAACCAGCGCTTTTGCGACGAGAGAATTTCCATGTCTGACAAGTACAACACAATTGAACTGCGCGCCTCTTACGGCGTGGGCCGCCAAATGGGCGAGCAACTCGCATCCAACCCTTTTGAAGGCGTAGATGCCGAAGCCGTAGCCCAAGGTGTACTCGATGCACTCCACGGCAAAGACAGCCAGGTAGCGCGCCCGGAGTTGGAAGAAGCCTTCCGCACCATCGGTACCCGCATGCAAGAGAAGCAAGCCCAGCAAGCAAAAGCACAAGCAAAAGTCGGTGAAATTTTCCTGGCTGAAAATGCCAAGAAAGACGGCATCACTGTGACCGAATCTGGCCTGCAATATGAAATTATCACTGCGGGTACTGGCGAGAAGCCAACTGCGAAATCACGTGTTAAAACCCATTACCACGGCACATTGATTGACGGTACTGTGTTCGACAGCTCCGTACAACGCGGCGAGCCAATCGACTTCCCTGTTGGCGGTGTAATCGCTGGCTGGACTGAAGCTTTGCAATTGATGCCAGTTGGTTCCAAATGGCGTTTGTACATTCCGCACAACCTCGCTTACGGTGAGCGCGGTGCAGGCCCAACTATCGCGCCTTACTCTGCATTGATTTTTGATGTGGAGTTGTTGGAGATTGTGGGTTAATCACTGAATTCCTACATTGGGTAGTCGTCATCCTCGCGTAAGCGGGGATCCACGGGGCTGGCCACCCAGCTCTTGCTCTTATTTTTTACTTTGTTTTAGATTTATTTCGCCTCTTGGCGAGTCACTTTTCGTTGCTTGTCCAACGAAAAGTAACCAAAAGAAAAGACACCCCGCTCGTTCCCATTTCCTGCGCGTTTCAGAAAATTGCCGTCGTTCCGACGCGACATCCTTGTCGCGTAGTCACTAAAACAAACGTCCTGTTTGTTTTACGGCAATTTTCTTCCAATGCTCGGGGAACGCGCAGGGGGCCCCGCTGGTGCCACTCGCAGCTTTTAAGGCAAAAACAATTTTTAGATCGAATTTATTCTGGATTTAATTCAATGTGGTTCAAAAACCTCCGCTTATACCGCCTTACCGAAGAATGGACTCATACCCCCGAACAACTCAACGAAGCACTCGAAGCACACTGCTTTAATCCCTGCGGTAGCCTCGACCCTTTACGCTATGGTTTTATCGAGCCATTAGGGCGCCATGGCAGTGAATTTATTCACGTGACCAACGGCTACATCATGATTTGCGCAAAAAAGCAGGAAAAAATCCTGCCCGCCGCCGTAGTGAACGAACACCTGGAAGAAAAAGCTTTGGCGATTAGCGAAGCCGAATCGCGCAGTGTTGGCCGCAAAGAAAAGCAGACATTGAAAGACGAAATTATTTTTTCATTGATGCCGAAAGCCTTTGCAAAATCATCGCTGGATTTTGCCTATATCGCCCCGCAAGAAAAATTAATTGTGGTTAACTCATCGTCTGCAAAACGCGCAGAAGATTTGCTCAGCAAATTGCGCGAAGCTTTAGGTAGTTTGCGCTGTATTCCCATCAGCGCCAAAAATATTCCCACCCAAGTTATGACCCACTGGGTACAAACCGGCAAGCTGACCAATGATTTTGAGTTGGGTGAAGAATGCGAATTGCACGCGAGTAAAGATGAACGCGTGATCCGCTGCAAAAAACAAGACTTAACAGCCGATGAAATGCTCAGCCACCTTAACAGCGGCATGTTTGTAAGCAAACTTGCGGTGACCTGGAAAGAATCTATTCACTGCGTACTCGACGACCAGCTCGCTGTTAAACGTTTGAAATTTGATGACGTCATCAGCGAAAAAGCCAACGAGCGCAATCCAGAAAGCAAAGCTGAACAATTCGATGCAGATTTTGCAATTATGAGCGGCGAACTGAAAAACTTTATAACCGCTTTGCTCGCAGCCTTTGGCGGCGAGACAGATCCAGTTTAATTTTTTATTTCTTGCTCGCGGGTTGGTATTGCCAATCCGCTCGCTCCCACCTTATAAAACCACAAAATTTATCTGGCTTTTAATTATTCACATTGGTTGCACGATTTAAAACGCCTTCACTGATCAGCCAAGCTATAATGCGAACCAATCTCATCTAGCTTGGATTCAACAATGCGTAAAATCTTTTTGCTCGCTTTCGCTGGCCTTCTCGCCTCCTGCACTAAAACACCTGAGCCTATCAAAATTGAAGGCTTTGCGCAGGGCACGACTTATCACCTCACCGCCTTACTGCCCAAGCCGGAAGACCAAGCATTGGTTGCAAAAGAAGTGACTGATGAGTTGAAGCGTATTGATGCTTCTATCTCCAATTACCGCAAAGACTCCACCATCGAATTATTTAACGCGCAATTGGATACTGAACCTCATGAAGTCAACGAAGAAATCGTAAAACTGGTGGAGCAAGCACGGGCCATCAGCAAAGCCAGCAAAGGCTGTTACGATTTAACAATCAAACCTTTATTTGATTTGTGGGGATTCAAAAAAAATGTGTTTAATTTGCCGAGCGATGAAGTATTACAACAAACTTTGCAGCTCGTCGGTATGGATAAACTCATCACTGTAGACGCAACACACCTACAAAAAACATTACCTAATTTGCGCGTAGATTTATCGTCTATTGGCCAAGGCTACAGCGTGGGCAGGCTGGCAGATATTTTAGAAAAACACGGCGCCACCAGTTACATTGTTGAGATCGGTGGTGAAATGAAAGTTCGCGGGAAAAAAGCCGATGGTAGCCCGTGGCGAATCGCTATGGAAAAACCTATTTCAACCGAACGCAAAGTAGAAAAGGTAGCAATATTCGCAACGGGCGAACCTGTATCACTCATGCCATCGGGAACCTATCACCATTACTTTGACAGCAATGGCAAACGTTTTAGCCACATTCTTGATGGTCGCACCGGCAAACCGATTGAGCACAAGACTGCAATGGCCAGCGCTTTTATGGCAGACCCGGCACTTGCGGATGCCTGGTCTACAACACTTTTATGCGTGGGCAGCGATGTGGGCATACAGCTTGCCAACGAACATGGCATTGCCGCTTTGTTTGTAGACCAGGAGGGCGAACAATTAATTGAAAAGAAATCTTCTGCGTTGGAAAAACTAACCAGTGTAAAACTGGAAGACGCCAAACAAGACCAATAATAAAAATCGCCCACTGAATTTTTTCAGTGGGCATCGCGTGTTACAAAAATATTCCACCTGCGGCTTCAATTCGCTGTCCGTTGACCCAGCGGTTGTCATCAGACAACATAGACGCAATTACACCGCCAATGTCATCCGGTAAACCAACACGCCCTAAGGCCGTAAGCGATGCTATATGTTGGTTCAACTCCTGATTATCGCGCACGGCGCCACCCCCAAAGTCTGTTGCTATGGCGCCAGGTGCAAGCGTATTAACCCTGATGCCGCGTGCACCTAATTCTTTGGCAAGATATCTACTTAAAACTTCAACAGCGCCTTTCATTACGGCATAGGCTGAATAACCCGGGAAACTAAAGCGCGCCAGCCCGCTGGAAATATTGAGAATGCTGCCTCCGTCTGCCATAAGTCCCACGAGTTTTTGCGTAAGAAAATAAACACCTTTCAAGTGCACATTCATCATTTGGTCAAACTGTTCTTCACTGGTTTCAATGAAGGGAATGTTGATTCCGGTCCCTGCGTTATTGACCAAATAATCAAAATTATTGCGCTGCCATTTTGATTGCAAAATTGCTTTCACACCTACAGCAAATTGAGTGAAGCTTTTGCTTTGTGAAACGTCCAACTGGAGCGCCGCTGCTTTAGCGCCCGCCGCCTCAATCTCGGCAACGACCTTCTCGGCTTCATCACGTTTGCTGTGATAAGTGATGATGATGTCAACGCCCCTGCTTGCTAAACGCAGTGCTGCATTTCTACCAAGACCGCGGCTAGCGCCGGTTACGATTGCGATTTTATGATTCATAACGTATCTCCAATGATTAAAGCCAGTGATTCAAAAGGAGAGTGTTGATATATCCGCGAGACAAACATCCAACACACCTTAAGTTTTTCAAGCTTATTGCTTGATGGTTGCCAGTCTATTAATCTTGAAATTCTGGATAAAGACACTAATTTTGAATTTACTGTTCATAAAATTGGAACAATAGGGCTGACCTATGAATCAGTTGGATGCAATACAGATTTATTTGCGCGTTGCTGAACTAGCGAGTTTTACCGAGGCTGCAGATAGTTTGGGCATAGCTAAAGCCAATGTTTCCAGCGCCGTACAGCAGTTGGAATCTATGTTGGGGACACGCTTGCTACACCGCACCACACGCCGCGTGCAGATGACTCACGATGGTCAGGCGTTTTACGAGCGCAGCAAAGATTTACTTGCCGACTTCGATGAACTCAAAACCCTCTTCAACAATCAGCAAAACCAGTTGAGCGGACGCTTGCGCGTGGACATGCCCACAGCCATGGCGCGGGGCTTGGTCATCCCTGCGCTCCCACAGTTTTTACGCGAACATCCGCATTTGGAAATTGAACTGAGCAGCACAGATCGCCGGGTAGATGTTGTGCGAGAAGGATTTGATTGCGTGGTACGTGTCGGCAACTTGCTTGATTCGAGTTTGGTGGCTCGCCCGATTGGCGAATATCAACTCATCAATTGCGTATCGCCGAGCTACATTGAAACTTACGGCGTTCCACAAACACTTGAAGATCTTGCCCGCCATAAATTGGTCCACTATGTTTCGGTGCTTGGTGGTAAATCGTACGGATTCGAGTACGTGGACCCACTAACATCTGTCACTCAATACATCGATATGGAAGGTGCGTTAATCGTGAATAATGCGGAGGCCTATCTAAGCGCGTGTTTGGCAGGGCTCGGTATTATTCAAATTCCAGAAAATGGCGCAACGGCAAAGCCGTATTTACAAAGCGGGCAACTTATCGAGGTTTTACCGGATTATCGCTCGGCGCCCATGCCGGTTTCATTGATTTATGCGAATCGCCGCCATTTACCAAAACGCGTTCAGGCATTTATGAATTGGATGATCGAAATCCTGAAACCAAGTGTGAGCTCGGCCAATTAATTACATCAAGGTTAGGGAAAAGTTAAAGACAAAACATCATGGCAGTTATCAAAAAGCTGATCAGGCGAACCCTAAAAATTGCTGAACGCAGGCCCTGGATTATTCCTTTGTTTGGGTTTGTATCGGGCGTGGCCAGCTTTCTTTTAGTGGAGCGAAAGCAGGAACAATTTGCACAAATAATTTCAGTGTTAATGCTGGCAAGTTGGGTTTGGCTCGCGATGGAAAATTTATTGCGCAAGGGAATCTCGCATTGGTTTGGTATAACAGTGCCGCCGGTTGTATTGCGATACGTGAATCAGCTGGTGCATCAGGAGAGTTTGTTTTTTGTCATTCCGTTTTTCTTTATCACCACCGCATGGAATACCGGACAAGTTTTCTTTACGTCCGTATTAATTGCTGCAGCGCTCGTCTCAATTATCGACCCAATTTATTACCACTGGCTGGCGGCACGTCGCTGGCTGTATTACTGCTTTCACGGCATTACGCTGTTTGCAGCGCTCTTAACCGCACTGCCACTTATTTTCCATTTGCCTACACCGCAAAGTTATTTGTGGTCGCTGGGTATTGCCGTGCTGCTAACAGGCCCGGGTTTAGTTCGCAGTATGTCGGTGGTGTGGTGGAAGCGTACTATAGCTGTAGTGTCTTTAATGTTATGCGCTGGTGGATTCGGTATTTTAGTTCGCCCATGGATTCCACCGGCATCGCTCTGGCTAACCAAGGTCGCCATCACCGATCACATTGACGACCGCAATCGCGCCCCCAAACAGCAATTCAAAACAATCACCAGCGCACAATTACATGCAGGAATTTACGCCTACACCGCTATACACGCACCACGCGGATTGCGTGAACGTATTTATCACCAGTGGATTCACAAGGGTAAGAAGTTCGACAAAATTGCCCTGAACATCAGCGGCGGCAACGACCAGGGCTACCAAACCTGGACGCACAAAACCAATTTCCCCGCAGATGCTAAAGGCGACTGGCAAATTCAGGTAGTGACCGAAGCGAATCAGATTATTGGGATTTTGCGTTTTCAGGTGGTGGATGCAGAAGCACAAACCAAACCTCGGGTTGAATCCGCTAGCCGAGAACAGCGGCCTTCCTCCAGTTCTATCAGCAAGCAAACATCAGCGCCTGCAGTTGCATTGCCGGATGTCGATTCATCTCAACAGGCATCGTCAACTCCAGCGCCATCACCCCAATAAGCCCCTCTTATTGATGAATTTTCCTTCCGAATTTTAGCTTGTAGCCCAGTATGTGATACTATGCGCGCCTTTTTTCCATTGGTTATTTTTCGTTCGAGACAATGCTATGAGCACTAAAGTTGCCGTTGTGATGGGTTCCAAAAGTGATTGGGCGACCATGCAAGCTGCTGTTGAAATCCTGCAGAAATTAGGTGTGGAGTACCATACCGAGGTTGTTTCTGCCCACCGCACTCCGCAGAAGCTGGCCAGCTTCGCTGAAGAGGCTGTCAGCAACGGTTATGGCGTTATAGTTGCCGGTGCCGGTGGTGCCGCTCACTTGCCAGGGATGATTGCTGCTCACACGCGTTTGCCAGTGCTCGGCGTTCCCGTACAAAGTAAAGCCTTAAACGGTATGGATAGCTTGCTCTCTATCGTTCAAATGCCAAAAGGCATTGCGGTTGGCACTTTGGCGATTGGCACCGCGGGTGCCTTTAATGCTGGCTTGTTGGCCTGTCAGATTCTGGCGCTGAACGATGCTGAATTGGCGGCGCGCATTGAAGATTTCCGCTATACCCAGACACAAGCCGTTTTAGATAATCCTGATCCAAGCGTGGATTAAGCAGTCTGCGCTCCCCTTTTATAAAAGGGGGTTGGGGAGGTAGTGAACGAAAATCAAATCTCCCCTAACCCCTCTTTGCTAAAGAGGGGGACTAGAAAGCAGTAACCTTTAAAATATTTCCAAAGTTAATTTTTGTAGGTAGTGAATGAGCAGTAAGCCAATTTGGGTATTAGGTGCAGGTCAATTGGGTGCCATGCTTAAGCATGCGGGCATGCCTTTAGCACTGGATGTACGCCCGGTAGATATTAACGAAAGCAGCGCACCTGCCCTGCAAGCTGATGATCTGGTTACTGCCGAGCGCGAGCAATGGCCGGATACACTCGTGACCAATACCCTGGCGCACCATGCACACTTTGTTAATAAGCCGGTATTTGGCCGCTTGGCGGATCGCAAAACACAAAAAGAACTGATTGATTCCCTTGGCCTTTCCACGGCGCCCTGGCGCAATGTAGCTAATGAAATAAGCGCAAATGAGTTACGTGACCAGTTGGGTGAGCGAGTGCTACTTAAGCGCCGCACTGGTGGTTACGATGGCAAAGGCCAATACTGGATTCGCGCACAAGACGATGAAGTTCCTGCGGATTGGCAAGGTCAGGCGATTGCAGAGCAAGCTATTCCGTTTGATGAAGAAGTATCCCTCGTTGGTGTGCGCAACCGTGCGGGTCAATGCGTGTTTTATCCCCTTACACTCAATTTACATTTAAACGGTATTTTGTACGCCTCAGTTGCGCCTTTAACTCGTCTGCAAGCGCTGCAAACGCAAGCGGAAGACATGCTGGGCAAACTATTGAATGAATTGGATTACGTGGGAGTTATGGCGATGGAATGTTTCCGCGTTGGCGACCAGTTGATGATTAATGAACTAGCCCCGCGCGTACACAACAGTGGTCACTGGACGCAAGCCGGCGCGAGCATCAGCCAGTTTGAATATCATTTGCGTGCAATTGCCGATATGGCTATCCCGAAAGCACAAATCCTCGGCCAGAACGTGATGATCAATTTGATTGGCACCGAATACAATCCAAACTGGCTCAACCTGCCCGTCGCGCAAACCTATTGGTACGGAAAAGCCGTTTTACCGGGCCGTAAAGTTGGCCACATCAATATGGTAAGCAAGGATCTAGGTGAAATTCGCAGCACCCTGCAACAGCTCAAATACCTCTTGCCAGAGCAATACTATAAAGAGGCGATTGAATGGAGCCTCAAAGCGCTGGAAGACCAGGATTAAGATCCCTACACTAAAGCCAAGACCAAGCTCTTGGCTTTTTTATTTTGGTTACCTATCAACTAGCTTTGTTTAGTGCTTTTTAATGACTGGGAGTCGACGATGTACACACTTCATATTGCTAACAAAAATTATTCATCCTGGTCACTGCGCCCCTGGCTGGTGCTTTCGGCCTTCGAAATTCCCTTCGCAGAACAATTGCACCCCTTCCCCGAAAAGGGTGCATGGGAGGCATACCGTAGCTTTTCGCCCAGCGGCAAAGTACCTTGTTTGCAAGATGGGGACCGCGTAATTTGGGATTCCCTGGCAATTATTGAATACCTGGCAGAGCATCATCCCCATGTATGGCCGAGTGATAAAACCGCGCGTGCCTGGGCGCGTTCTGCAGCAGCAGAAATGCATTCGGGCTTTCAAACCTTGCGCAATAATTGCGGAATGAGTTGCGGTGTGCGCATTGCGTTACACAATATTTCTCCTGCATTGCAAAAAGATATAGATCGCATTGACGAACTTTGGAGCCAGGGTTTGCAAAAATTTGGTGGGCCATTTTTGGCAGGCGAAAACTTCAGCGCCGTAGATGCTTTTTTTGCACCCGTTGTTTTCCGTGCACAAACCTATCAACTTCCACTTGGTAAAGCGGCAAGTGAATACCTGCAAACCATGCTCGCCCTGCCCGCCATGAAAACTTGGTATGAAGCTGCACTGATAGAAACCTGGCGCGAACCCGCCCACGAAAAAGAAGTTTTCGACGCTGGAAAACTTGTTGCTGATTTGCGCAACTAATTCGCCACTAGCGGATCAAATCAATTCGATTTTTACACTGTTGAACGCGCTGCAATGCGGCGCATGGGAGACTTAATGCCTAACACCATGGACATAACCCTGCAGGACAATTATCTGCATGTGGTTATCTCGGGTAGCTCGACCTATGACAACGCCGTAATGCTGTGGCGAACAATTGCTGACACGTGCAATCAACATAATTGTTTTTATGTATTGGGCGAACAGGATATGTCGAGCGCAATTTCTACAATGGACGCCTGGAATCACCAAACGATTTTTGAGGAAGCAGGCATCACATCAAAATTTGTGATCGCTTGGGTCGATAAAAATCCCAAAACGTTTGAACACACGGAATTTATCCGCACGGTTCTGGCTAATCGCAATATAGGTTACGGCAAATTATTTTCTGATACTGAAAAAGCAAAAAGCTGGCTATTGGAAAAAATAGCCAGCAAGAGTACAACCTAAAGGCAGAGCAAAACTGTTACTCAATTCCTCCCATCCCCTACGAGTTCCCCGAGCACTGGAAGAAAATTGTTGGCAAACGCACAGGATGTGCGTTTGAGTGACGATGCGACATGGATGTCGCACCGGAACGACAGCAATTTTCTGAAGCGCACAGGAAACAGGAACGAGAGGGGTGTCCTTTCTTTTGGTTACTTTTCTTTCATGAAAGCCATCCATGGCTTTCACCCCTTTGGGGCAGCTTTGCTGTGCAAAATTGCTCTCCTGCAATTTTGTGGACAAGCACGACTGCTTGGATGCAGGAGGTAGAGCAACGCAGGAGCAGTTGCCGGACGAAAAGTGACTCGCCAGCAGGCGAAATAAATCTACCAAAAGAATTGAACAACAACTTTCTGAAAAATTTTCAACGACACAGATACCAACTTACAAAATCCAAACCTCAACACGACGATTAATATTTTTACCTTCTTCCGTATTGCTCGCGGCCAAGGGCGCTGCATCGCCCATGCCTTTGGCGACCAATGGGTAAATACCACGTTGAATTAATTGTTGCTCAACCACTTTCGCACGACGTTCAGATAACTCCTTACCCTTCCCAGCATCGCCCTCACTGTCAGAGAAACCAAACAATTGCACACGTTTAGGGGCGTTCACTTCAACATATCGCGCTACACGGTCCAAATCGTTAAGCGATTTAGTATCCAGTTCATCGCTGCCACTTTTAAAGCGAAAGTTAATCGATAAACGTTCAGAGCGCGCGGTCAACTCACGCATATCCGTTGGGTAAAAATCATTATCAAAAGGTTTACCCAATTTAATATTTTGCGAGACAAAACCTACGTCTTCCACAATCGATTGGCCGCGTTCAGTTACCACAAAATGGATAAACTCCTGGGCTTCAATGTTGGGATTAACTTGCGGTGTGTAGAAAAATAAACGGCGTGCCAAAGGATAATCTTCCGTGCCCACGGTAAAGTGAGTAGGCATAATCGCTTTGTTTTTATCAGAAGATGAAATAGCAATTAATTTTGCGTGGCGCACATAAGGCAAGCCGATAAACCCAATTGCACCTGCTTCTCGCGCTACCGAATCAGATAATTCACTACTCGATTCCACTCGCACCGCAGACTCAGATAATTTTGCTTTGCGCGAATCCAATACCAGGGCTTTAAACGAATCCCAGGTACCCGATTTATCATCACGCGCATAAATTTTTATCGGGAGATCTTTGCCGCCCAGCTGCGACCAATTAGTGATTTCGCCGGAAAAAATACCTACGAGCTGATCAATTGATAAACTCGATACAGCGTTGCTTGGGGACGTGATAATGGCCAAACCATCCAAACCCAGCACATGTTCGCTGCCTGGCAAAGTAAGGTCTCCAGTTTTGGGCAACAGCTCCTCGCGCTCTTTATCTTTAATAGGACGCGATGACATACCCATATCAGTTTCATCTTTCAACAAACCACTAAAGGCGGTTCCTGAACCGTGGGCGTGCAATTCAATAAACTCAATATGGCCGTTGATTTCGCCGGAAATAATTTTTTCATTGGGCGCTGCGGGGTTTACGTCGGTATGAACATTATTTGCGCCCTGGCTCATTAAATAGGCTTCAATTAAACGGGGCGCCAATTTTTCACCAATGGTATTAGAACCATGCAGGCGGAACAGCGGTTTATCCGCCTTGGTGAGATTGCCTGAAGCCGCGCCGCTTTTGGCTTTTAAACGCGACTCCACCGTAACATTTTGTACGGCTTTAAATAAAAACACTTCACCGGCATCCATAGGCAGAAACGAACGCAGCAAATAACCGCTCATAAAAATAATTAACGCAAATGCGGCTGCATTAAACACATGAATACGAAAGCTATTGCGCGATTTTTTACGTTGCTTTTGTGCTTCAGCATCTTCCGTAGATGCCACAATCGCATCTTCCATTTTGCGAATTTCCCACACCAGCGCAACCAATTCTTCGTTTTCAGTGGTTAAAGCTTTTTCTAATAAATCTGCACGATACTCTTCATCTTTAAGCACCATGTTAAGCGGAATATGCATTTTTAAATGGGTTTCGCACAGGCGCTTTAAATTCCACACCTTATCCACCAGCGCTACATTGTAGTGCAGGTGCTTGTGAGCTTTAGGGGACATATTTATTTTCTCTAACGCGAAAGGAAAAAAGGTGCGCGCACTATATGAAGAAAAAATGACAAAAAGATGACAATTAAAATGTAGAACCGAAGGGGGATTTAAAGCGAACTGAATGATGGGGGACCTGCGTCCTTGCAGGTAGGGTGCCTGAATTTTACATCGGATGCTGCAGAGGCTTACTGCAAGGCTATTTACCCACACTAAAATGACAAGACAATGACAAATTCTATTTTAAATCTTAATGCGCACATTATGTCGCTGTTTAATCTTTATAGAGTTCCAGAGGCTTGAGCTTTTTAATTTTTTTAAGCATTTCGGCACGCTTGCTAACGCGGCCCTGCTTTTCATAAATACTCGCCGCCAGCTCATAAAAACGAATGTCATTCGCTTCCAGTTGAAGCGCCCGTGTTACAAAATCCAGCGCAGCTGCATAATCGCTCTGGTCGTAAGCTGACAATGCAAGATTGTATTGGAAGAAAGGATTGGACTCACGATAGCGTTGTGCCATACGCGAATATTTTGCAGCCAGGTCTTTATTGCCAATTTGGCGATATAGGTAAGAAAGATTATTCATGACCGTCAAATCTTCCGGGTCAATTTCCAATCCGTGTAAATAGGATAGCTCCGCTTCGCGCCATAAATTCATACGACTGTAGAGTGCCCCCAAATTACTCCAAACGTAGGTTTGGCGATCGTTCAGGCTGATAGATTTGCGCAAGCTCAGGAACGCATCGATATAATTTTTATTCTCCAGATACTCCATCGCCCGGTTGCTGTAGAACTGCGCGGCTGCCAACACATCGCTGATTGAATGCTGACGGTAGTTAGATCTGTATCTGTCCATTTCCAGATCAATGATGACGTCATCATTATTTAAGATATTAGGGTTTTCGCGCGACATGGGCACCTTGACGTTCACATGACGCAGAAAAACCATCTCCTTCTTATTACGCAAATCCCAGGTTGGGGGAATTTCCACTTCATTTACCAGCGCATTAATCCCCACCGAGCGCGCCAAGGCCACATAGAGCAAGGTAAAACTCAGGCAATTGGCGCGCCGCTGCTCAAAAGTCACTGCGGGCACCTCAGTCACATAGGCGTGATAAGCAATGGCGCGACCGCCATATTGTTCAGAGGATAAGAGCGCTATGTGCAGGTTTTTCACTTTCGCGTAATAGCTTTCCCCATGGCGGGTCGCCTTTTTGGCAAACGCCTCCATTTCGGGGGTAACCTGGAAAATATCAAGGTCGGGCAGCTCTGCATCGCTTACGGGATGTCCCAGAATAGCTTTACCTGAGAGCAGGTCAGCCACATTTGCAGAATAGGCTTGCACGGGCTGCCCGGAGCCTACGGTGGTGCAACCCGCTGCCGCCAGTGCGCATAGCACTATAAAAAATTTTACTAAACAAACTCTTATCATTATGGTTTTCCGGTTTATCTGCCCGCTAAGTATAGGCCAAATGGAGCTTATTCAATTCCCGGCCCCCGGCTAACGGGTACTAGCCTGCAAATGGGAATGCATGCTCCCGGAGTTTGGGGGACAGGCGGTCCTCATTTGACCATTTCTATCGAAGATGACACTTCATCGCCCTAAACAATAGCCGAAGTGCACTGGAGATGAACATATTTGCAGCGGCATTTCCGTAATCCTTAAGAATTCTTAAGGATTAAAGCTCACTATTTTCCCTGAAGACCCATGCGAGCGCATAAAACGTCGCTCAACGCCTAATAAATAATTCGTTGAATTTAAACAACAATTCTTAAAATTGACACACCACATTCAAAGCCCCTTCGCCATAAGGTTCACACAATGCATCAAAAAAATGCACAGGTTTTTTAATTAGCCTTGTAAGCGTTCAAAAATCCAAAAATCTGTGAAACCAAAAATTCCATTTCATCAGCGCGCCTGAATCATAAATGTGCACATCTGAAAATTCGTGATTTTTCGCGAACCAAAAATGCACAAATAGATTTTTTAAAAGTGCTTGGCACAGAGTTTGAATAGGTCACCTTGTAACAAAAACATTTATGCGTGCAGTTAGAGCACACAACACAAGCCACACTGACCAGACAGAAAATTTTAAAGATTCATTTCGACTTGTTTGATTCAGCACTTATCAGGAGCAGGGTTATGAGCGTTAAGCTAGACAACAAATCGGTAAAACCTTTTTCAAAAAAAATGAGCATGCTTAGCAAACTCATTAAAACCACCATCGGTTTCGCAGCTGCATTTACTTTGATGAATGCCGCTGAAGCAGCCACCGGAAAACCTGAAAAAGAAAATTTAAAATTCGGCTTTATTAAACTCACCGACATGATCCCGCTCGCCGTTGCACTGGAAAACGGTTACTTTGAAGATGAAGGGTTAAACGTAGAACTTGAAGCACAGGCAAACTGGAAAGTTGTTTTAGACCGCGTGCTAACAGGACAGCTTGACGGCTCACACATGCTGGCTGGTCAACCCGTTGGCGCTGCAGCAGGTTTTGGTACCGCAGGTGAATTGGTATGGGCTTACACACTCAACCAAAACGGTTATGCCTGTACCGTGGGCAATGATATTTGGAACATGATTAAGAAAAATGTTCCCAAAGGTGCAGACGGAAAACCTACACATCCTATGTCAGCTGCCGTATTAAAACCGGTAATTGAAAATTACAAAAACCAGGGCAAACCATTCAATATGGGTATGGTATTCCCCGTATCCACACACAATATGGGCTTGCGTTATTGGTTAGCCGCCGGTGGTATTAACCCTGGCATGTACGCACCGCAAAAAGGTGATATCACCGGCCAAATTGGTTCAGATGCAATGCTCTCCGTAGTCCCGCCACCACAAATGCCCGCAACACTTGAAGCTGGAACTATTAACGGTTATTGCGTGGGTGAGCCATGGAACCAACAAGCAGTTTTCCGCGGCATTGGTGTACCGCTTTTAACAGTGCACAACCAAATGGCCGACAAAGTTTTTGGTGTGACCAAAGCCTGGGCTGAAAAAAATCCGAACACCCACATTCACGTTGTGAAAGCACTGATTCGTGCCGGCAAGTGGTTAGATGAAAAAGAGAATGCGAACCGCAAAGCAGGCGCAAAAATGATTTCAAATGCTAACTACGTAGGCGCGGATGAAAAAGTTATCGCTAACTCAATGACCGGTGTCTTTGAATACGAGCGCGGTGACAAACGTTCAGAGCCGGACTTCAACGTTTTCTTCCGTTACAACGCGTCCTATCCTTATCAATCAGATGCGATCTGGTACTTAACGCAAATGCGTCGCTGGGGTCAAATTCCTGAAGCAAAACCCGACAGCTGGTACATAGATTTGGCTAAGAAAATTGTAAAACCAGAAGTCTATCAACAAGCTGCTAAGGATTTGATCGAAGAGGGAAAATTCACTGCTGCTGATTTCCCAACTGACCTTAGCAAAGTGGATGGATTCCGTGCACCCGATGCAACTGAATGGATTGATGGAATCAAATTCGATGGACACAAACCAAATGATTACTTGAAGCAATTCAAAATTGGTTTGAAAGGCGACGAGAAACTGTAATAGCAACTTTGTATCAAGCCTTGCTCCCGGTAATTACCGGGAGCGCATGAGGCGAGCTTAATAAACGCTGGAGAAAAACCATGAGTGAAGCAACTACCAACCTGGCCGCCGCATCTACTAGCGCTGTAAAAGCATCGCCACTGGCAGCGCTAAAAATTGGAAAAATTTCCGCAGCCAAATGGCGCGATATTGTTTTGGGCACCTTTATTCCCTGTGTCGGCTTGGTGATTTTTTTACTCTTCTGGCAAGTGGGTTCGCAAAGTATTAAAACATCTTTGGGTACTTTTCCCGGTCCTAAAGAAGTTTATGTACAAGCCGGCAATATGATTGTCGAATACAAAGAAGAAAAAGCGCGCGAAGCTGCTTTTTATGAGCGTCAAGCTAAACGTAATGAAGAAGCACTTAAAGCGGACCCCAACGCGGAAATTAAAAAGCGCGAATACAACGGTCGCCCAACATTTTTTGAAAAAATTAAAACCAGTTTAGTCACTGTGTTGAGCGGATTTTTAATCGCCACACTTATTGCGATTCCCATAGGTATAGTCATTGGCCTGAGCCAACCGCTTTATCAAGCTTTTAATCCAGTAATCCAAATTTTTAAACCTGTATCACCATTAGCATGGTTGCCGCTCATCACCTTGGTAGTCAGTTCGGTATACGTAAGCGATGCGCCTATGTTTTCCAAATCATTCATTATTTCGCTGCTCACTGTAAGCCTCTGCTGCATGTGGCCCACCATGATCAACACCGCTGTAGGTGTTGCAGGTGTGAGTAAAGATTTGGTGAACGTAAGTCGTGTATTGCGCTTGGGTTGGCTCACACACGTGCGCAAAATTGTACTGCCATCTTCTATTCCTATGATGTTCACCGGTTTGCGCTTATCACTCGGCATTGCATGGATGGTATTAATTGCTGCCGAAATGCTCGCGCAAAACCCGGGTCTCGGTAAATTTGTGTGGGATGAATTTCAAAACGGCTCATCCGAATCTCTTAGCCGCATTTGCGTAGCAGTTTTGACTATCGGCTTTATCGGCTTCGGACTGGATCGCACGCTCTTGTTAATCCAAAGCTATGTCAATTGGGACAAATCTGCTGTAGTTCGCTAAGCCTTAAACACAACAGTTTTCGAATAGATTTTAATTTTCCGTAACCCGGAGCAGAGGAAAAGATCATGCCTGAATTGCATTTAGAAATTTCCAAAGTAGGAATTGAATTTCCAACACCACGCGGACCTTTTTGCGCATTGCAAGATGTCAATTTAAAAATTAACAAAGGCGAATTTGTATCACTGATAGGTCATTCGGGCTGCGGAAAATCTACCGTACTTAATATTGTTGCTGGCCTCTACCAAGCAACAACCGGCGGCGTTATGTTGAACGGTCGCGAAGTAAATGAACCTGGACCAGAACGTGCCGTAGTATTCCAAAACCATTCCTTATTGCCGTGGCTTACCGCCTACCAAAACGTTGAGCTAGGCGTTAAACGTGTTTTTAAAGGCAAAAAAACCAAAGCCGAAATGCGTGAATGGATTGAACACAATTTAGAATTGGTGCACATGACCCATGCCATGCATAAACGCCCCGATGAAATTTCCGGCGGAATGAAACAACGTGTGGGTATTGCTCGCGCGCTGGCGATGGAGCCACAGGTGTTATTAATGGATGAACCCTTTGGTGCGCTGGATGCATTAACACGCGCGCACTTGCAAGATTCCTTGATGGAAATTCAAAATACCTTAGGCAACACCGTAATTATGATTACCCACGATGTTGATGAAGCAGTATTGCTTTCTGATCGTATTGTGATGATGACCAACGGACCAGCAGCAACCGTAGGCGAAATTCTGGATGTGAAATTAGCGCGTCCACGCAATCGTTTGGAATTGGCTGATGATCCGGAATACAACGGTTACCGTACCGCGGTCTTACGCTTCCTTTATGAGAAGCAAAAAAAAATTGAACCTATTGCCACTAAACGCGCGGAAAAAGCCGCCGAAAAAGATAGCAACAAACAAGTCGCTTAATCAATTCGAAAAAAAACCTATGGTTAGATGCCATAGGTTTTTTGTTTTACCCACCCGCCTAAAACTTCCCTGTAGGGCGTACGCAATCCGCACTTGCTGATTATCTTTCTATAAACTCAATTAGCACTTAAACGTAGATGGGGCCAAAACCCAAGCTCCAGATCAATACCGTAAATGCCATTAAGGTCACCAGCATAACCAGCCCTACCGTTAAAATTGAGCTGGAAAACATAAAGCCTTCTTCTTCAGAAATATTCATGAAAGTAGGCACACCGGAGTAAAGCAAATAAGTTGTATATGAAAGTGCCGCAGCACCAAATAGCATTATGCTCCAGGGAGTTGGGTAGAGCATGGTGAGCCCAGCTACGAATAAAGGTGTTGCTGTATAAGTTGCGAAAATGACGCAGCGAGAATAACTTGGGGAGGAATGATAAGTGCGGGACATCCATTGAATAAAAGCCCCCATCACACCTACACCTAACAGCATAGCGACATACATCAATATCGCCATCGCCATTGCGCTCGATTCCGTTAACACAACTCGACTACCCTGCCCAACAGTCCAACCAATTTTGGTTGCACCAACATATGCAGAAACTGGCGGAATTAATGCCAGTAAAAATACTTGCGCCAAATAAATATGGGTGATGTTTTCTTGAGTATCGCGAATTGATTTCCATTCTTGCGATGGGTGAGTAAAAAGCCCGGTGACGTGAGTTATCATAACTAACCTCCACTTATTTTGCGTGCATGCCTTCGTACCGCAACAAATATGCATAGCTATAAACTGATAACCAATCCAGTATAAATTGTTGGCGCCCACAGATCACTCAACGAATTAGACCAATTAAACACGACAGAAACCACCAACATAACGCAGTGATATTAACGGTTCTGCAAAGTAATAGATTTCGAATTGTATGCCGCCTAAAGCAACTATTTGGCACCAAATATTGTTTAAAAATTATTTTTAATATCCACTTTTTATTTACGCGAGTTAGCGCACAGATAGATTTAAAATGCCTATATAGCCTACGCCCGATCATGCCCGCCATAAAAAAACAAAGAGCAAAAATCAGGAGTTTAAAATGGCAATTAAAAATGCGCTCGCCAGTGTGGCTGTAAAGAACATTAGTTCTGCCACAAAATGGTATGAAAAGCTCCTGGGCCGCTCACCTGATTCAAAACCCATGCAAGGGGTGTGCGAATGGGAATTTGAAGGCGGCGGTTGGCTGCAGGTTTATGAGGGCGAAGAGCGTGCCGGGTCAAGCTCTGTAACCTTGGCGGTAGACAATATGAGTGAACAAATTTCCGCGTTGAAAAAGCTCAATCTAAATCCCGGAACTCCCTCCATCACCGAAAAAGTTAAAACGCTGATGATTAAAGATCTCGATGGAAATAGCATCGCCTTTGCTGAAGCGATTGACCCCACCATGGCGAAATAACACCAAAGGAAAATAAGATGGCAAGCATCCAGACCATAGCTCCCTGCCTCTGGTTCGATAATCAGGCAGAAGAAGCGGTGAAGTTTTATACGGGAATTTTTAAAAATTCCCGCATTCTTAAAGTCGCTCTTTACGGAAGTTCAGGATCTGAATTGCACGGAAAACCTGCAGGAACCGTAATGACAATTGCATTTGAGTTGAACGGACAAACATTTATTGCAATGAACGGTAGAACAGACAGTAAATTTAATGAAGCCATTTCACTTCAGGTCTATTGCAAAAACCAGGAAGAGTTGGACTATTACTGGGAGACTTTGTCAGACGGTGGTGATAAAAAAGAACAGCAATCCGGTTGGCTAAAAGATAAGTACGGTGTGTCATGGCAAATTGTGCCAACAAGCCTGATCGACATGATCACCGATCAAGATAGTGACAAATCAGACCGTGTAATAGATGCAATGCTACACATGAAGAAATTAAATATTAATGATTTGAAAAGAGCTTATTTAGGTAAAAATCTGCATTGATTTTTTACGAGGCCACATCAACATCAACATAACTCATAAAAATCTTTGTCCCTATTTTTTGTTTGATTCGTCTGATTCGTCTGATTCGTCTGATTCGCCAAAAATAATCAACACAGCTGCCAGCGTGCTTGCAAAGCCATACACCAAATTAAGAATAAACTTTCCCCAAAAAAGTTCGCTTTGCACGCCTAAAACATAAACATCGCCACTCTTTCCGCGAATAGCTCCAGTTGTCAACGCATTCACGTCCAAACTTAAAAAATAAATCACCAAGGGTAATATTAAGACAACAATAAATACTTTAGCCCAGATATTTCCTTTCATAGTTGTATTCCCGGCATTATGAATAACACTAACATCTTATTGAGGAAGCAACCCATCCAAGCCTTGCTCGCGTAAATAGCCATGAATTTCGTCTTTATCTTTTGTGCTAGCGTCTTCGTACCAAATTGGTTTTTCTTCTGGCAGACCTGTTACGTAGGGCATATAGCTAGTGGCCGAAAAGCCTGAGATAAAATACGGATTTGAAATCGGATCAGTGAATACTTTCTCTGGCGCAACTATTTTAAATCCGCGCTTATTGAGTTCATCAATCACACCCACTATGCAATAAGCCGCCAAATCATTTTCATGCAGCAAAAGCACCTGGCGCGGACTGAAACCCAGCATCATATGGGCCTTGGCATCATAATGAGTTACGGCCTTAACAATCATATTCACATAGGCTTTTTCCAAAGCGCGAATATCAACTGTGCGGCCACTACCAATGCGCAACTGATAGAGATGATTCATGTATTCATCGTGCACGCGCGTAGTAACGTAGGTAGGTAGATAATTGTGCTCAGCTAAAAAATTCTCTAATTGGGATAATATTTCCGGGTCGCTATTGCCATACAGATAGGGAAAATTTACATGCTTATGATAGTTAGCAAAAGACTCCAGGATACCGTTAGCTTTCATAATATCTATGGGGTAGCCGAAGCTTTTTTGACGGTGCACCACTGAAAAATTATGACCTGCGTTTACCAAAAGCTGTCCGGTCTCATCATAAAAATCCAAACGATCTATAGTATTGGCGTTAACCCGTTTGGTTTTGATTAAAAACATGGCTTGCTTTACATCTGCACGTGCCATATTTCTAATAAGCATTTTGCTGCGGGCTGTACCGTCGAGGCTGGTTGATGGGCCAAGAGTATCGGTAAAGGCCAGCACAACTTCCTGCGCCTGTGTCGCAGCGGAAAAAAATGCAGCCAGCATTAACACTGTAACTCTTGTGAATGATTTTATTTGAAATAAATTCATAAGTTTCCCCAGCACAGCTTTCATCGCATCTAATTAAAAAAACCGCGCATTGCGCGGTTTTATCCAAATTTAATCACCTGCTTTTTTCATGTAGTAATCATGCAAAATATACCAGGATTTTTTCTTAATTCCTTTGTCAGAAAGCAAGCCTTTACGATTCCAGAAATCCTGCACCGCGGGCAAGGGGCGACGCGGCGAACGAAAATCTTTTAAAATCCATGGTGAAAGTCCACGTAAGAAGCTCATATTATCAATCATAGCGAGATTATTATTGTAGACATCGGCTTGATACTCTTCTGTCCAACGCTGTGCTTTGTCCCCATGCAGGCCTTGTAAAGCATCGGCACCAAACTCACTCATGATGACAGGTTTGCGATACCGCGATACCCACTTCAAACTTGCACAGCTTCCCGGTGTGGCAGCATACCAACCGCAATAGCTATTCACACCAATCACATCAACAATGGATGACAAAGGATCATCAATAGCTTTAACACCATTCTCATCGCTTTGGGTATCAAGCGCCGCCGTAATCAAGCGGGTAGAATCAAGTTCACGAGCCTTTTGCGCCAACTGGCCAATAAATTTCAAACGTGCAGGAGAATTAGGTGTTTCGTTTGCCATTGACCACATAATAATTGATGCACGGTTTTTATCGCGTGAAATCATTTCTTCCAGCTGATTTTCAGCTTTGCTGTATACCGTAGGATTATTAAATAATACTGTCCAGTAGACCGGAATTTCCGACCATACTAATAAACCCATTTGATCGGCCATACGCACCATGGATTCGCTGTGGGGGTAATGCGCCAAGCGCACAAAATTACAACCCAATTCTTTTGCCCATGTCAGCAAAATACGGGCATCTTCTTCACTCCATGCGCGGCCAGCATGTAGAGGCGACTCCTCGTGAATACTAATACCGCGCAAGAAAACTGATTTTCCATTGAGCAAAATATTTTCG
The DNA here is from genome assembly GCF_014652535.1 of Cellvibrio zantedeschiae. Classification (NCBI taxonomy): domain Bacteria; kingdom Pseudomonadati; phylum Pseudomonadota; class Gammaproteobacteria; order Cellvibrionales; family Cellvibrionaceae; genus Cellvibrio; species Cellvibrio zantedeschiae. The sequence continues at coordinate 221,497 of NZ_BMYZ01000001.1, read as the reverse complement.
CCTTGCACCTGAATGCTGCGGAAACCGATTTTATCGTGCACAACGTCTTGCATGTAATGCAAATCAACCGTGTAAAGTTTTGGCGACTCCGGGCTCCACAAAATAGGCTTGGTCGCGATTTCGAATTTAGCTTCACCATTCTTATTTAGCGGAATTTTTTGCGAGATATTTAACTCGGGAATTCGCAATTCTACTTTTTGGGCATCGGCATTTTCTTTAGAAAAATTCTCAACTTTCACCCAGCCTTCCAACACTCCTTCTTCCGTCTTGCTTAGCTGAACAAAGTAATCCTGGATATGGGCTTTAGGATATTGCAATACCTTTACCGAACGTGTGATGCCACCATAATTCCACCAATCAGTATTAACCGTTGGGATTTGGTCGCGCTCGCGGTGATTATCAACCTTTACCACCAGCGAATTCACGCCCGATTTCACCTGTTCTGAAATATCAAATTGAAAAGGTGTGAAGCCACCTTCGTGCACGTCCACTTTTTTACCGTTTAAATAAACAGTTGCGTGGTAATTAACAGCACCGAAATAAATGGCATATTTTTGGTCAGTTTTTTTGCCTATATCAAAATCGCGGTGATACCAAATAGTACCCTCGTACAAAAACAGTTTTTCGTCTTGGGTATTCCAGTCGCCGGGCACATTCAGCTTTGGTGAGCGCGCGAAATCATATTCCACCAAATCACTGGGGTTCGCCGGTTTCGCATTTTTAAAATAACCTTTATCAGATTCTTCGTAGCGGTGGTTGTAGTAACCATTTTCATAGGGATCAATAATAGTATCCCAGCGTCCATCCAAAATGATGGCGTTGCGAGAATCGGGGTTTTGAATGGCGATGTCGGCGATGGCATTAGTAAGAGCAACGCATGCTCCCAATAGAAATGCGGTAAGCTTTAGATAGCGCATGTTGTCACCTGAGTAATTGCTACTTGGAGAATGTTTTCCATGTGTTATGCAATAGCTCAACAGCATCTTTAACACTGTGCCGATTGCAAACAACACTTTAGATAATTTTTATACTAAGGATGTGAACGCGAAAACTGTTGCAGACTTGATAGGCGCTGGCCAAGATAGCGGCAGCCAGCATGCGAAACGACCAATTCAACGCTCATCTCCCTAAGCGAGCGATACTAACACTCCTGTAACTGAATTGCGCCTCCTTCAATTAAATCTTGTAACTATTATTGTATTTTTTAGTAAATCACTTTCCGTGCACCTGGCGACGTATTTTTGATAAACCGGATTTAATCCATTCCAATAAATCATCCGGGTACAGGGGCTTTGAAAAGTAAAAGCCCTGCACCTGATCCACACCTAAATCAACCAAAATGCGGTAGTCCTCCAGTGTTTCCACACCTTCAGCAACCGTAATTAATTTTAAATTTTTAGCGAGATCAACAGTGCTAGCCAAAATAGTGCCCTGCTGCGGGCGAGTGGCAACTTGATGAATCAGGGAGCGATCTATTTTCAATTCGGTCGCCGGCACGCGCGACAATTGTTGCGCATTGGCGAAGCCAGTACCGTAATCGTCAATTGCAATATTGAAGCCTTTCAAACGCAAACGAGCCAGGGTGCGAATTGCACAAGCCAGTTCGCCAAGCAAAGCGTTCTCCGTAACTTCCAGGGTGATTTCGTCAGGAGGTATTGAATATTCTTGCGCCAAATCCGCCAGCCAATCTGACAAACCTGCATCAGCCAAAGATAGGGGTGATAAATTAAATGCGATATGAAAACGCAAACCCATTTGTTGCCAGGCTTGCTTTTGTTTAAAGGCTTTTTGCAATAACTCGCGCGTGAGCGTATCAATTAACCCATGACGTTCGGCCAGGGGAATAAATACACCAGGGGAAATATTGCCTTTTTGCGGATGCTTCCAACGTGCAAGCGCTTCTACACCGCGCAAGATCAATCCTTGTACGGTGAGTTTTGGTTGATATGCGAGAGTAATATCGCCCGCATCCAGCGCGTTGCAAAAATCTATGACAGTAACTTCGCTGGGCGGCGGTGGCTCATCGGTTTGATTGTTTTTCAAATCGCGAACAAAACGCAACAAGCTGGTTTCAAGCAAATCGCGTTGTAAAGGTTTTTGAAAGGTACCGAGCACATGTAAACCATCCGCTTCGGCCATAGTGCCAACACTAGCAATTAAAATAGGATCTTTTGCGCTGAGGATGATAACGCTTTTTACACATTTTTCTTGTGCAATGCTGCGCAGCAATTCAATGCCATCCATGATGGGCATTTCGAGATCTATAAGTGCAACATCTACTTTATGTGCAAGCAAAACTTTGAGCGCATCGCGGCCATCAGTTGCGCCGTGAACATCTTGTAAACCTAATTCAGAACAAATTGCCTGCGCGTGCATCCTCTGCGTAATGCTATCGTCGGCAACCAAGATACTTAATTCATTTACCGCTGTTTTCATCTATCCCTCCAATACTGCTGGTATTTGTGTCAGGGATAAAATTTCCTTAGCCGCACCCAGGTTAATGGCTTCTTTAGGCATACCAAACACAATGCACGAAGCTTCGTCCTGTGCAATGGTTCGCGCTCCAGCTTGTCGCATTTCGAGCAAACCTCTTGCGCCGTCGTCTCCCATACCTGTCATAATAATTCCTGTTACATTGCGGCCAGCAGCGCGTGCCGCAGAACGAAATAAAACATCTACCGACGGGCAATGGCGATTAACGGCAGGCCCGCGAAATACTTTGGCAATATACTGCGCACCGGAGCGCTGTATTTCCAAATGATGACCGCCCGGCGCTATGAGTACACGACCGGGAATTAAACGATCGCCCGTTTCAGCTTCTTTAACATCCACTTCACAGACACTGTCCAAACGCTTGGCAAATGCGGCGGTAAATTTTTCTGGCATATGCTGCACCACAGCAATGCCGGGGCAAGTGCGCGACAGATTTACCAATATAGTTTCCAGTGCTTGCGTGCCACCGGTTGAAGTACCTATAACGCTAATGCGATCCGTCGTACTGGTCATGCTCACCAGATCGGCATGCACTGGCTTATGGGTAATTTCTTTTTTATTAGCTTGTGGCTCGGCTGCGCGTTTGGTTAAACGTGCCGATGCTGCACCACGAACGCTGTTCCAAAATTGTTGCTTGGCATCTAACAGAAAATCTTTAACACCCAATTGCGGCTTGGTGAAAATATCAATCGCACCGGCGGCCAAAGCCTGGAGTGAAAGCTCAGCACCTTTCTCAGCAAGTGACGAGCAAATAATCACGGGCGTAGGCCGCTCACTCATCAATTGCCGCAAAAAGGTCAGGCCATCCATGCGGGGCATTTCTATATCCAGCACTATGACATCCGGCCATTCCTGCTGCATTTTTTGCATCGCAAAAATAGGGTCAGACACGGCAGCATATACATTAATATCGGGCGCTTCGCCCAAAACTTCACGCAGCACCTGACGCACAACTGCAGAGTCATCGACGACTAAAACGTTTATGGCCATAGTGAAAAATTCTCGCAACTCATTCTATTTTTACTCGCAATAAACTTGGGCCAATTTATACGGGATAGTGTTTGATGCTTAGGTCACCCGATGACATTTCCATCACCAGCGAACGGGAGTGCCTACCACCCAGGTCAGTGCGCATTACCACTAAACCTTCATCTTGCAACCAACGCTGGGCGAACAAAATATTTTGTTTACCAATACTGTAGTTGGACGTGTTAGTAGCCATAGTGTCGCTGCCACCGTACAAACCCAACTCATATTCCCCTGCGGGCGCAAATCGCTGCATGGCCTGCTTCAGTAGCGGCAAAACCAGTTTTCCGTAGCGCCCGTCGTAACCTTTGTCGCTTAAATGGCTGGGCTGAACGGGCAACAGGTAATGGCACAAGCCGCCTATTTTCAGTGTAGGATGCCATACGCTTAATGCCACACAAGAACCTAAAACGGTATAGAGGCTCTCGTATTCATTACCAAAATACCATTCGCCCGGATGAATACTTAAGCGTGCATCCTGAGGCGTTAATTCCTTACTCATAACGGATAACTCAATTAACAAGCCTGTATATTGCTGGCTTGATAGGCGCAAATCGTTGTGTCACGCCGTGCAAACTCTCTGAATGCCCAACAAATAAAACGCCGTTGGGATTTAACACCTTGGCTATGCGTTCAAGCACTTTCTCCTTGGTGTCATTTTCAAAATAAATCAATACATTGCGCAAAAAAACCAAATCAAATTTTCCAATATCCGGAAAATCGTAATGCAAATTCAATGTAAAAAAATTAACGCGATCACGCAAATCCTGTGTAACCCGCACGAAACCATCTTGCGGGCCAATACCTTTGCGGCAAAAGCGATGTAAATAATGTTGCGGAATATTGCGAATCCTGGACTCGGGATAGACCCCTCGGCGCGCTTGCTCAATAACCGTGTTGTTTACGTCTGAACACTCCAGCTCCCAATTAGATTGGCACTTATCCGCCAGCATCATGGCAATGCTATAAGGTTCTTCACCGGTAGAAGCAGCAGCACTCCATACACGCAATTTGCTACCGTTTCTAAACATGGGGAATATAGATTGCTCCATGTAGTCGAAATGTTTTTGCTCACGAAAGAAATAGGTTTCATTGGTAGTGACAAGTTCCAACGCCACATGTAATTCCGCTTCGCCTTTTTTATCAACAATAAGCCGGTAGTAATCCTGATAGGAATTCAAATCGCATTCACGCAATCGCTTCCACAAACGATTACTCAATAGCGCTTTTTTTTGCAAAGGTAGAAAAATTCCCAACTTATCCAAAATAAGCTGCTGAAATAAATAAAACTCTTTGTCACTGGGCAGATGATTAATTGATTCCACAGTCATACTTGAAACAGCACCCATAAAACAAATAATGGTTAGCTTTCATTATTCAACCTGCGTATTGCAGGTTGACAGCCACTGACCAACCGGCTTTGATGCTCAGGCACCAAAGCCTTAAACACACTAACGCGCCAATCGGAAATAAGTCATAGCTTCTTGCAGGCGAATTGCCTGGCCACTCATTTCCTCTGCAGTGGAACTCAATTCCTCAGAGGCCGCCGCATTGTGCTGCATGGTTTGGCTTACTTGATTAATGGCCGTATTAATTTGGCCAACACCTGAGGCTTGTTCACCGGACGCTGCGGCAATTTCCTGAACCAGATCTGCTGTTCTGCGAATAGACGGCACCATATCTTCAAGAAGTTTTCCAGCCTCTTCTGCGCGCACCACTGTTTCGCGCGCGAGCGCACCAATTTCCTGGGATGCAACCTGGCTACGCTCAGCAAGCTTGCGCACTTCAGATGCAACCACTGCAAATCCGCGCCCGTGTTCGCCAGCGCGACCTGCTTCAATCGCCGCGTTCAACGCAAGCAAATTAGTTTGGTAGGCAATGTCATCAATTACACCAATTCGATCTGCAATTTTTTGCATGGCATCAACTGTAGTTGAAACTGCTTGCCCACCCGTTGCAGCATCCCGCGCTGCTTTTTGGGCCATGCCATCAGTAATGCTCGCGTTTTGATTGTTCTGCGCGATGGAAGCAGACATCTCTTCCATGGACGCTGAGGTTTCTTCAACACTTGCCGCTTGTTCAGATGCACCTTGTGCAAGCGACTGTGCCGTTGAATTAACTTCTTCAGAGGCCGACGACAAAGCATCTGCAGAGCTGCTTACCTCCGTAATAATTTGCGCAAGTTGTTCACGCATGCGCGCAACTGAAGCCAATAGCGACGTCGTATCTTTCGGTTTAAGCGCGATATCAATGGCGAGATTGCCCGCCGCTACCTGCGTAACAACATCGGCGGTATAAGCAGGCTCGCCGCCCAACAATTTAAATAAATCAAGGAAAACCAAACTCATGATGCCGATGATAAAGAGCGAGGCAATCAAACTAATAACGACCAGCTTTTTAACGGAATCGCCGTATAACTTATCGGTTTTTGCGCGCGATTCTTCAAGGTATTTTTTAAAGCTTGCGCTCATACCCGCCGACAAATCTGCCATTTGGCGAGTGGCTTCGCGATCCATACCTGTCACGAGCTTGTCAACTTTCTTACCAGATTCTGGATCTGCCGCTTTAAAAGTCGCCAGAGCTTCACGGTAATTTTTACCAAGACCTAAATGCTCTTTCTGAAAGACTTCAATTTCTGTAGACGCTTGACCAAGTTTCTTTTGCAAACTAACTGCCTTGGTCAAATGACTTTGCACCTCGGCCTCTTCTTTGTTAAACCCTTTGGTGTATCGTTCCAGTTTTTCCTCATCATTCCCGCGTAGTAAAATGTTTTTCCATTCCTGCACCTGGGATTTAAAGGCGACTGAAGCCTGCTCGATTTCAGCGGCAAGATCAGAACGCTGTTGAGTGATCTGCGCATCCTCACTGACTATGTCGTTAAATTCGCGAATCTGCACATAGGCAATAAAACCAAGGAAGAACAAACCAAGGGCGACCAGAGCACTCAGCATTAATATTTTTGTTTTCAAACTCAGGTTGCTCAACATATACCTGTCCTTTTGTTAGGCTTAATTAAAACTGACGAAGTTTTTGTCGAGGTCAGAATCCACAACACGACCCGATTTTTTAACAACAGACTGCTTTGGTTCTTTAATGGCTGGCGCTTTTTGCGATTTACCTGAGGCAGCACGTGGCTTGTGATTGCTGCCGTCATTCACCAATTTGAAAAACGTCATAGCCTCTTGCAAGCGAATAGCTTGTGAGCTCATTTCTTCTGCCGTAGAACTTAACTCTTCAGAAGCGGCTGCTGTGTGTTGCATGGTCTGGCTAACCTGCCCAATCGCGGTATTAATTTGCGTTACACCTGTTGTTTGCTCAGAAGATGCAGCAGCAATCTCTTGCACCAAATCTGCAGTTTTGCGAATTGAAGGCAGCATGTCTTGTAACAAGGTTCCAGCAAGCTCTGCGCGCTTCACGCTGGACGTTGCCAACTCGCCAATTTCCTGTGAAGCAATTTGGCTGCGCTCAGCAAGCTTGCGCACTTCCGAAGCCACCACAGCAAAACCGCGGCCATGTTCGCCTGCACGGCCTGCTTCAATCGCAGCGTTTAATGCGAGCAAATTGGTTTGATAAGCGATGTCATCAATAACGCCAATACGTTCGGCAATTTTTTGCATGGCGTGTACAGTTTCCGATACAGCTTCACCACCACTCACCGCATCGCGCGCTGATTTCTGAGCCATGCCGTCAGTTACACGGGCGTTGTCATTGTTTTGCGCAATAGACGCAGACATTTCTTCCATCGAAGCAGAAGTTTCTTCAACGCTCGCCGCTTGCTCAGATGCACCTTGGGCTAATGATTGTGCAGTCGCGTTTACTTCTTCAGAGGCAGATGCCAGCGCATTGGCCGAACTGTTAACGTCGTGAATGATATCGGTGAGTTTGGAAACCATATCCTTAATGCCCGCAAGCATACTGGTGGTATCACCATGTTTGATGTGAATATCGGTTGTTAAATCACCTACAGCGACACGACCCAGAATTTCCGATGCATAACTTGGTTCACCACCTAATTGTTTTAATAAATTGCGCGTAATAAAGAACCCGATAGCGGCAATAACAAACAAAGTAATGGATGCAATAACAATTGCTGTTAATACGGCACTCTTTTTGGTTGCCAATGCAGCATCAGCACCTTCCTGGCCCAGTTTAACGTTGTAATCCAGGTGCTCGGTAATGGCATCTATAGAGCCACCGGAAAACTCTCTGGAGATTGCACGCAGGCGATTATTTTCTTCCACATTGCCTGCACGTGAAGCAGCCAGAATTCCCGGCAACAACTCTACATATTTTTTGTACGCGGCAGATTCTTTTTCAAACATCTTTTTATCGGTGTCATCTGCAATAGTGCCTTCGTAATCTTTAAAAGCCTTATCAGCTTTTTCGATATAGGTTTTAATTTTGGTCTCAGAGGCTACTCGCTCGTCTACCGTTTTCAATTCTGCATTTTGCGAAACCGAGAGACGAATGAATAAAATATTTGTCTGCATAATGCCCAGGAATTTCATTGCCGGAACCGTATTGACGTTGGCAAAATTTGCCTTCTCAAATACGTGCTCAATTTGATACTGGGCCAAACCTGCCAACAGCAAAATGCCAATAAGTGCAGATGCTACGAGTGAAATCATTTTCTGTGCGATAGTCACGGATATACTCCAACAATATTGAAAATTTAAATACGTTTATAAGCCCGGAATGCAGTAACAGTTACTGCAACTCTGCCTCAACCAAATGCGCTAATTCACGAATCGACAAGGCGTTGTTTGCGTCCAGCAACACCACAAATTCTTCACCTTGCTTGGCAATGCCCTGAATAAACTCCGCACGAATATTGGCTCCAAAGGAGGGGGCATCTTCGATATTTTCGTCGTCCATTTCGATAACTTCGCTCACTGCATCAGCCAGCAAACCCAGCACGTGATGCTGATCGTTATTGGTTAACTCCACCACAATAATGCAGGTGCGGCGCTGAACTTCTATCGACTTGCGCCCAAGCCGTACAGCCAAATCGATAACCGGCACCACTTCACCACGCAAATTTATGACACCGCGTAAAAAGCTCGGCATAAGTGGCACTTCGGTAATACCGCTGTATTCAATAATTTCGCGGGTTTGTGACAACTCAAGCCCGTAATGTTCATTGCCAATACGAAACGTGAGAAATTGTTTGGAAATTTTTTCGGCAAGGTTTTTCTTTTGTTTGCTCAAACTATTCATTTTTTACTCCTGTGCGCCTGGCACTAAAGAACCTGTACGCGAATGCTCTTTATTGATGGCGAAACCAATAAGCTGCTGTACATCCAAAATTAATGCGACGGCGCCTGTTCCCAACAAACTTGAGCCACCAATACCTTTTAATGCCTGGAAAATTGGGCCCATGGGTTTCACCACGGTTTGTATCTCACCGTGTAATACATCTACAACAATACCGGCGCGCTTATCGCCAAACTGAACCACCACTAATTTTTCTCGCGATTCGTCGACTGCTTTCAACGAAAATAATTTTTGCAAACGTATATAGGGAATTTGTTCGCCGCGCAGGTTCACACAACTTTGGCCTTGCACGTGATTGAGTGAACCTAAATCAACGCATTCAAGAATGGTGTTTTGCGGAACGATAAAATCAATATTGCCTGCACCCACATGGAAGCCATCGATAATTGCCAGAGTAAGTGGTAAACGTATGGTAAATTGCGTACCCACTCCAACTTCGCTATCAATTTCAATAGCGCCCTGCAGCTCGGTGATGTTGCGCTTCACCACATCCATACCTACACCGCGACCGGAAATATTGGTGACCTTTTCAGCAGTGGATAAGCCGGGGTGGAAAATAAGTTGGTAGAGTTCGTGGCGACTTAAATGCACGCCCTCTTCAATCACACCATTGGCAATAGCTTTTTTGCGAATGCGTTCCAAATCCAAACCGCCACCGTCATCGCTAATATCTATGACGATATTGCCAGCATCGTGGCGCGCCTTAAGTGAAATAGTGCCGGCACTCGGTTTGTTGCGCGATTGGCGAACTGCGACAGGTTCAATGCCGTGATCCATTGCGTTGCGCACAATGTGCATAAGCGGATCATTTAATTTTTCCACCATGGATCTATCCAGCTCGGTTTCCGCGCCTTCAATATCCAGCTCGATTTCTTTTCCCAATTCTTTTGCAGTGTCGCGCACTACGCGCTTAAATTTCTGGAAGGTTTCTGCCATGGGCACCATACGCAAGGTAAGCGCTGCATCGCGAATTTGCTCGGTGAAATTTCCCATTGATGTAATAGCTTCCGTCAAATTGGTGTTACCCAATTTAGAAGCGAGCAAATCAACACGCTGACGATTTACCACCAACTCGCCAATTAAATTAATTAATTTATCCAGGCGCTCTGCATCAACACGAATAAAACGATTCTCTGGACCAGCGCGACGCTCCTGATTTTTCTTTTGCTTATCCAGTGCAGCATTTACTAATTCTGGGGAAACGTCTTGATCGTCAATCAGGATTTGTCCCAACAACGGGATTTGCACCTGAGCAACCGCTTGTGCTTTTTGGGTTGCTAATGCCTGTTCGAGGTCCTGATAAGTAATCACATGGCTCTTCACCAGAATTTCACCCAAGCGATGAGTGTTTTCTGGTAGGGACTTAATTAAATCTATGTAGGCACTGATATTGCTGCGCGGCGGAATAATCTGGATGTCTGAATCGTCGCGCACGAACATAAATGCGTTTTCAATTTCAGATTGGGTTGCAGAGCTTTCCAGAGTAATTTCAAAACCTAAATACAATTGTTCAGGATCGAATTCTGCCAGCTCCGGTAAATTGTCGGTCAGGGTTGCTATGTGGGTAATGGTTCCCATGGTCCCTAAAAAGCGAATAATGGAAACCGGATCCATACCATTACGCAACAAATCCGGGCCCAAGCGAACTGAGATATGCCATAAATCGCGCTCGCTTGCGACGGCTTTATCCATATTGGATGAGAGAACGGCTTGCGCTGGTGCTGCTGGTTTTGGCGGAGCTCCCAACCAGGGTGATAGTGCGTTGATCAATGCATCGCCTTTTGCAATACATTCCGCATCGTTGGCATTTTCTTGCAAAGCGTTATCAACCAAATGCGCGATATGGTCGCGACAGGGTAAAAGCACGCTAAGTAAATCGCTGCTAATACTTATTTTTTCATCGCGTGCCAAATCCAAAACGTTTTCGACTTTGTGGGTAAACGCAACAATGTCATCAAGCCCGAATAAGCCAGCGGAACCTTTTATGGTGTGCGCTGCGCGAAATACTTCATTAATAATATCCGGTGTAGTTTCACCTTCATCCATACGCAAAAGTGCAGATTCCATGGAAACCAGTAGCTCTTCTGCTTCGGCAAAAAATGTTTGCAAGGCGCTGTCGAAATTCATGTTAATTGTCCAGGGTAAAGTAAGAAGCTACATCCAGGTTTTTTAAAAGTGCATCGACATGTTCATTACTTTTGCTTACATGCACTGCCTTACCTATGGCACTGAGTTGCTTGTGCAAAAACAAAAGAAGCTGTAAACCCGCCGTATCAATTTCACTCACACTGCGAAGATCGAGCGCAACCGGGCTGGTGAAATTTTCGTAATCATCCAGAAATGTCTGCTTGGCTTGGGACACTGTATAAATCGTTAGCTCACCATCAACATTAAAGATGGTGCCTGATTTATTATTCTTGCGGGTGATGTTCATTAATTGCCATCCTTACCTTGAGCTGGCCATACGCGCCGTGATGTGCGAAGAAATTTTTACTAAATCAACATAGAAACGGTTTGTAACAATTGTTCAGGGCGGAAGGGTTTTACAATCCACGCTTTAGCACCAGCAGCCTTACCTTCTTGCTTTTTGTCATCTGCACCTTCGGTGGTAAGCATAATGACGGGTGTAAATTTGAAATTGGCTTTTTGTTTCATTTCTTTAACAAAGGTAATGCCATCCATATTGGGCATATTTACATCGGAAATAACTAAATTAATTTTTTGCTGGCCATCCAATTTGGACAACGCATCTCTGCCATCAGATGCTTCAACAACGGTATAGCCTGCTCCGCGCAATGCAATACCGACAACTTGTCTTACGCTGGCGGAATCATCCACTACCAAAATAACCTTGGACATGCCTTACTCCTAAAAAAGTGTTACGTCAGAATTATTGGGTTTATTAAAATCGTGTTTGCCATGATGTACATCCACTTGTTCAAGAGTGGTGTAAGTTTTACGTACATCCGCCAGCCAACGCTGAACATCAATGGGCTCTACATCCTGGCCAGCGTCCAATCGCTGATGATGATCATTAATAACAGCTACAAATTTTTCGATGTCGTTAGTAACGTGGCTGAGAATTTGTCCAACCCGATCTTGAAACTGCAAATTGACCAATACTTCCTCAACGCTGTGTTGAACGTGTGAGCTTTCACTTTCCAACGAGCCCGCGCATTGCATAATGCGTTCGCTTGAGTTTTGAAATTGCTTGAGAACTTCTTCGATAGACGATTCTGATTGTGTTAAACGCTGGTCATCTTGCGCGGCGTATTCAGTCGTGCGGTCCAAAGTTTTTTGCAATGCAGCATTTGCTTGCTGAATACGCTTACCAATTCGAGAACCTGTTTCGCCAGAGCGACTGGAAAGCGTGCGCACTTCATCAGCCACTACCGCAAATCCGCGCCCATATTCGCCAGCGCGTGCAGCTTCAATAGCAGCGTTCAAAGCTAACAAGTTTGTTTGCGATGCGATGCCCGCGACATCCGCACCCATGGTGCTCAACTCATTCGTAATTTCTGAAAGCCCGGAAATTTCTGTTAATAGTTCATCGCGCTGTTGAATCGCATTGCGTAAGGTTTGTACGAGCTGCCCCAACTCTACGTTGGCAAAATCGATAACACCACTAAGACCTTGTTGGCCGCTCATACCACTTGCAGTTGCTTGCGCACTTTCAACAGAAGATTGCAAACGCTGGTGAATTTCGGAAAAACGATTTACCAATTCCGTAATACTTTGTTCCATTTGGAATTTCGCCAAATCAGTTTGGCGTTGCCAGAGTGGCAATAACTCGCGAATTAATTGTTGGTAATTGCTAGTGATTTGTTTGAGCTGATGCAACTGCTCTTGCTGACGCAAGCCAGCTGCGCGCATTTGCTCTTGGTTCTGACTATTACGAATAAAAGTTTGCGCTTGCAGAAATGCAATAGCGCTACCCGCCACCACCAAAAGAAATAACACTGCTTTTATAAAAAACGAAAAAGCGCCTAAAAAAATAACAACAACAGCGAGCAGCGCTGTAACACCAAGCCCACCCAAAAGTAATAATGAAGAAGGCGCTGCAGAATCTGCATTTGCCCACTTATTGGACTGATATGAGTTTTGAGCCTGTGACCCGTTATGGGTCTGTGAATAGTTGCGAGAGTTCATAGCACTCAGTCCGTTATAAATTTACTTGCAAGAAAAGAAGCGAAAAAATGACAAATAGCAATCAGGACTCAATAGAGAGCCTTGCTTTAAACAAATTTAGGTATAGACCCCGTTTAAATGGGTGTCAAAAGAAGGGAGGGACAATCCGGCAGGAACGTCTAGGTAAAAATACTCTATCGCAGGCAGCTAATATAAAGTACTGATGCGCCATTCATGTAAGGACGAATAAGGAAGTTGGAAAAACTTTCTCCTTATTTAAAATCTGAATTAAAAAAAATTTCTATGATGTTTTAGTAACGCAAATAACGAAAGTTTAGATCTGCTTTTTAAGTAAACCTACTCAATGAAGCGGTTTTGACAAGCTATAGGTCGTTAACTAGGGTTATTCCAATAGTGCTGAAAATAAAACTCCACTTAAGGACGCGACTTACACTTCGCCTCCAGAATAAAAGCGACCTCAGTTGCTGCTTAAAAGTATAAGTATCTAAGGAGATTCTCATGTTAAACAATATGCGCGTGGCCATGCGTTTGGCCATTCTTGCAGGGACATTGATTGCACTGATGCTTGTTATCGGCATTATGGGCATATCGGGTATGCGCGATGCGAACCTGGGCATGCAAACCGTTTACAACGATCGCGTTGTACCTATGCAACAACTCAAAGACGTCATAGATGACTACGCACTTATACTGGTAGACACACCGCAAAAGTCAGCCAAAAATATCATTACGATTCAGGAAGCCCAGCGTATAACCGCCGAAATACATCCGCATGCAACCCAACTTTGGCAAGCATATTTGGCGACCGAACTGGTTGACGAAGAAGTCGCGCTTATAAAGGAAGCAACGCCCTTATTGAAAAAGGCCGACGAGCAACTCAGCAATCTGCAAAATTGGTACACCAATAAAGATACAGTTTCGATTAACAATTTTACTCAAAGCGGCATCTACCCCATTTTTGACCCGCTCAACGATGTGTTTAGCAGACTCAACAAGTTGCAGGCCAAAGTGGCTAAGCATGAGTTTGAATTATCGGTTAAACGCTACGAGCAAACCCGCCTGATTAACATCTCCATGATTCTGCTCAGCTTGTTGGTTGCAACTGTTTTAGGCTTCGCCATTACCCGCAGCTTGCTATTGCAACTGGGGGGCGAACCCAATTACACCGCCGACATTATTTCGCGCGTTGCCAATGGCGACCTAGCCGTGCGCGCACAACTGCGTAGCAAAGACCAAAGCAGTATTCTGTTTGCGATTAACCAGATGATAGTGAAGCTCTCTTCCATTATTACTGATGTTCGCTCCACTGCTGATTCTTTGTCATCTGCATCAGAGGAAGTAAGTGCGACCGCGCAGTCGCTTAGCCAGGCGGCAACAGAACAGGCGGCAAGTGTGGAAGAGACGAGCGCTTCTATGGAGGAGATTTCAGCCTCGATCAGCCAAAACAACGACAACGCAAAAATCACCGATAGCATTGCCACGCAGAGTGCCAAAGAAGCTGCCCGCGGCGGCGATGCAGTGACACATACAGTAGAAGCCATGCAAAAGATTGCGGAGAAAATCAGCGTTATCGATGACATTGCCTACCAAACCAATTTGCTTGCGCTCAACGCCGCCATTGAAGCAGGCCGCGCTGGCGAACATGGACGCGGGTTTGCGGTAGTCGCCAGCGAAGTGCGCAAGTTAGCCGGTCGCAGCCAAACTGCCGCAAAAGAAATTGGCGAGCTGGCTAATAGCTCGGTAAAACAAGCGGTGGATGCAGGTAGCCTGCTAAACGCGATGGTACCGTCAATTCGCAAAACTGCCGACCTTGTGCAAGAAATTTCAGCGGCAAGTCACGAGCAAAGTATGGGCGCAAACCAGATTACAACAGCAATTTCCCAAATCAGCATAGCTACCCAACAGAATTCAACGGCAGCGGAAGAACTCTACTCAACGGCTGAAGAACTTTCACATCAGGCCATGCAACTTCAAGAAATGATGGAGTTCTTTAAGTTGGCGCATAATCGTTAAACCGATCTACACAAGAAGGGAGTCGTCGTCCTCGCGCAACGGGGATCCAGTTTTTAAGCAACATAAAGAGCTGGAGCGCCAGCCCCGTGGATCCCCGCTGCGCGAGGATGACACCCCCTACTAAATATGAAGCTTAAACCCAAAGCTAAAACTAATTTAATACCATAAAAAAACCGCGCAGTTGCGCGGTTTTTTTATTTCGCAGAAGCGTTATCGAGGCAGCTTATGCAAGGCAAAAATGATTTTGAAAGCGGAGCTTATTGAAATAAGTGAGCATTTCCAAATCATTTTTAACGCCGCAAAAGCAACGTAGATAGCTTCTAACCCGTATTACGCATACCGGCGGCAATACCGGCCATTGTTACTTTCAATGCGCGCTCAAGATCAGGGCTAATAGACTTGCTGCTGCGGTAACGCTTCAACAACTCCGCCTGCAAGTAGTTGAGCGGATCAACATAAGGCTTACGTACTTCCAATGATTGACGTAGCAAAGGTTCGTCTTTCAACAAAATGTCTTGCTTCTTCAACTCATTGATCAACATTTCCAGCGCTTTCAAATCATCGCGCAATTGCTTGCCAAGGCCATGATATTCCGCCGGTACCAACTGCTCTTCGTAGTAAGTGCAGATTGGACCATCGGCTTTACCAATTACCATCTCCAGCAAATCAAGGAAGCTGGAGAAGAATGGCCAGTTGGTTACCATGTCTTGCAGAGTTTTGGGTTCATGCTCTAAAGCATATTCAAGCGCTTGGCGCGCACCCAACCATGCAGGCAAGTTCAAGCGAACTTGCGTCCAGGCAAATACCCAGGGAATCGCACGCAGGCTTTCTACGCCGCCGGTTGATTTACGTTTGGCCGGACGACTGCCCAAGGCCAGCAAACTCAACTCTTGTTCAGGAGTCAGACTGCGGAAATAAGGTACGAAGTGGTCGTGACCGCGAACAACGCTGCGGTAGGCTTCCAAACTGGATGCACCCATACGCTCGATCAGGTCACGCCATTCAGGTGCTGGTGCATCATGCGGTGATATGGTTGCGCGCAGGGTAGCTACTACATATGAGGACAAGCTGCTGAAAGCTACACGCGGCAAACCAAACTTGTAGCGAATCATTTCGCCCTGCTCAGTTACACGGATACGCCCAAGAATCGAGCCCGGTGGCTGCGATGCCATAGCTTTTTCTACCGGGCCACCGCCACGGCCAACGGTACCGCCACGGCCGTGGAACAGAACCAATGACACTTCATATTTTTCAGCCAGTGCAACCAACTTCTCTTGCGCCTTATATTGCGCCCAGGTTGCAGAGAACTTGCCGGCGTCTTTCGCCGAATCTGAATAACCGATCATCACGGTTTGGTCTTTCGCACTGTATTTTTGGTACCAGTCGAGACTCCACAAACGATCCATTACGATGGGCGCGCGGTCGAGGTCATCAAGGGTTTCAAACAAGGGAACAATCGGCATATCCCACGTCATGCCGCACTCTTTCAATAAGAGCGCTACCGCAAGTACGTCGGATGGCTGTTGCGCCATAGAAATAATGTAATGAGAAAGAATTTCGCGCGGCTCACTCGCAATTACGCGGCAGGTAGCCAGCACTTCAGCGGTATCATCACTTACCGGCCATTGCAGTGGCATCAGCGGACGCTTGCTGCCCAATTGTTCGAGCAGAAATGCCTGACGCTCTTCTTCTGACCATTTGGCATATTCGCCCAAGCCCAGATAAGAAACCAATTCATCGACAGCTTTAACATGACGCTCGCCGTCTTGGCGAATATCCAGCGGAACAAGGTTGATGCCGAAACAGTGGATGCGGCGGATGGTATCCATCAATGGGCCGTTGGCGATGTGCGGCAAGCCCACATCGTTCAGAGATCTGTAACAAACCATCAAAGGTTCAAGCAAATCTTCGCGGCTAACAATCAAATCTTCCGGTGTTTCTACGATGCGGCCTTGCAAGCGAGCTTCTGCCCACTCCAAGGTCGCCTGAATGCGCTTGCGCAGGGTGAACATGGCATCGCGGTAAGGCGTTGCACTTGGGTAGATCGCGCGCAGCTCGTCGCTCGCCTCACTCATACTCAAGTCGCCGCCCAAGCTGTACACATCGCGCGAGTACAACTCAGCCGCCATCCAGCGGCCAAGCAAAAGAACTTCGCGGGTAATTTTATGGGTTACGTTGGGGTTACCGTCGCGGTCGCCGCCCATCCACGAGAAGAACTTGAACGGCTGAACGTCTGTTGGCAAACCAGTGCCAAGGTGACGCTTGCTCAAACGGTCGAGGTGGCGAATAAAATCAGGCACCGCTTCCCACAAGCTGTTTTCGATAACGGCAAAGCCCCACTTGGCTTCGTCAATAGCTGTTGGGCGGGTAGTACGAATCTCATCAGTAGCCCAGATTTCTTCCACCAAACGGTGCAAGCGGCCACGCAATTTGTCTTGTTCGAACGTTAAAAGGCTGCCGTTTTGTTTGTCGGCCAAGGTATCTACGATTTGGTCGTATTTGCGAATCAGGGTGCGGCGAGTGACTTCGGTAGGATGCGCAGTAAGCACCAACTCAATGCTCAGCTCGCTGATTTTTTTTGCCAGCTCTTCTTTGCCGTATTTGTCAGAGAACTCCAGCAACATGGCCTGGAGAACATCTTCGCGCTCAGATTCAGCACTTGAGAAGTACTCCTGGTCAGCAATATTCGCCAGGTTTAGGAATTGGTTAAACGCGCGAACTATCGGCAGAATGTCAGCGTCATCCAGCTCGCCCAACAGCTTAACCAAAGGTGCAGAGTCGCCATTCTCAGTACGGGTAATAGCCTTGCCTAATTTACGAATCCCCTCGACTTTAGCAAATAGATCCTCGCCTTCATGGGCGTGAATCGTCTCACCCAAGAGCTCCCCTAGCAGGCGTACATTCTCGCGCAGGGTTTCAGGTAGCTTTAACATCGGACGTCTCTCCAAAAAAACGGGGCCAAAATCAGGGGACCAATTAAGATCAACAAACAAAGATCAATGAAATTAAATGAAGCTTCAAAATAGGGCGGCATTCTACGTCATCAGCCCCAGCTTGGGTAGAAAATACCCGCGCGCTTATTGTAAAAATGGCGAAATTTCGCGTGAACTGGCGCCCGCCAGGGCTAGCGACAAAGAATGGTCAGCAGTATTTATGCCAATGCCTGATTAGGGTGCATTCAAACTGTTGTGAAAGCGAGCAATCGTTTATCCACAGAAGCTGTGAATAAGTCTGTGAATGACATTGGAGTAACTGGTTTGGGGCCAGTCCCCTGCTGGCTTGGAGATTAACGTTTAAATAGTGTGCGAGAAAAAATCCAGCCAACGCGGTAAGCTATGACCCTCGCCCACCGCAAATAATTACTGCATTTAAATGACCATACACCTAGCTGCACGCCCTGCCGATACCTTGATCGTTTTCGATTTTGAAACCACAGGTCTGTCGCCCGACATGGGTGATCGCAGCATTGAAATTGGTGCAGTCTTAATTGAGAACGGACAAATAACGCGGCGCTTTCAACAACTCATGAATCCCGGTGTACGCATTCCACTTTTTATTGAGAATCTCACCGGCATCACCAACCGCATGGCCAGCGAAGCCCGTAAAAATGCAGAAGTAATGCAGGAGTTTTTTGAATTTATCGATGGCCACAATTTAGTTGCCCACAACGCGTCTTTTGATGAGCGCTTTTTGCGCGCAGAATTCAAACGAATTAAACGCAGTTTTAATGGCGGAATTGCTTGCAGCTTATTGGCATCGCGCAGACTTTTTCAGCAAGCGCCCAACCACCAATTAGTCACCTTGGTTGAATATAAAAATCTACCGAGCGAGGGTATTTACCACCGGGCCCTGGCAGATGCAGAAATTACTGCGCACTTGTGGTTGAGTTTATTGGAAGAATTGCAAACCCGGCATGAATTGGCAGCACCCTCCTTCGCATTTATGGCGCAGCTGTGCAAAACGCCCAAACACCAACTTCCCAAATTACTTAGCGCCGCCGCGCAGGTTTAAAGCCGCGTACTTAGCTTGCAATCATTAGACTGTGCCCCCAACAATTTGTAACGCGCCCACAGTTTCCCTTATTGGTTGAATATCACTATGATAAGACCAAACCAGACACTCATCGGTAAGCCTTCATGATTAATAATAAAATCACTTATCCGGAAATTGCATCCTACATTTTAATTGCAGGTGCTCTGCTGGTAATCCTGACCTACGGCCTCCTGGTTGCGCTTTTTGCAGGATTGTTGGTGCATTCACTAGTCCTGATTTTATCCCCCAGTTTAGATTTAGGCGTTGGCAAAGGCCGCGCGCGTATGGTTTCAGTCAGCGTGATTGGAACATTTATTATTACAGCGCTCACACTGGCCGTTTGGGGTGCAATTTCATTTTTTCAAAGTGAAGCTGGCAGCACTCATGCGCTACTGCAAAAAATGGCCGATATAGTTGAAGCATCGCGCGCGCAATGCCCGGTATGGATTTGCAGCCACCTGCCTGATAACACCGAAGAGCTGCGCGAATTCATCGCCAACTGGATGCGCGAGCATTCACAATACGCACAATCTATTAGTACCCATGCAGGCCACACCTTAGTTCGTATTTTATTGGGGATGATTATTGGTGCGATGATTTCCCTACACATGGTTAATCAATTACCCAGCGCGCCGCTCGCCGCCGCACTGCTTGATAGAATAAAAACCTTAAGTCGCGCTTTTAAGAAAGTTGTATTTGCGCAAGTGCGTATTTCAGCTGTGAATACTTTTTTTACGGGGCTTTATGTTCTCGTGGTTTTACCGCTGCTGGATATCCATTTACCCATGGCAAAAAGTTTGGTGGTAATCACCTTTGTGGCGGGTCTATTGCCAATTGTCGGCAATCTTATTTCCAACACTATTCTTGTGATAGTCGCACTGCCTTTTGGTATTCCGGTCGCAGCGAGCTCACTCGTTTTCTTAATTGTGTTGCACAAGCTGGAATATTTTCTCAACGCCAAAATTATCGGCACGCAAATTCAAGCCAAGGCTTGGGAGCTGTTAATCGCAATGCTGGTAATGGAATCTATATTCGGGATTGCAGGCGTAGTAGCGGCACCCATTTTCTACGCCTATTTAAAGCAGGAATTAATTAATCGTCACTTGATTTGATTTAAGCAGCATTCAGCATTTTGGTAGGGACCTAAGGTCCAACTTTAGTTTTCCGCAAATCCCTGCTTTTTATAAACGGTTCCGTACCGCCTTGCCTCCGCACATCACCTAACAAAAAACACGATCCGGCCCCTTCTCGGGGCCGTAAACTTCTCAAATCAAGGTTTGGATGTGTCAGCTGGTTTGCTTGCTGCCGAACTTTGTGAAGACTCCGTTTTGCAAGCTGTCTTTCCATCCGCAGAACCTTCTTTTGCATCAACACAGGCTGCCGCAGAAGACGACTCAGCCAAGCGATCATTTTTGATATTGCTCTTGGTTTTTATTTTTTGATCGGCAAATACTAAATGTGAAGCTACGAAAATCACAACCAATAATGCAACGCGAAAAGGACTGAGATGCATACCATTAACTCCCTGATTAATTATTAAAAGATGATGCGGAAGAACTATGCTGAGTCTGCCCAAGGCAATTTCAGGCGTCAAAAATAATTTGAATCAAATCCAGCCAAGTGTGATCAAGCTCACAAAAATTGCCGGTTCCCTTAGGTCATTTAAGCTAGACAACGCACAGACCCTAATCCTTGCCACAGAAATAATGCTAAGCCTGATTAATCATCGTTTCAGGAGTAACTTATGCAACGCTCAGCCAATGCCGAATGGATCGGAAACCTCAAACAAGGTAAAGGAAAAATCTCTACCCAAAGCGGCGCTCTGCGCGACGCACAATATGGTTTTAATACGCGATTTGAAGATGGCCCTGGCACCAATCCGGAAGAATTGATTGGCGCCGCCCACGCAGGCTGCTTCAGTATGGCGCTTTCGCTTGCCTTAACCGAAGCAGGTTTGACTGTGGATACAATTAAAACCACAGCAACCATTACGCTGGAAAAACAGGAATCCGGATTTACCATCACCGCATCCCATTTGGATTTAACCGCAAAAATTCCTGGTGCCGATAACACCAAATTTTTGGAGATTGCCAACAAGGCAAAAGAAGGTTGCCCCGTTTCAAAATTGTTAAACGCAAAGATTACGCTGGATGCAAAATTGGAAAGCTAACTTTTTACGCAGTCTTTTTACTCAGGTAATGCTTTGTTAGCACCAAGCTGCTCTATCAAAAATTCAATGAATTTTTTTACCCTGATTGGCATATGGCGATCTTTGGAATAGAGCAGCGAAAATGGCCTAAAGCTACCTTTGTAGTGCGGCAAAATTTCCACTAGCTCACCGCGATTGAGACGCTCCTGCACACAAAAATCGTAAGTCTGCATAAGGCCCCCGCCGTGGCGAGCAAGGCTTACTGCACCCAGAATATCTTCTGAAAAACAGACAGTTCCACTCGTTAATTTATCGATCTCTCGACCATCAGTCCTATATAACCATGGAATCGGCTGCCCTGTACTCGGCAATTGAAATTGGATGCAGTTGTGTTTATCCAGATCATCCAGCGTTTCCGGAATGCCTGCTTTGGCAAGATAAGCAGGCGCAGCCACGGTAACTAATTTCGCATCTTCAAGGTGGCGCGCAATCAGGCTGGAATCGGGAATGTTGCGCCCTCTAATGGCCAAATCAAATTGGCCAGTGAGATCAACATTTTGGTTGCTGAGCTGAACTTCCAAGCGCACATCCGGATAGAGCTCATTAAAAGCAGGAATCAACGGCAAGATACGAAAATGCCCAAAAGGAGTCGGGATGCTGATACGCACCACGCCCGATGGTGACAATTGATTCCCCGCCAATTCACGCTCTGCATCCGCCAACTGACCAAGCACTTCCTTGCAGCGCTGAAAATATAAATAACCTGCATCCGTAAGGCTGACGCGGCGCGTAGTGCGGGCAAATAAAGTCACCCCCAAACGCGCTTCGAGCCGGGCAATACTGCGGCTGACGGCTGCAGGCGTAACCCCGGCAACAACAGCAGCACCTGAGAAGCTACCCTGCTCCGCGCAGAGGCAAAATAATTCGATAGACCCCAGCATTACCTCGTTAAAGACGCGAGTCATTTGTTACTCCATAGAACATATAATTTGATTTTTTGAATATTTATTAACCATAAAGCAATAAATAGAATGAGTCCAGCATAAACAACCCAAGAACAAACCCAGAGGACTTTTACTATGAAACTTTATTTTTCTCCCGGCGCCTGCTCACTTGCCCCTCATATTGTGCTGCGTGAAGCGGGGCTCAACTTTGATCTTGAGCAGGTCAATTTGAATTCACACCGCACCCAGGGCGGAGCCGATTTTTATGCGATAAACCCCAAAGGTCAGGTTCCAACACTTGAACTGGAAGACGGCAGCCGACTGACCGAAGGGCCAATCATCGCGCAATTTATTGCGGATATGTCTGCGGAAGACTCTTTGCTGCCGGAATCCAAAATGACGCGTTATCGCGTCACTGAATGGCAAAACTACATAACGTCCGAATTACATAAATCTTTTACCCCACTCTTTAACGCGAAACTGGATGCCAGCGCCAAGGCTACGCTGCGCAGTGTTCTGCGTAAAAAGTACGAGTGGCTGGAAACTCAACTGGCTCAGCGGGATTATCTGACCGGTAATGAATTTACAATTGCAGACGCTTACCTGTTTACCGTCACCGGTTGGGCAGCACATGTAGATTTATCGCTAGCGGACTTACCTAACTTACAAGCTTATTTAACGAGAATTAAAAATCGCCCTGCAGTCAAGGCGGCCATGCAAGCGGAGGGGCTTTTATCATGAACACTTGGCGCACAACCCGCGTGAGCCAGCGACTGGGATTAGACGTGCCCATTATTCAGGGGCCGTTTGGCGGTGGCTTGTCGAGCGTGAATTTGGCGGCGTGCGTGTCCGAGGCAGGAGGCCTCGGCTCATTTGGTGTGCATCATTTAACGGCGCCAGACATCAGCAAAGTCGCAGCCGCCATACGTGCACAAACCCAAAAACCTTTCGCACTCAATTTATGGCTACCGTTTGACCAGAGCGACGCACAACCAAGCCCTGTGCAATACCAGGAGTACCTGCAACCTCTTCTGCCCTATTACACCGAGTTGGGGTTACCGGTACCAGAACAACCGCAACACTTCTCACCGGATTTTGATGAGCAGATGCATGCTGTATTGGAAGCTCGCCCCAAGGTATTCAGTTTCGTTTACGGTGTGCCTCCAACCTGGGTTATAGAGCAATGCAAATCCTTGGGGATTATGACGCTGGGTGCAGCAACTACGCCTGATGAAGCTCGCGCCTTAGAAGCAGGAGGCGTTGATATGGTGGTAGCTACTGGATTTGAAGCGGGTGGCCACCGGGTTTCCTTTTTGCGTAAACCAGAAGAGTCGCTGATGGGTACCTTTAGCCTGATCCCGCAAGTGGTTGATGCGGTCAGGATTCCTGTCGTAGCCGCGGGCGGTATTGCCGATGGCCGTGGCATAGCCGCCGCATTAACGCTTGGCGCAGATGCGGTACAAATCGGCACCGCTTTTTTAGCCTGTGTAGAGTCGGGCACCAGCCAATTGCATCGCAATAAAATTTTGAGCAATGAGGCTAAATACACCGGCCTAACCCGTGCATTTAGCGGGCGCCTTGCGCGCGGCATCCAAAACCGGTTTATGAACGACTTACGCGATAGCGCACTTGCACCCTATCCAATCCAGAATTGGCTCACGGGAAAGCTCAAACTTGCGGCAACCGAGCAAGCGCGCGCGGAACTCATGTCTTTATGGTGCGGCCAGTCTGCGCCCTTACTAAAACACACTGAAGCTCAGGTGTTATTAACAAGCCTGATCCAGCAAACAGACCAGATCTACCTAGGGAAGTAGACAGAAATAAGGGGTGGCGGCGGATTTTGGTATAGAACTGCCGCCGCCCTTTATCACAGAGGGAGCGAAAAGACGCAAGAATGAGCGACTTATCAAGGATGAGAGAATATGGGGACTCTGGAAAAGCACCATTCTGGAAAGCACCGTTTATGGCTATCTGCTTCAAAGCTTCTGCCTGCCCAAACGCCCTCTTTCGAACATAAAGATCGCAAACAAAACGATTGGCGTGGAGATGCTTTTTTGGGTTGACAGCCCGCCGAAAAACGGGATAATGTCGCGTCCTTGATTTCAGTCCCTAAAGGGGCGAATCTCAGTATTTTTTAGTTTCATTTTTAAGCTTTTTATAGGAGCACCACGGTGGCAAACTCACCCCAAGCCAAAAAACGCGCGCGTCAAAACGAAAAAGCTCGCAAGCATAACGGCAGCATGCGCTCAATGGGGCGTACCTACCTGAAGAAAGTAATCAGTGCAATTGAAGCTGGCGACAAAGCTGCTGCAACTGCTGCTTACACTGCTGCTGTTTCTGTTATCGACCGCATTGCTGACAAAGGCCTTATTCACAAGAATAAAGCTGCTCGTCACAAGAGCCGTTTGAACGCAAAAATCAAAGCCCTGGCTTAATAGCCTCTGCTTTCGCTGGAACACCAGCGGCCCAAAAACCGGCTTTTGCCGGTTTTTTTTCGCCTGTAAATCGCCCATCAAGCATCCGCCAAGTGAGACTTGTTCGCAAAGCCGTCATCAAGAGCAGCAAAGAGCAAAAAATCATCTATACACTGTCATAAAAACAGATTACATTCGCCGTACAATTTTGGCCGCGTTCACTTTTAACGGCTACCAATAACAAAGAGTGCACATACTAAGAACGGAGAAATCTCTATGCTGCCACGTGAACACTATCTAAAGCAGGCGTTTCTAGATTCCGTACACTTTCCTAACGGCTTTGAGAAAGGCGGCCTGTCGGATATACAGGCGCGGCTGGTACGCAAAAATGGCACACTCATCAACGCACTCGTTGCCGATGAAGTGTCTGACCCGACAACAGAAGACCTGCACATCCTCAAAGTAATTGCCAACCAGAGCTCTCCAAAAAATCCAGTCGAGCAAGCCTGGATCAAATATTTAAGCGTAGTAAAAAGCCTGGCAGCGACCATGCCGAAAGGGAAAGGGAAAACAAAAGCAGCCAAGCCTGCCGAAGAGCCAGCTCCTGAACCCGTCAAACCCGCCCCTAAGACCGAAAAAACTGCAAAGCCCGTAGAGAAGGCACCTGTTGCAGCCAAAGCCGCCACAAAAAAGGTAGAGCCAGCACCGGTTGAGGTTAAAGCCAAACCTGCCGCAAAAAAAGCTGAACCGGTAGCAGTAAAAGCACCCACAAAACCCGCCGCCAAAAAGGTAGAGCCGCCAAAGAAAGCGGTGACAACTAAAGCGGCACCAAAAAAAGCTGAAGTGAAGAAACCTGAAGCAAAAAAAACTGAAGTAAAAAAAGCAGAAGCCAAAAAGCCCGAAATTAAAAAACCAGCAGCAAAAAAAGTTGAACCCAAAAAGGCTGATGCAAAAAAAGAAACAAAGAAAGTAGAAGCTAAAAAAGCTGCACCCAAAAAAGCGGAGCCTAAAAAGGTAGAAGCAAAAAAAGTAGAAGTTAAAAAAGCTCCTGCTAAAAAAGCCGAACCTAAAGTTGCCGCAAAAAAGCCGGTCGCAAAGAAAACGAAATAATCTGGTATACACAGCAATAAAAAAGGCGCTCTATCCTGAGATATGAGCGCCTTTTTTATTTTCAGATATTGATTACAACGGCAAGACTACATCCACTTGGTAATTTTTGCCCGCCACTATGTTATCGATATGCGGTTGAGCTAACTTCACACCATCCAGCGTAACAGTAATTTCTGCCACATCGGCACGCTGAATATTCACATGGAAATTTGCGCCGCGGAATTCGCGCACTGCCTTGGCGTGCTGCCACTCTTTGGGAAATTGCGGATTAATTTGCAAACCGGTTGCATCGCCTTTCAACCCAAACAAGCCCTCCACCAAACAACGATATACCCAGGACACAGTACCTGTATTAAATAATTGGCTGGAACGACCCGCAGTACGCGGATATTGATGATAGGCACCGCGATAATAATTTGGGATAAACACCGGCAACTGACCACGCTGTAAATAATCTTGCTCGCTTGGTCCCGGAATCATTTGACGCAATAATTTATACGCACGATTACTTTCCGCAACAGTGTACAAACTGTAAATATAAAACACGGCAGCGTGATTATAAACCGAACCGTTTTCTGCTGAGCCCGGATGCTTTTGTGTAACACGACCAACATCATCGCGCATGGCAGTGTAAGCAGGTGCAAACATGGTGACACCATAAGGAGTTTCCAATTGCTGCTCAACAGCAGCTAACATTTTTTCGCGCTGACCTTCACTGGCAGCGCCACCCAAAATTGCCCAGCTTTGCGGATTTAAATAAATGCGACCTTCAGGATCTTTGCTGATACCAAAGACTACATCGTCATCAGTAATACCGCGCGCAAACCAATCACCATCCCACAAATATTTATTGACGGATTCATTCACGTCCTGCGCACCAGCGCGGAATTTTTTTGCAAATTCAGCTTGCGATTCATGCTCGCAAATATCTGCCCATAAATTCAATGCATAAGCTGTAGCAACCGACAACCAACCCGATACACCTTTGCCTTTGTAACCCACCATATTCATTGGGTCACACCAATCGCCCTGGGCAATAAAACTTAAACCACGATAATCGCGCGCGCTCAGTAACCAATCCATTGCACGGCTAATGCGCTCGAACACGCTAAAGGATTCATCGCCCTCCGCACTCTTAACCTGCTCATTCAAAATGGAATAATCATTAGTCTCATCCAGATAAGCTTTTAAGCAAACGGGCAACCATACGCAGTGATCTGTGTGGGGAATTTGGTTGATGTATTTAAGCTCTGCGCCTTCTGCCAACAAAATTCCGTCGGGCATAGCACCACTGGCTTCTTGCTGACTGAGCGCATGTAAAAATGCAGCGCGGGTAACCTGCGGCTTGATGTAACTCATGCCCATATTATCTTGCAGATAATTGCGCGTTTGCGGATCTGTTGTTAAACGGTTTACGTCACCATGATAGAAAACCTGACGCGGCAACCAATGGTTTACAAAATTATTAAGCTCTTTATCGGGCGTTTCAATTTGCAGACAGCCGCGACCAGCATTTACATAGGCCTCATATTCAGCCTTCGCATTTTCAAAACCATCTTTGCCTAAATATTTAGCGCGCAATTGAGCGATTTCGTTATGGTCAAACGCGGGTCCAAAAATAAATCGCAATTCGCGCGATTGCTCTTCACCCAAATGCAAACGATATTGCAAAACTGCTGCCGGTGTTTCGTAACGCGCATCACCTTTTGCCAACAACTCCTGCTGCAATGCTGAAGGATTATGCAGGCCACCCTCGCCTTCGAAAGTTTCTTGTTTAGCTTCCCAGGCGCTAGGCTCCTGATCGTGCAGGAAGAAAGTTTTGTCTTTGAAATTTTTATTTTTAAAGTAATCAGCCACTTTTTGATAGGGAGTTACGCAACTGGCAACTATGCCACCTAAATCTGCACGGTACTCTGCCGACTGATTCATCCATGACATAAAACCGATTGGAAAATAAGGATAAACACTTATCTTGCGTGCACCGCCAGAGATGTTTGTAACACGCAGACTCCACAGTTCTACGACATCATTCACCGGCAAGCTCACACTCATTTCTACGCGAATACCGAGATGCTCAATTGTCCAGGCCAGATCACTTTTACCAACGGAAAAATTAAATTTATCCAATTGCGCACGCACAGGCTCATAAGGAGCAGAAAAAAATTTGCCCGTTTCATCATCTTTAATGTAAAAGAATCGGCCTGGATGATGCGCATAATAGGGCTGCTCTGGCTGCATAAATGTTTTTGCTTCCAGATTAGGGGCGTAAGCATATTTTGCTGGTTCAGGCTGCATAAACTGCGCAACTGCGTAGCCGCGACAAGTCATCTGCATCATCATTTTTTGATTCCACAAAAAACCTGCAGCACGCGGCATTGCAGTAGGAGTTGTTAAATCAAAACGTTCGCCGTTGTGTGTGGGTTGTAACATGATGTCTACCTGATCCGTATCTTGATAAAGTTAAAAAAAAGCGCTGCCTAAAGCAGCGCTGAAATGCATATATAAATTTACACTTGGGTTTTTCTCGCCAACAAATCTTCCTGAATTTTTGTCATGGTGAGCTTATCTAATTTGTAAAATACCAAAGCGCCGACTGATAAAAACGCAAGGGCAGCAGGAATAAACGACATTAATAACACAATGCCTTTTAATGAGTCTGCGGTTTGCTCCTGATTAGCTTGATACCCTAACGCGGTAAACACTGCTGTGATAAACAAAGTGGCCAGCACCGAGCCCAGCTTTTGCGAAAACACACCTGCTGCAAATGTCATAGCTGTGGCGCGACGTCCACGCTTCCATTCATTGTAATCGGCAGTATCTGCCAACATTGAAAATGTCAGCGGCGGCTTCACACCCAAGGCAAAGCCAATAAGCACCTGAAGAATTACCATATAAATAATTCCATCTGGTGGAACAAAATAAAATGCTACGGAAAATATACCCGTGGCGAGCATGAGCAAAATTAGCAAGGCTTTCTTTTCAAAAAAACGCAAGAGGAAGGGAGCGGAGAAAGCACCGGCCACCGCCGACAACATAAAAATTGGTAGAAACTGCGCAGAAAAATCAGGCTTACCTACATAATATTTAAAATAATAAAGCGTTGTGCTTGTGCGCAGGGTTAGCAATATCATCACCATTAAATTCAACGTGAAAACAGCAATCCAAGGCACATTGGAAACCAGGTCTTTTATATCATCCATAATTTTTGGTTGGGTGGTCGCCACAGCTGCAACACGTTCACGCGTGTTCAAAAATGTCGTAATAAGAATAGTGGATGCCGCAACACCCCAAAACACCATCGCCAATTGCCACCCAAGCACGTCGTCGCCCTGGCCAAATAGCTTCACTAATTTCTGTGTTCCCCAGGTTACTAAAGCAGCTCCCAGATAGCCGCCCACAAAGCGCGCACTATTAATGGTATCCCGTTCTGCAGGATTCGCCGTTATCACACCCGATAAAGCGGAGTAAGGAATACTGACGAAGGTGTAGCAAGTGATCATCAACAGATAAGTACAAAATGCCCATATAGCTTTGCCCTGACCACCGAGGTCCGGGGTGGTGTACAAGAGCACACCGGAAAAACAAAGAGGTAAAGCGCCCCACAATAAAAATGGCCGATATTTTCCGTAGCGCGTTTGGGTTCGATCCGCAATTGCACCCAATCCAGCATCAGTAAAAGCATTGATGACTTTTACAATAATCATCATGGAGCCAGCAACAGCTGCGGTAATACCAAACACCTCGGTGTAGAAAAATAACAAAAAAGCGGAAATATTTGTCCAATAAAAATTGAAACCCGTGTCTCCCAAACCATAACAAATCCGCTCACGCCAACTGAGTTTGGCTAAACGATCATCGCTTGCAGTTGTATTCACTTAATTATTCTCCGCTATGGTTATTGTGTTGTCGGATTGCCTGGTACAACGCAACAATTGTTAGATTTGAAATCAGCGATTGGTAGAGGACTGACGTCGTTTAATTTGATATCCCATATCAACAACCTTGGGCTGATCCATTTTTCCGTTTAAACGATCAATGATCATCTCAGCGGCTTTTACACCCATTTCATATCGATTTACCTGAACACTTGTGAGCGAAGGATTTACAAAGCGCGATGCTTCGATATCGTTAAAACCACAAATGGCCAAATCGCCCGGGACATTAATATTCATACGCTGACTTTCAAATAAAGCGCCGAGAGCCAAGTCATCGTTCACACAAAAAACTGCATCGACGGTACCATCGGTTGATGCCAGTAAACTTTTAAATAATTCACCGCCCACTGCTATCGATGAGGGCTCAGGCGTAGTGACGATAAAATTTTTCCAGGACTTACCGGCATTTTCCAACGCCTTTTTAAAACCTAACATACGCTGTTGCGCACGTGGGTCCATGCGCGCGGCTATAAAACCAATGCGCTCGTAACCTTCTTCCATCAAATGTGTGACTACATCGTAGCCAGCTTGCCAGTGTGAAAAACCGATATTCATATCAAGCGGTTCATTCAACAATTCCATGATTTGCACCACAGGCACGCGGGATTTTTGCAGCAGGTTATGGCAGGTTCTAGTTTGATCACCGCCTGTGATAATCAATCCTTCAGGTGACTGACTTAACAGCGTGCGAATCATTTTTTCTTCTTCAAGAGGCGAGTAGTGAGTGTCCACCAACAGCACCTTGTAACCCGCTGTTCCCATAACATCGTAAACACCGCGCAGCACATCGGTAAAAACCACGTTGGATAACGAGGGAATAGAAACCCCAATTACTTTTGATTTGGATGAAGCCAGCGAACTCGCATACTGGTTCGGGATATATCCAAGCATGTCGATTGCCTTTTGCACTTGCTGGCGCAAAGCTTCAGACACCTTTTCAGGTTGATTTATAACTCTCGACACGGTGATTGCACTTACTCCTGCTGCGACGGCAACATCGATCAGCGTGAGCTTTTTATCAGAGCTTTGTTTAGCTACTTTCATTGTTTTTTTATCTCCATTAGAGATGACACGCCGCCAAAAGACAGCTATGGTTTCAACTTACCTTGCGCACCATAACACAAGACAAATGATTGCGCTATCATTTGACGATATGATACCATCACACAATTAATATGACTTATTGGCCAGCCTTAATGATTCCTCAAAATACCGTTTCCAACCCTAAAGCAACTACCAACCTCATCATTGTTATGGGCGTCTCCGGTAGCGGAAAGTCAACACTGGCAAAGGCTTTGGGCGATATCTACGGCTATGAATACCTTGATGGCGACGATTTTCATAGCGCTGAATCACGCGCACTTATGGCACAGGCCATTCCCCTCACCGATGAGCACAGAACCCCTTGGGTTGCTGCAATCAAACATCGGTTACAAAGCAACGATTCGCAGCACATTCACACTATCCTGGCGTTTTCAGGATTAAAAAAGAAACATCGCGATGAACTGCGGTCCGCAGGTTTGCGCACCATAGTGCTCTATTTAAATGGCAGCAAAGAAACCATTGGGGATCGCATTACCAGCCGTACGGGCCATTTTATGTCCCCCGCCCTGTTAGATAGCCAGTTTGCCGGAATGGAAAACCCGCTGGACGAACAGGATGTTCACTTGATTGATGTATGGCCACCTGTGGATCAAGTAATTGCCCATGCGCGCAATATTATCGATCAGCATTTAGTTACCCAGACGCATACAAGCTCGCAAGCCTAAAACTCTTTTAACGGGCTTGATTCTCTTATTGGCAAGCCCGTCACTTATCGCCACAATAAGCCCCATCCTGCTAATCAGCTGTTCACCAATATTCCGATTGGCATCACGAAAGGAGCTAATTATGTCGCACAAATTCAGCCTTACCCTTCTTGTTCCCATTTGCGCTGCGCTTTTACTGGCCTGTGCGGCAAAACCTGAAATGCGCAGCAGTTGCGCAAGCGAAAGTGACGCAGCCTGGAAGGAGTTATCCCTAGCCAAAGCAAAAGGTTTTGGCGGCACTGTGAGTTATGCAAAAGCCTTGAGCCTGTTAACCGCCGCACGCACCATGCAAGTTGCCGAAAATTTTGATGCTTGTTACAACAATGCCAAAGACGCGCGCGACTACATCGCAAACTCATATAAAGGGCAATAAGCCATAGATTCAAACGCGCGCGCTGAAACCAGCGCGCGGCATCCGTTCAATCTGCTCAATATCACAAAGAGATTCTTATGCAAAAGTTACGTTGGGGCGTGCTTAGCAGCGCTAAAATTGGCCGCACAAAAGTTATTCCTGCTATTCAAACCTCTCTGCTCGGCGAAGTTGTTGCAATAGCATCGCGCAGCCAGGAAAGTGCCGACAAAGTTGCGAAAGAATTGGGAATTAAACGCGCCCACGCCAGCTATGAAGCATTACTCGCGGACCCAGATGTTGATGCAATTTATAACCCGCTTCCCAATCATTTACATGTGCCTTGGTCAATTAAAGCAATTGAAGCTGGCAAGCACGTTCTCTGTGAAAAACCTTTAGGTTTAAACACCGCAGATGTAGAGCAACTCATTAAAGTTGCACAAGCACATCCACAGCTAAGTGTGATGGAAGCCTTTATGTATCGCTTCCATCCGCAGTGGCAAACGGCGAAAAAATTAGTGCGTGAAGGCCGCATAGGCCAGGTTCGCAGCATTCACTCTCACTTTGCTTACAACAATCGCGAACTCGATAACATTCGCAATAATGTCGATTGGGGCGGCGGTGCCTTAATGGACATTGGTTGCTATTGCATTTCGCTGTCGCGTTTTATTTACGATGCAGAACCATCGCGAGTGATTGGGCAAATAACACCTTTTGCAGGTTACGATGTGGATTGTTTTGTATCTGGCATTATGGAATTTGCGCAAGGCAACGCAACCTTTACCGCCACCACCAAAAGTGAAGGCGAACAATATGTTGAAATTCATGGCGAGCAAGGCAGCATTTTAATTCCACTACCTTTTAATCCGATTGCTGACACCATCACGCACATTGAATTAAAGCGCGATGGAGTCCGCGAACAAATCGTACAGCTTCCAAGCGACCATTATCGCAATATGGCCGATGCATTTGCCGAAAGTGTGAACCAAAAAAATTCGGTTCCAACTCCGCTTAATGATGCACTCGCTAACATGAAAATTATCGACGCAATTTTTGCGAGCGCTAAAGACGGTTGCTGGTTTTCGATTAAATAATTTCTATTAAAAAATTTCTGCCAACTAGTATCGCGTTTGAATTCAGGAAAATCTTTATCCCAATGACGAAGTCTATTGCCGTATTGTTTGCCCTAATAGTTGCAACTACATGCTTACAGGTTTCAGCCGAGGCGCCTCTGCCGAACCCTGTTAGCGCTACAACCGCAAAAAACGTGGTGAGAATTACACCGCCTTTGGCAAACCTGCTAAAACAATTTAAACATGATCCAAATGCAGAAGCGGAAATTATTTCCCGCAAGACCGAAATTACTATCGATGAAAATTTTCTAAGCCACTCGGTTTCTTATGTAGCCATTTATATCAACAGCGACGAAGCCGTACGCGATTACAGCCAAATCAGTATTAGCTTCAACAGCTTTTATGAAGATATAAATCTTGAATTTGCCAACGTGCGCACGCCGGAAGGTGATATGGATAGCATCAAACCCGATGCAACCCAGATTCAAAGCCCCAGCGACGAAAATTTTTACCAGGACCGGAAAGATTTATTATTTTCATTACCTAACGTGCGCAAAGGCTCGGTGATTGAGTTCCAATATAGGTACACCGACACAAAAAAAATTGTTCCCAACCAATGGTTCGACAGTTTTAGCATGAATTGGTGGGAAGGCCGCGCCGCAGGGCAAGGCTCTCGCTCAGACGCCATTAGCAATACTGAATTGAGCATCACCGCGCCCAAAAATGTGGTGTTGTTTAGCAATGATTTAAACAATATAGGTATTAATTATTCACGTCAGGAAAAAGGCAATCAACAAATACTCTCATGGAAAGGAAAAAATTTACCGAAAATCGTGTTGCAAGACAGCATGCCCCGTGATGACCGCCGCAGCACACAATTGCGCGCGAGCACCATGGGCTCTTGGCAAGACATTGCGAAATGGGCGAATCAATTAAGTGCGCCTCATGTAGTAACCGATGCAAATCTGGAAAAATTAATTGCCGACCTTAGCAAAAAAGCAACGACACCCGATGCAAAAGTAAAAGCGGTTTACCAAACATTGCAAGAAAAAGTTCGCTACGTATTTGCTCACGTTGGTCGTGGTGGTTATGAACCCCACAACGCGTTTGAAGTGCTGACCAATGGCTACGGCGATTGCAAAGACCAAACGATTCTCGCCGTCACTATGCTGCGCAAATTGGGCATAAAAGCCGATCCTGCATTGGTTATCACTCGTTCGCGCGGCATTCCCGACATGAAGATCACTAGCGTCAGTTTCGACCACATGATTGTGCATATTCCAGCACAAGCAGGGCTGGAAGAAATATGGATGGATACTAGCGGTGATAAAGGCTTGTTTCCCGGATTCTCCGTGGGGCTTGAAGGCCAACCGTCACTCATCGTTAACGACGCAACGGAAAACATAGTTACTATTCCTGCGCTCACTAACGACAAACACTTCGCACATTTGGATTTAGTGTTCGATAAGTTTGAAGGCAAAAACACTGAAGGCAGTTTCACCTTAAAACTGGGCGGTGAATTTGAGCAGCGCTTGCGTGGTATATGGCAATACTCGCGTGAACGCGACAAAAGTTTTCGTGAAATGGTTGGCCATATTTATTCCAGCGCCGAAGTCACCAAGGTTACCGCCAACAATGCAGACAGCTTGTGGCAAAGTTTTAATCTTAACGGCCAATACAAATTCAACAACGTGTGGAGCGGCCCGAAAGAGCCACTTACCTATGGATTTAATATCACGCAATTAATTAATCTTTTCACCGATTTCCGCGGCCTGGATAAGCCTAAAGATCGCATCCAGGAATATGAAGTTGACCCGGGCTTTACTATATCCACCCATATTGTGTTTGGCCGTCCCTCAGCTAACCACGTTGTTAATGTCGCCAGCCAAGGTCAAAATTTTGATAATGAATTTTTCTCTCTCTCACAAAAAGGCCGCGAAGAAAATGGCAATTACGTGGTCGACATAAAGTTAATTGTGAAAGCCACTCGCATTTCAGCGCAGGAATACGCACGTTATTACGAACAAATTCATCAGCTGCTCGAAGCTAGCGAATGGACACTGGTATATAGCTACGACAAAAACGCAGCAGATTTAGCTTCATTAAAAGAAGCCGCTGCAAAAACCGGCAAAGCAGAAAGTTTTATCGCTCTGGCCAAACTGCAAATAAAAAATGGTACTTATGACAAAGCCTTGGAGGCAGCCAAACAAGCAGTAAAGAGCGAGCCAAAAAATGCTGAGGCTTATTACGTGCTCGGTTTAGCGCAAGGCTACAACAATTTACTTTACGATTCTGAAAAGTCTTTTGCCAAAGCAGAAGAATTGGGCTTTGACCTTTAACGCGGATACTGAATTCCAGTGCACACCATGAAATATGTAGTTACGCTTGTCTTGTTAATGCTGCTTGCCAGTTGCACAACGCAAAAAAAAGCCGAACGTGTAGCGTCGGTATTAGTGCCTGTGAATGAGCATAAAATGTCTAGTCATTTTCAGGAATCGCGCAAACTTAACAACTCCGATACTGTCAGCCAGCTCATCCAAACCGCACAGCAAGACCCCAGCAATTCAGAGCCTCTCTATAGCTTGGGCTACCTGCACATGCAAAATGGCATACGCAGTAAAAACCCGCAGGAAATACAACTCGCCGAAACTTACTTAACGGAAGTTATTAAGCAGTTCCCCGGCAACAGTGCAGTATTAAAAGCTCTTTACAACATTCACTATGACAACATATTGCGCGGCCGCGACGAAACTGCATTTGAAAAAGCAAAAGTTGTTTTCATGCAGCTGCCTGAATCTTCGCACGCGGATATCAATCCGCCTTCATTGGCAAAATTTGGCGCGCTTATCGTACAACAAGAAAAAGATCGTCAGCCTAATCGCCAGGCACTACGTGAAGTTTTATTGGATGCCATTCACGAATCACCAACAACAGATATACCCTACATCCAACTCGCGCGACTTTATCGGGAAGATCGTTATTTTGCGTTGGCAATAGCCACATTGAAATCAGGTGCTGAAAATATTTCAAATTCGGCAGAGCTGTATCAAGCAATTGCAGATACCTACACCAAGCGCGCCGATGTTAATGGCTGCAGCTACGAGCACACTACCGATATTCGCAAGGCCGGCAAATACTATCAACTAGCCATGCCCTTGAACCCCGAGAACCAAGCGCTGCACTTTGCGTTATCCCAATCTTTTTTTGATCAAAACTTGAAGCAATTAGGCTTAAACGAAGCAAAGATCGCGCTTGATATTAAAGCATCCAAAGAGAGCATTAGCCTTAACGCACAAAACCTTTCCAGCCTCGGCTATCACAACGAGGCGCTTGCGCTGCTGCAACAAGCCGTTGGTCAAGGCTATAGCTTAAGCGATGTCGGATATCACGAAATTTACATGAACAAAGGTGACTGGAAAAATGCTGCCGCAGGATTTTCCAATTATGTTAAAAGCCGTGAAAAGTTTAGCGTGTACGATTTAATTAAAAGCGATTTAATTGCCCAACAAGCACAACTACAACCCTGGCCAATCAGCAAAAAGGTTTCCGTAAATACGCCTTGGGAACAAGCATTGTTTAACTACTGGGGTGCGCGTATGAGCGCAGATGATTTGAAAAAGCAGGCGCATACCAGTTGCGAAAAAACTGAATATTATTTTTATACGGGTTACAAAGATTTAATAGGTGGCAACAAAACCCTGGCAAACACGAAATTTACGGCTGCCATAAACCAAAACACCTACAGATTTATTGAGCGCCCTTTGGCGCGTTATTTTCTGGGAAATAATTAGCTCTAAACAACACTCCGTTTTCAAAACAATTGACTCAGGATTAGTGCATGAAAAAAATCGTGGTTGTGGGTGGCGGTGCCGGTGGACTGGAACTTGCCACAAAATTGGGTAACACTTTAGGAAAAAGCAAACGCGCACATGTCACGCTAGTTGATCGCAACACCTCCCATTTATGGAAACCTTTGCTGCATGAAATTGCGGTGGGCACTATGGACGAAGGTGTAGATGCGGTGAGTTACCGTGGCCACGCTATCAACAACCACTTTTATTTCCGCGTGGGTACATTGGCCGATATAGATCGCACCGCCAAGCAGATTGTGCTTGCGCCTATGTGCGACGATGACGGCGTAGAGTTCTTGCCGTCAACACGTATTGATTATGATTATCTGGTGCTCGCTATCGGATCAACATCAAACGATTTCAACACACCCGGCATAAAAGAAAACTGTATTTTTCTCGACAGCCCAACGCAAGCGCATAAATTCCGCAATAAGCTTCTCAATCAATTACTGCGTATTCAACGCCTGCCAAGCGCAGATAGCCAGGTGCGCATCGCGATTGTCGGCGGTGGCGCCACGGGTGTAGAACTGTCGGCAGAGTTGCATCACGCCGTGGCAGATATTCACAATTACGGATTCAACGAAGTTACAACATCCCAACTAAAAGTGACTTTAATTGAAGCTGGCCCGCGCATATTACCCGCACTACCGGAGCGCATTTCTGCATCAGCGCACGGCGAGCTTGTAAAAATAGATGTGGATGTAAAACTCAATACCATGATTACGTCGGCATCCAACGAAGGATTGCACACCAAAGATGGTGAATTGATTGCGGCAGACTTAATGGTGTGGGCGGCAGGAATAAAAGTACCGGATTTTATGGCTAAGATCGCCGGGCTAGAAACTAACCGCATCAACCAAATTCACGTCAATGAATTTTTACAAAGCACTCGTGACGAAACAATTTTTGCAATTGGCGATTGCGCGCAATTTATTTCAGCCGATGGCTCACGCGTGCCACCGCGCGCGCAATCTGCCCACCAAATGGCCAGCACTTGCTACCAAAATTTGCGCGCACTGTTAAATAATAAACCACTTAAAGCCTACAAATATACCGACCACGGCTCCCTGGTAAACCTTGCCAGTTATTCAACGGTTGGCAGCCTTATGGGTAATTTGGGTAAGGGCACTATGTTTATTGAAGGACGTTTAGCGCGGCTGGTTTATATTTCGCTTTATCGTATGCATCAAGTCGCTATTTATGGCTTTATCAAAACCGGATTGGTAATGCTGGCAGGAAGAATTAATCGCTGGTTGCGCCCACGATTAAAATTGCATTGAGTTAGTATTGTAAGCAGAGCGGGTTGCAGCAAGTAACCCGCGTTATTTAACCTTAATAATAAGCACCTATTATTACGAAACTAACAACCGCAAATTCTCCCCGACAATTCCCACATAGGCGCCACGCTCCACTTCTGATGAGGCATCTGCATGGGCAATTAGCCATTTATTTTTTGCAACTAGTAAATCATTTTTAGCAGGCTTTTTGTCGAGCGGAAAATTGGTATTTTTTGGAAGTATGACAATCATTTTAAATACATCGTCATTCACATTGCAGGGTGAGTAATGCAAGGTGGTGTCGTACATTTCAATCGCTTGCCCCTGCTTTACATAAAACGTTTGTACATCGGCGCTATTGAGCTGGCCGTCTTTAATATCTTGCAATTGCGCCAACATTACAACCCAATCGGTAATTGCGACATCCACCTCGTTGCCTTTATGCCACTCAAGTGCGTTAAGCGTTAAACAATGGCCGCCACCAAAACCAATTTGAATTGGCATTTCTCCATAAAGTTGTTGACTAAGCAGTGCGTGAATAGGTAAGTCCCGCGTGGCTTCAACCTCTGGAATGTATGTGTTGGTTGTAGTGGGCACTGGATAATCTTTCATTAAATCAATTAACTCACTGAAATCATATTCAGTAAGCACACGACCATAGCGAGAGAACTCAGGACTATCGACTGATTTAATATTCAATTTTGGATTTAATGCTTGCAGCTTTTCGATCATAAAATTTCTCCTTTATTAAAATATTAATTAAATAATTGTCCAGCCACCATCGGTTAATAGGAAAGCACCATTAACCATGTCCGATGAATCTGCTGCAAGAAATTGTACAGCCGTCGCTATATCTTCAATGCTACCGATACGACCGCGTGGAATATTTGCTAAAACGCCAGCACGAAATTCGGGATTATCCAAACGCTCTGCAGTGCCCGGTGTGTAAGTAAACGTTGGCCCGACTGCATTCACCGTAACACCCTGTTTTGACCACTCCAGCGCCAGGACTTTTGTTAATTGATTAATGCCGCCTTTGGAGCTGCAATAAATCGCTTCACCATCAATCGCGATGACTGCCGCTTGCGAACTAATATTTACAATGCGACCGTATTGTTTCGGCAACATATGGCGCGCAGCAGCTTGCGCACAAAAGAAAGTGCCTTTCATATTGAGCGACATCATTTCATCCCAATCGCTCTCGGTGATATCAATGGCAGGAATCGGCTTACCCATGCCGGCATTGTTGATCAGGATATCAATGCGCCCGAGCTCAGCCACAATACTGTCAAATACTCCTTGAATAGATGGCACATCGCGCACATCTAATGGATGACAAGAACATGCACCACCATTAGCCAATATCTCGGTCTGCAGTGCCTTAAGCTGCTCCAAATTACGCGCCAATGCCACAACATGCGCGCCCTGCTCCGCGAAATATGTTGCCAACCCTCGACCAATCCCACGGCTTGCACCGGTGATAACAATAACTTTGTCCTTCATATTGAAAGCTTGCGGCATGGGCTATTCCTCTTATTAGAAATTAAAATTTACAAATGCTTAGATGCGGAGATTGAAACTCAAATGCAGCTTAAATGCCGTGAGGTTTTACTTATGTTGACTGTTTTTAACAATTCAAAAGCGGTGCAAGAGGCAGATCTACCCGTGAACTACTAATAGCGAAACAATTGGGTACATCGGCTCCTTATGCACGAACAAATATTTGTAAAGCCCCGAAGCAGAATGTAATCTCATAGAAGATGTAATCGCGAAACGCTTTTGTCGACAATAAAAATGTGGATCACCCCGGGAATAGGACAACGCCATGAAAAAAGTAAAAGACATCCTCAGCGAAAAAATCAATGCCGAAACCCATAGCATCGCACCGAGCGCTACCGTGTGGGACGCTATCAAACTCATGACTGATAAAAGCGTCGGCGCCCTACTCGTCACAGAAAACGACAAGCTCGTTGGCATTATCAGTGAGCGCGACTACATGCGCAAAGTTGCACTTATGGGGCGCGCATCCCAAACCACTGATGTGCGCGACATCATGACCCCCAACCCACTCACAGTTGCACCCGATCAAACCACCGAAGTTTGCATGGAACTGATGACCGAAAAACGTATCCGCCATTTGCCGGTAGTTGAGAATGGCAAAATCCTCGCCATGCTTTCAATTAGGGATTTGTTGGAAAATATTATGGAAGAGCAAAAACATCTTATCTTGCAACTCGAACAGTATATTCGCGGTGAGACTTATTAGAGCCGCACACTCCCGCAGCATTCTTTTATTTTCTTTTGCCACTTAAAGCAGCAATAGCCGGAACACGTTATTGTTATTTTAAGTGGTAATGATCTCGCTGTATAACTCTAAAATTAATTGAGAGAATAGTTCAACCATTTGGTTGACTTAAAATTTATTTCAGCCCAATTAAATTATTATTTTGGGGTTATACGGTGAAGCCATAAATTACTTGGCTTACAAATCTGCGGGTTATATAGTTGGCGCTATCTAGTAAACTGTTAGCATCTCAGTACGAGTTATACGAAAAATATAGTTAAGCTAGAATTATTTGTATTTTTTTCTGAAAATTTAGTGAGCGAGTGAGAGAAAAAATGGAATTTCAACTGTATCGAAACAAGGGTGTACTATTGTTTAACTCCAGTAACGAAAAGATTCGCTACTGGGTAAGCATCCAAGCTGCGGCTCATGGTGGTGGGTCAATGTATGCTGAAATAAGTAAAGAGGATTTTGAAGATGTTTGGAGCGGAAAAAAAGACGTAATAGATCTTAACGGTCTTTTCAATCGAAACTATAACCGCCAAGCGGAACAGGCTATTGAGACCGCTTACTCGCTTGAGAGTATCATCTCTCTGCACATCCCAAATCTTGGTTCTAATGCGGATCCTGTTAAATCGGTAGTTTTAAAACAATGCTAACAAGTCGTTCCAGCACCGCACCGGCATTTCGTGCCTGCGCTGGACAGTTTTTAAGTCGTGGTTTTATGGTTTTTCTGCGCAAAAGTGTTCCATAAAACCAAAACTCAAAAGCTGCCGCTGAACTCGGCGTTATTTTATCTAAGGGAAAAAGCAAATGAAAACATCATTAAAAATTTTTATTATAATCGCAAATATTAATTTGCTATGTGCTTGCACAACCAGCGGATATAAAGCTAACCCAGACAGCAAAACAGCAAATTTACGTTTAGTGGCAATTCCGGGTAATAATAACGATGTTTTTATTAATCGAGGCGTTGATTGCATTGCGCCTAGACCTGCGCCTAGTGATGAAATGGCAATTTTAGGTATAAAGGCAAATCTAGTGGCTGATCGTCAAGCGGGCCGAATCATTGGTATGCCTCTTTATGATAGCGCGGTGCCGAAAAAGCAACAGACTGAGCTAAAAGTTGAGGCGAACAAGCCAATTGCATTTTCTTTTGCTGGTGTTGGAATATCCGGCATATCGCTTTATTCAATTGAGTATTCTTGGTGTATGAAAAAAATTGAATTCACGCCTGTAGAAAACGCAAACTATGAAGCTGTTTATGACATTGTTTCAACACCTAGAGGAAAGGACTGTTCTGCAAAACTGTATGAAATTAGAGAAGTTTCCGGTTCTTTTGTTAAAGAAGAAAGCAAAAATTACAAATTGATTGAAAATATGTGTAAAAAATAACAAGTCGCTCAAGCATCACCAACTTCGTTGGCTGGACAGTTTTTAAGTCGCAGCTTTGTGGTTTTGCTGCGCAAAAGTATTCCACAAAACCACAACTTAAAAGCTGCCGCTGAACTCGGCGCTAAGCCCTCGGAGAAATGGTGAGCAACGAACTGGTTAAAAATCAGCATGTACTACCAAGTAAATCAATTGAAAGATTTTGTAATGAAAAAGGTATGGTGCAAGCTCATCGAATTCAGGGTAATAATACATTTCCAGCTAATCCTCGGAACAAAATGTTTTGTGTTCATCGACTTTGGGATCAGCGTGCAGAGCAAGGTTATGGTAAGAAAATTGAGGATAATTATCAGTCCGTTGTCGAAAGAGTCTTAGCTTCTGGTTGCCGCGTTCTCTCAAGCAAAGATAATGAAATTATTTCTGAGTTTTATGCTCTTTGGTGCCTCCGCTCCTCAATCGAAAGTTATGATGAGTCTATGTCAGGAAATTTGGTTGGCGTTACTGGAAATACACTAACCGATGAGCAAAAATTAAATTTAGAATTAAAGCAAACTATCTACATAGAAGAAGGTGGTGTAGTCCCCATGCATTTTAAGCGTGGTATCACCATGCAAATGGCAATTGATTCCTTTATTTTGAGAAATCCGAACCTAAAGTGGTTCGTTGCACAAAGCAAATTGCTTGAGTTCATCGTTTCTGACAATCCAGAGGGTGAATTCATAATTCCATTTACACCAGCTCAGTGCTTTATTTGTTCATTTCATGTTCCAATTCTTAGTGTAGAGCAGGTGAGAAGAATAAATATGGGCGCAATTATGCGTAGCAAATTTTATTATTTTGCTAGAAAACTTAGTGTAACCTTATATGCTTAACAAGTCGTTGCAGCACCGCTCCGGCACTTCGTGCCTGCGCTAGACAGTTTTTAAGTCGCGGCTTTGTGGTTTTGCTGCGCAAAAATATTCCACAAAACCGCAACTTAAAAACTGCCGCTTAGCTCGGCGTTATGCAATATGAATGAAAAACTGAAATTGCTAATTGAAAGTTATTTGTCTGCCGTCAATGAAGCTATTGAGCTTTTGGATGCTTCAGGCATTGCATTACCAAAGAGTAATATGGAATGGGCTGCGTCTGGTATTAGCCTGCAGGGTGAATTAAAAGGTGGAGTAAAATATTTTAAGCATGGTTATGGTTGCGCGGTTCGTTTATCGTCTGGTCCAGTTGACTTCGATTTTGGGGCTAATGGTGAATATAATGGTTTTGATGAATGGAGGCTTTGCGGATTTTTACAGAGTTCAAAATCACCTACGACTTTTAAAAGCGAGTCAGAGTTAAAGCAAGAATTTCGCCATGCAATTGAAAATGGTGAGTTAATTTTTTCTGGGTACATTTTATATTTCCTCTCGGGAAAAAATGCATAACAAGCGACTGTGGTAAAAAATCAATACCTGTAACGCAAATTTAGTTAGCTTGCTACCTCTACGATTTCATTCATCTTCACTACTGGAATTAAAAAAATGTGTTTACGCCCAGCAGTCATTGTATGCAGTTTACTTCTTGGTTTATTCAGCCAACTTTCCCACGCAAATGACGTGAATGTTATGACATTTAACCTGCGTGTCCCTGTTGACCCTTTTCCTAATGATTGGAACTCTCGCCTACCTCGCGTCGCTACCATTATTAAAACTCACAATCCCGATGTTTTAGGTGTGCAGGAAGCTACACCTGAAATTATTGCTGATTTAAAAAAAGCATTTCCTGAGTATGATGTGATTGGGCGTGGGCGTAATGTGGATGAAGGTGGTGAAGGAACGCAGATCTTTTATAAGAAAGATCGATTTACTTTGGATAAACGAGATCACGGCACCTTGCAAATGTCACCTACACCGAATGTTGCGGGCTCGAATGGTTGGGCTATGCAATGGCCGCGTATTTTTACTTGGGTTCATTTACAAGATAAAAAAACCAAGAAGTTTATTTATGTTTTTAATACGCACTTTCCCTTAAAACCACATGAGCGCGATTTATCGGCAGAACTATTGGCGAAGACTATTGCTGAGCGAAAATATAAAAAGCATGCTGCGATACTGACAGGTGACTTCAATGCTTGTGAAGATGAAGCTTCGATGAAATATCTGCTCGGTCAAAATGGTTCGCCAATCGCTACGAAAGATACCTATCATCAACTTCATCCAGATGATAAGGCAGGAACCTTTCACGCGTTTGGCACTACCGAAACCTGCAAGATTGATTACATTTACACATTGGGAAAAATTGAACCGCTGGAATCAACCATTATCAAAGAGCGTGAAAACTTCGCGTCAGATCATTACGCGGTAACCGCAAAAATAGGTTTTAAATAATTCGAGCCGAAAAAATATTATTTCTGCCCTGCACAACCAGGGGAAATGCTATGGCTAAACAACCCGAATTTACCAAATACCTTTCTTTGGATGATTGGTTTCGCACGCAACCAACATCTGTCAAGAAATTGACCCTATAGGCGTAGAATTGGATATTAACATTCGTACGATTACGCTACGCTAATCGTACCTACGAGCTGGTCGTCCTATGGGTTTGCTGCACAACTATTTCATAAAGTTGAAAAATAATGCTAGCTTGGCTGACCTTATGCCAATAAAAGTTTTTGGAGATTACATGAAAATATCTGATTCAAATGTCAACATTGTTGCGCCTGCACAGAAAGTTTGGCTAGCGCTAACCGTACCTGAACTGGTCAAGCAATGGCAGTATGGATCTGATTTATTAACGACATGGGAGCCAGGAACTTCGATCATTTTTCGCAATGAATGGGAGGGGCAGGTTTTTGAGCAGAAGGGTACAGTCCTTGAATTCACTCCGACATCGCGCTTGAAGTATTCATTATTCTTCCCCCACCCCAACCTGCAAGATATTCCAGAACATTACTTCTTCATGACCTACGAGTTGAAGGAAGTTGATGGAATCACATCGCTCCTTATCCGCCAAGAAGATCCACGCCCGC
This sequence comes from Cellvibrio zantedeschiae, assembly GCF_014652535.1. NCBI lineage: Bacteria > Pseudomonadati > Pseudomonadota > Gammaproteobacteria > Cellvibrionales > Cellvibrionaceae > Cellvibrio > Cellvibrio zantedeschiae. The sequence goes on along the minus strand of NZ_BMYZ01000001.1, from coordinate 176,923 downwards.
TTCCCTCTGACGATGGCAATAATGATGGCCCTGATGTTCTCTCTTACCTAAAGGAACTGGTTGAAGTCAAAATGCGTTAATCGACCAAGCATTAGTCCAATAGATTACTGGCCTTGGATACCAAACAGCGCTCTTAACATTCCACCTCCTCCAGCCCTTAAATGCAACCAAATTGTTGCATTTATTACTCAATAGTCGCATACTCCAAAACACAACCATTTGGTTGCACATAGGAGAATATTATGAATCACTATCAACAAAGCTTTATTTGTAAGACTACCCCCGCCAAGGTTTACGATGCACTTACCAGCCTGCAAGGGCTACAGGGCTGGTGGACACAGGAATGCACGGGCTCGACTACTGCGGGTGGTACACTCCACTTTCGTTTTGGTAATAGCTACAAAGACATGCGTATTGAATCGCTTGAGCCTAACCGTGAGGTGCGCTGGCTATGCACCCTTGCTCACATTGAGCACGAGCGGCTGACACGCAAGGACGAATGGGTGGGAACCCAGATTGTCTTTCGACTAACGCCAGACGGAAGCGCGCATACGCGTGTAGATTTCGATCACATCGGCCTGGTTCCCGGTTTTGAGTGCTACGACTTGTGCAAGAACGGTTGGAATTACTTTTTGAAAAGCCTGCAAAGTTACACCGAAACGGGCGAAGGTACGCCTTTTGAGAGCGGCAATAATTGCGAAGAAAAAACTGCAATGGGGAGCAGATAGCGATGAGTACGACATCTGAAACAGATCGCATTGAGCGCAGCATATTGGTCAATGCACCGCGCGAGCGCGTATGGCGCGCGCTCACAACGGCAGAAAATTTCGGCACCTGGTTTGGTGTAAATCTTAAAGACCAGACATTCGCTGCCGGTCAACGCACACGCGGACTCATGGACGCCAGTTGTGGGCATGAAGATGTGTGGTTTGATATTATTGTTGAACGCATCGATCCACAGGATTTATTTTCATACCGCTGGAATCCTTACCCGGTAGACCTCACAATTGATTACTCAGTCGAGGAGCCGACATTGGTGACTTTTACACTAAAAGATGCGCCCGACAAAAGCACCCTGATCACGGTTGTAGAATCCGGTTTCGATAAGATTCCATCAAACCGCCGCATGGAAGCCTTCCGCATGCACACCAATGGTTGGGAAGCACAACTCAAAAATGTAGCCAATTATGCCAACACTCACTAATGCGGGCTTGCCCGCTATTATTAATTCCAGCACAGCGCTTGCAAATGTTTTTGCTGCGCTGGGTGACCCAACTCGACTTAAATTAGTTGCCGTGCTTTGCATGGGCGGAGCATTTTCAATTGCTCAATTAACGGCAAATACCGATATAAGTCGCCAAGGCGTTACCAAACATTTGCAAGTGCTGGCGGATGCAGGCGTAGTTCAGCACGTAAAAATGGGGAGAGAAAGGCTATGGCAACTTGATCCCCAGCAAATTGCCGAAGCCAAGTTAACGCTAGAGGCTATAGGTAAAGAATGGGAGCAAGCTTTAGGACGACTCAAACTATTTGCGGAAGCTAATTAATCTTACGCGTGAATAGACGCGTGAAATTATTTATGAATCGATTATTTAATCCGCACAGATAAAACGGTTTCGCCCGGCGTGTTTGGCTTCATAAAGCGCCTTGTCTGCCCGTGACAGCAAGCTATCTGCGGTATCACCCGCGTTGAGCGTCGCTATACCAATTGAACATGTTTGAAAAAAATTAAAATTTTCAAATTGGATTAATTGATTTTCACATTGGCTTCTAATGCGCTCCGCCACTTCACAGGCTTGCACCTTATCTGCATCTGTTAGCAGCACGGCAAATTCTTCACCACCTATTCGTCCCACACAATCATACTGGCGCACAGCATCGGCGCAAATTTTTGCCATGGTTATAATCGCTTGGTCACCTACAGGGTGGCCGTATTTATCGTTGATCCGTTTAAACTCATCTATATCAATAATCAACAATGAAAGCCGAACAAGCTCCACATTATTAACTGACAGGGAATTATTCCTACGCTGTGCGCGGCTAATTTCATCCTGCAAACGTGCGCGAAAAAAACGGCGATTGCTAATACCCGTTAATGCATCAGTTACACTCAGCTCATAGAGTTCATCGGTTAAAAGCGCGAGATTTTTATTCGCTTCTGACAACGCATTTAAATGGGCGATGCGATGTTGATTGTGATTTAAGTTGCGCTCAATCATTAATATCAATAACAAGCCCAACACAACAATAATTCCGGCCAGCTTCCAGGAGTTGTAATAGCTGGCGATAGCTGGCTCCACGTTATCCAAAATAAAAATATGGAAATCCCCACCCTCCACTTTTACGTGACCGAGCATATAAGTTTTTCCCTGGAATTTTATAAACGGAAAATCACCAAAGGGAAGTACAACTTGATCCAGGTTCAAATTCTCCATTTTGTCGCGATGATAAATACTCTGATATTGTGTTAAATCTAACGACGGAAAAAATTCGGAACCGACATAACTATAAACGAGTTCCGGCTGTGAACTGCTTAAGATGACGCCGTCGCTACCGGTGATAAATGTGAGTGATTTTTGGTGGTTAAGAAATCCAAGAATTTGTTTTATTTCCTGGCGCACAACAACCGCCCCAAGGAATTCATTATCTTTCTTGATTGCTGTGGAGAAAAAAAACGAAGGCACAGGCAGCACGCGACCAATTGCAAATTGACGGCCACTGCCTTCATCTCGTGCCTTTAAATAATAATCCCGCGCGCGATAATTAACACCGATGCAACCATTCGCTTGGGTAAAACGACTTGAACCCACACAATATCCCGCCGAGTCCAGCAATAATACTTGGTATAAATCAACACTGTGAGCTAGCTGTTCAAAAAGCAGATTTACCGTATTGGCTCCCAGTAATTTTAAAATTGCCTCGTAGCGCTCTTTATCAGGAAGATCTTTATATTCGTTGGAATGACGATTGGTAAATTCAGCGAGTTTTATAACAGACTGATCGAACGACAAGGTTTTTGATAATTGTTCGGCCCGATATAAATTTTGCGATAGCGCATCCAGTAAATGCCCAACCTCGCCCTCAACATAATTGCTGGAGGAATTGAGACTTTCCTTGAGTTGTTCCTGAATTAAATAATGACTCACCAGTAAGGCACTAACCAACCATACAAGGGCGAACATAATTGCAAATAACTGCAAAGCACGGAAAAAACGAAGTTTTGGGGGGTTAACACTGTCGGACTGACTTAATGCAGACATGCTTTCCAAGCGTACAAGTGCAGTATTCCCGGAAATAGCTGATTTTCCAGAACCGGGCGCCTTGTTTTCAGGATCGGATACCATTGCCGCTGAGCGTTCCTGCTTGAATGAGTCTAACTTCAAGCTTAGCAGTTTATCGCCGTATTACCTCATGCTGCCTTTACTCGATAGGCAGCATGAGACAGACCGGCTCTCAGGTAAATTTAATATGCGGCAAATAGCTGCTCGGCAATATACCGGCAAAGGACAAAATAATCAGAATTAATAGAACGATAAACAGCACACGTACGATTTGTGCGACGGGCGACGGCAGCGGCAACATACTTACCAGCCACCATATCAATCCAAATACAACGAGATAGGCAATGAGATTAATAATGGTATCCATGTTATCTCCTTACAAGTAAATAGGTTTTAAACATAGGAACTTGCGAAATTCCCTCACAGCTTAAAGTTGTTTATTTACTCAGGCCGTACGCTAACGAACATAGACAAAGCGTGACGAAAATCGATGAAGAAAAGCGATTAACAATGTGCTCCCGCAAAATTTAGAAAGTAAAACAAAAATGCGATCCAGACCAAACTATGCACGCACTTTTGTATTTACATTTATTCCTAGCAACATTTCAAATTGGCGAGCAGTCATGGGTTTTCCGAATAGATAACCCTGGCCTTCGTCGCATCTTTCGCGTTGCAAATAATTTTTTTCGGCTTCGGTTTCTATACCTTCGGCAATAGTTTCCAAATCGAAGCTGCGTGCCATATCCAGAATCGCGCGAATTACTGACGCATCGCGCTTGGAATTTAAAATACCGCGGACAAAAGATTGGTCGATTTTAATACGCGTTAAGGGATAGGTTTTTAACAAACTCAAAGACGCATAACCAGTGCCAAAATCATCAAAGGCAATACCGACTCCGTGTTTGTGCAAGCGATCAAGAATTTCCAACACTATGTCGTCATTGTCCAGTACGATATTTTCTGTAACTTCTAATTCAAGTGCTTCCGGTGGAAGCCCATGACGATCCAGTATTTCAATAACCTCCGTTGCCAAATCGCCCACACGAAATTGCGCACTGCAAAGATTTATTCCTATACGAAAATTGGGCGCGCCATTACGACGCCAATAAGACGCTTGCCCACAGGCTTCATTGAGCACCCATGAACCTACAGTTGCCGCAAGAGTTCCCCCTTCCAACGCGGGTAAGAATGCAGCAGGAGCAAGCAATCCGCGCTCTGGATGACGCCAACGTATTAATGCCTCTGCACCGGTGATAGCACCTGACATTAAATTTATTTGCGGCTGATAAAATATTAAAAACTCGCCTTCATCCACGGCTCTGTGTAATTCCAACCCATAACGACGTCGGGCCATGGCGTCCATGCGTAAGGCAGGTACAAATAAAAATAATCGACCGCGGCCAATACTTTTTGCTTTAAAAAGTGCGAGATCAGCATTACTCACCAACTCCAAAGCTTCTTGTGCTTGTGAAGGGGCCAGGGCAACACCACAGCTCGCAGCTACACGTACAGTATGAGCATCAATTGTTATGGGGCGCGCAATATCATCAATGGCCTCTGCCGCAATATTCAACGCGGCTTGAGGATCATTTAATCCTGTTAATAAAATTGCAAATTCATCGCCGCCGATGCGGGCAACCAAATCACTTTTTTCAACAACACGCTCAAGTCGCCTTGCGACCTCACACAGAATTGCATCGCCCAAGGTATGCCCCAAGGTATCGTTAACGTCCTTGAAGCCATCGAGATCAATCATGAGCACTGTAGCCGCGGTAGAATTCACTAAAGTCTCTTCTACACTGCGATAAAATTTACCGCGATTTGCAAGTCCTGTGAGAGCATCGAGATTAGCTTGTTGACGCAGCTCTTCCTCTTCTTGCGCCTGCTGCGTTAAATCTTTAAGCACTGCTTCGAATTTCATGGCATCGCCATCGCGCCAACCAAACAGGGAAAAACCAAAAAGAAAGCTGCTGCCATCTTTACGACGTCCGCTCATTTTTGGCGGCACGTGAATCGCATCGAGAGATTGCGCAGCAATGGCCTGCTTCGTTAAATCGAGAAAGGTGGCGCGTTCGGATTGCGCCAGAAGCGCATCAAATTTCAATCCGTTTTTTTCCTGGGTTTTGTAACCGAGCGACTGAGCTGCGACTTGATTCCACTCAATAATATTCAAATTCTCGTCAAACCAAACGACTGGCGTATTTGAACTGCCGGCGTATTCATCAAAGCTTGGACGCGAACGCTCGGTTGCCACTTCTATGCGGCGTAGCTCCAGACGATCCGAAGCCATCTTGGCCAACTCTAATAACCGCTGACAATCTTCTTGAGTAAAATCGTGATGCGGCTTTCCATCAATCACACATAAAGCGCCGAGCGCATGACCGTCAGGAGAAAAAAGCGGTGCTCCGGCATAAAAGCGCAAATTGGCATCGCCTGTGACAAGTGGATTATCGTGAAAACGTACATCGAGGGTTGCATCGGGCACCACCATAACGTCGGATTGGTTGATAGCGTGTGCGCAAAAAGAAACATCACGTCGCATATCAACTTCGCCCACTCCAACACTAGCTGCAAAAAACACATGATCACTGCCAATCATATTGACTGCGGCAACCGGCATATCAAACATGCGCGATGCAATGCGCACAACCGGGTCGAGACTGCGGATCATTTGCTCGTTATCAAACCCGTAATCGGTAAGGGCTTTCAAACGCTCCGCCTCGTTTGGAAAAATTGCAGGGCAATGCATCACCACGTCCTCATGTTGAATTTCGCAAATACAGCCTTTGGATAAAACCTCTAAAATAATTAGAACAATTTTGAAATTCGGTTATCTGCGCCACACAGGTCCTACTATTAATGCGAAATGTGATCCCTGCAAACAAATTAGCGCGCCACTGTTGCTGGTTGAAAAATGCGACTAAAATAGAAGCCTTTACACATTCATACTAAATTATTTTTCGCACAGCTCAAATAACTGTTGCGCTTTTTAAATAAAAACCTGATGCGTAATAAGGTGTAATGTTTTAATCACGATTTTTGTGTTAGGCGCAATCAGCTGGTGCTATTTATGCCTACGCAAAACGGGTAGTATTGAGAAAACACATAGCACTGAAAGATGCACACCATCAATTATTTTTAGCACGGGATTTCCACTTATGCTCGACAAAATGAAAGATTTAGGATCGCAAGCAGCCAATAAAGCGACAGATGCGCTGGGCGGCATTTCCTCCACGATTAAAGATGGCGTTGGTTCTTTTTCAACAGCAGCTAGTTCCATGACTGAATCGCTAAATGAAAAAGCAGTTCGGGCCTCCACTGCCCAAGCCTATCGAATTTTGGAAATTGCTATAGAAGAATTAAAAGATAGACCTTTATCAACTAACCCAATATCGCTAACGGCTAGCATAAACATAGGTATAGCCGCGTTGGAAATGCAGATTCATTTACCACCACAAACTGGCGTAAGCGGTGAAAGGGAACTCATAGTGGTAGACATTCCTCAAGATGAAACTGAAAAGTAATTTATTAAAATAAATTTTACCTTATGTAAACTCTAGCGTTTAGCAGAATAACTCAATACAAGGCTAATTTAATGACGCGAGACTTATCCAAAAATTCTAGCTGCTTTATTATTTTCTCTGTTTTTTTTACCGCCCGCGCCTACTACCCCGTACTGGCTATTTTATTTTTAGATCTTGGTTTAACGCTGGATCAATTTGTATTTTTGAATCTTATCTGGGCAGCAACCATTTTTATTTTTGAGGTTCCGTCCGGCGCTCTGGCAGATACTATCGGCAGGCGAAAATTATTAATTACAGCATCTGTTTTAATGATTGTAGAAATGTTGTGTTTACTGCTAGCACCACGTGACGGTGGATCGACCTTATTTTTACTTTGCGTGCTTAATCGAATATGTTCCGGACTTTCGGAAGCTTGCGCTAGCGGTGCAGACGAAGCCTTAGCTTACGATTCCCTTGATGAAAAAAATCGCACGGCAGCCTGGGATAGCTTACTCGCCAATACTATGCGTTGGCGCTCGGTAGGATTTGTTATTGCTATGATTCTCGGCGGTCTGCTTTATGATCCGCGTGCCATTAATTTTTGTCTTCCCGCAAGCTGGCAATTATCCGCCGAAACTGTGCACAGATTCCCCGTAGCACTGGTGTTGTGCCAAGCCTTTGTCTGTTTAATTTTTACCTTGCGCATGGTTGAACCCACTCACTCGACCGCTGGATCAACAATAAGGCATGCGATTGGATTAACCCTATCAACGGCGCGCTGGGCGTTTACTCACCCTAGAGTGCTGGTGGTCATTTTAATCGGCGTTGCAATTGATTCCATCGTTCGCAACTTCGCAACCATTAACAGCAGCTATTACCGGCTGATAAATTTGCCTGAATGGACTTATGGTTTTATAGGTGCGGCCTTGGGCCTTCTAGGCATATTTATTCCGGGCATCGCTAAAAAATTAAATGAGCGTTACAGCATGCTGGCAAATTTGTTGTTTATAGCTCTAGGTTCATTATTGGGTCTTGCTCTGCTGGTTCCTGCATGGCCATTGTGGGGAATTTTTCCGGTCATGTTTTTAATGACAATTATGGGCTTCCTCGGTTTTACACTTAGCCGTGTACTTCATCAGGAAGCGGAATCTTCGCGCAGAGCCACTGTACTCTCCGTTAAAGGCTTGGTGTTTAATTTAGGTTATGGTTTATTTAGTCTCGGGTTTTCCTATTTGCTGGCCAGTTTTTCAGAGCAGCAAGGTGGTGAGGCATTACCTAAAGCTTTAACCTGGCAGGTGCCTTATTTTGCGGTATTAATATTGGTGTTATTTACCTGGGCGTATTTTCATTTAAAACGCAAAAACCAAGTTTATTAGTAAGGGATGCGGAGCTCTATGTATACAGACATTTTAAAATTTTGGTTTGAAGATATAGACCAATCGAAATGGTGGGTAAAAGATGCGGAGCTCGACAAAACCATAATCGAAAAATTTTCGTCAATTCATTCAGCAGCAACCAGGGGCGAGTTGTTTGAATGGAGAATTACACCCAAGGGCAGGCTCGCCGAAATTATTGTGCTAGACCAGTTCTCGCGCAATATGTTTAGGGATTCAGCCCAAGCTTTTTCTTATGATGCTATCGCCTTGGTACTCGCTCAGGAAGCTGTGGCCGCCGGTGCAGATAAATTGTTAACGCCATCTGAAGCTATGTTTATGTATTTGCCTTTTATGCATAGCGAATCTTTAACAATCCATGAGCATGCACTCGAACTTTTTAGCGCAAAAGGTATGGAAGATACGCTGGACTTTGAGTTAAAGCATAAAATTATTATTGAAAAATTTGGTCGATACCCTCATCGCAATAAAGTGCTTGGAAGAGTTTCAACTCCCGAGGAAATTAAATTTTTAACGCAACCTAATTCTTCCTTTTGATAAAAAAATGGGTGCAGTAAGCACCCATTTTTTTATTCCGATAACAATAATTAAGGCTGTACTTGACGGACAATCTTCACTTCGTCAATTTCTACACGACGATTAGGCGCAAGACACTTAATCAAAGCCGCCTTGTTTTTATCGTCACACTGCACAATTGGATCAGCCTCGCCTTTGCCTTCAATCACCAAACGTTCACCAGCAACACCTTGGCCAATGATGTAATCCTTAACGGCTTGCGCGCGACGCTCAGACAATTTTTGGTTGTATTCGTCAGAACCTAAACGATCTGTATAACCGGTAATAACAATTTTTTCCGGTGCGCCAGGGCCCTTGATAACAGTTGCAATTTCTTGCAATTTTGGTTGGGGAACATTGACAGCTGCACTATCAAACGTAAATAGCTCAGTTGCTGACAAGGTATATTTTTCAAACTTGGGTGCTGGTGGTGGCGGTGCAACCACTGGCGCTGGTGCAGGTGGAGCAATCACAACTGGCGCTGGTGGCGGGGTTGGTGAGCCAAAGCGATACACCAAACCTACTGAATACATATTTGCATCAGCCATTTGGCTTACACCATCGTCAAAACGGTAGCGCTCTGCTTCTACGCGCATTGCCCAGTTGTAATTAAAGTTGTATTGCAAACCTAAACCTGCTTTTCCGTTTAAATCACGATCCTTTTCGCTGGTTTGAGCCAAGGCAAAGCCTGTGCTACCAAAATTGTTTTGAGCTTCGGCATAATTCGCGCCTACACGCGCAAAACCTGACAATTTTTCGGTCAAGGGAACTGATAAAACTAAATCCAGATTAATACCGCGCAATTCCAATTTGCCGCTTAGACTTCCTGCAGGCGATGCAACATTTGTGAAATTAAATTCACCCAAATCGAAGTAACCACCTTCAAGCGCCACGTAGGGGTTTAACTTATACCCTGCGTACAACTTATAGCCATGATCCGTATCATCAAGGCTATTCAAAGTGCTTGTAACACCTAGTGGAACCAGTTTATCGGCCTGCCGCTCCACATCCAGATCGCTCTCGGTTTCACCGATGTTACCACCGAGGTACCAGCCCGATTCATCTGCTGTTGCGTATGATGCGGCAGCAGCGGCAACTAATGCACAGGCTAAAAGATTTGATGCTTTTGTAAATTTCATGTGTGTATCCTCTCAATATTTTTTAGACACTCAAAAACCTGCAATACCCATCTGCATGGATTGCGCACATGATGCAAGTTTCTGCGGATATTACTAACAGGTGACATTCGTCTCTGTTCGCTAGCCCACTTCGAGACGAAATGGTAACAAGGGAATCTATGCAGTTATAATTCCCGAACTGCTTTACTGACAAAGCTGGTACAACAGCAATGATTCACAGGAATTAAAATGGCCCCCACCACAAGTGCGCTGTCAAAAACATTTATGCAATTCTTTGACTCGGAAAAGGCGAGCGGAATTATCTTAATTATTTGCACAATTGTTTCGCTCGCGATTGCCAATTCACTTTACGGACACGCTTATCTTGAGCTTTGGCACACCTATGTGGCTGGCTTAAGTGTTGAACACTGGGTAAATGATGGGCTCATGGCGATTTTCTTTTTACTGATTGGCCTTGAACTCAAACGCGAACTTTATGTTGGCGAGCTCTCTAACTTCAAAAATGCACTCTTGCCTATAGTTGCGGCAGCAGGTGGTGTATGTGTACCGGCGGGAATTCATTTTGCACTAAATTCAGGTACTCAAACCCAAGCGGGCATTGGCATTCCTATGGCTACGGATATAGCATTTGCATTAGGGGCGCTTGCGCTTTTGGGCAACCGGGTTCCCGCTAGTTTAAAAGTTTTTCTTGCTGCACTTGCGGTCATGGATGATTTGGCAGCGATTGTAGTGATCGCCGTTTTTTACACTGCGAAACTTTCGTTTTTTTATCTTACCGTCGCCGCGTGTATGTTCGGCCTCTTGTGCCTCGTTAATCGTGTATTTCGTGTCATGTCCCTTTTTCCTTATTTAGTAGGCGGCGCCATCATGTGGTATTGCATGTTGCAATCAGGAATCCACTCAACTATCGCCGGTGTTTTGCTTGCACTCGCCATTCCCTTTTCAGCGAAAGACGATGACTCAGCGAAAGATGAGGACTCAGAAAAAGACGATGATGAGGAATCGCCCTCCTATCGTTTGGAACACATACTTCACAAGCCCGTGGCATTTATTATTTTGCCAATTTTCGCACTGGCTAATACCGGAATAATTATTGCTGCAAACTGGTCACACGAATTAGCGAGCAACAATAGTATGGGAATTATGGCGGGTTTAATTGTTGGAAAACCGCTTGGCATTACACTTGTTAGTTTTCTCGCCGTGGCAATAGGTGTCTGTAAATTACCAGCAGGGCTAGATTGGAAACATATTTTTGGTGCAGGATTATTGGGTGGAATTGGTTTTACCATGTCTATTTTTATTACCAATCTGGCGTTTACCGGCAATGCAAATGAAATCACCGCATCCAAAATTGCTGTATTACTTGCATCACTAATTGCAGGCGTTCTTGGTTATTTGTGGTTGAGATTCCTGGCAACTGAAACCGAAAGCCAGCTGCCGTAAAGACAGCTAGCTCAAGGTAAAAGCTAAGGCTTTTTCGCCCACTTCTGATTAACTTGAATATATTGGCCTGACTGGGTTTTCTCAATTGCTTTTTGTCCTGCCATTGCCTGTACATCGGCAAGCGCAATATTATTATCCTTAGCCAAGCGTTGATATTGCGCCAAGCGCGCCTCGTTTATAAGTTTCACTATTTCATCTGCATTGCCAGAATTAGTGACCACACCCAGGTAGCCATCTGGTTTTTCCCCCACCAAGCCTTGGGCTTTTACATCGCCCAAGCTACTCATAGCCTGTTGCAATGTCATCGCCATTAAGGGCAAAGAAATGACCAATAATGCAGCGCACAAAACCGGTTTTATTAACTTAAATATTTTCATAGTAGTTCCTCCGAATTAAAACAAGCCGCTGGATTTGCTAAAAAGGTCATCCAACTGTTTATCTACTTTGATATAAATTTCATGCTCAATTTTTACGTTGAGATTAATATTGATAGGTTCTTTGGGCACAGCTAATTGCACGGTGGGTGTACAGGCAATTATCAAGGTGCAAAAAAGAATACAAATCCCTCGAGTAATCATAAATAGTGCCTCTTGCTAAATAAAATTTAAACCACGTTGAAATCTTACTTTTTAATAGAGATTACTGTTGACTCAGGCTTCCGTTGCAAATATTCCTGTAAACGTTTTTTAATAACATCATTAACTTTACTGCTAAGTTGAATACTGGCGAGCATTGCCGGTATATCTTCCTCAAAATTGATGTTGAAGTTAATAGGGCGGCCTTTTTCCAACTTTGGATTTTTACCTTCCAGCCTGACCGATAAAAGCAGTTTGCCTGTTTCATCGTAATTAACTTCGCTCACTAGTACCGAATATTGAAAATCATTTAATGCTTCTGTTAGTAATTTCATACTGGGTTGGCTTTTTGCCAACTCGGTAGCGCGCGCTGATTGGTATTTAAGCTTTCCCCCCGGCGACTCCGCAGCAACTGTGCCTTTGGAAATCCGAATGCCCTTTTTGCTGATTTCTATAGGAATACTACCTGAGAGTTGGCCGCTACCTGAAAGTTCACTGGTAGGATACTGTTGCAAAAGGCTGGTCAAATTGAGCTGATGGAGAGTCACAACTAATTTTTGTTCGGGGCGACTAAAATCGAAATCCTGTTTTGGCGTACTGACTTTGCCCTGCACGACAACACCATTAAAATATTCTAAAGCCAATTTTCCTTCCGTCGGCTTTTCCCAAGTTGCTTGATAATTTCCTGCTGCTTGCAGTGGACCAAATATAAATCCTTTGTTGACCTGATTAACTTTAATGTCGTTCGTCACGATTTTTAGGTGGTTATCCGCTGTGTTTATAGTTGCTTTGGTATTGATTCCGTCAAAAGCTGTTGTATCGTAAATACCTGCGACATCTTGCACATTTAGAAAGCTATTACTTTTTTTCAAGCTCTTGTTTTCAAGATCAAACTCAAAGCTTCCGTGCGCGTCAAGTTTTCCACGAGCGAGCGACAACAGAGGTGGCCAAGCTCTTAAGGTATCGGCAAAAGGATTAGCCGCTAATAGAAAAATGTCTGCCAACTTCCATTCCACATTGAGTTGCAATGATTTTACTGAAACGCTGTGATTCATACTAAACGCAGAACCTATCGATAAATCGCCTTTAACATCCAAATTGCTAACAAAGCCTTTAGCTTTTCCTTGCCAGCGCCAGGAATTTTCTTTGAGTTGCGCGTGCGATAATTTATCTACACTTATAATTGCATCACTATCTATCGCAAGTTCTGGCCACACAACAGCTCCCTGAACAACCTTGCCTGCAACGCTGAATTTATTTGCTATTATCCGGACAGATTTTGCAATCAGGGTGAGCGATTTGATATTTGCATCAGCGGAGATTTGACCAGGTTCAGTGAGGTTGAATGAAAAGCTTTCCGGTTGCCAGTAACCGACAGCCTGTAAATTAACGTTGATATTTTTTAATTCATCATCAGCGTAGGGTTTTAATTGGTTAGCTTTCGCCGTTAATAAAAAACGATCTACAATAATTTTTTTAGCAAAAACATCCGCCACCATATGGCCTGAAAATTTCCCAGCAAGATTACCTTGGCTATCACCAAAGAATTCTATAGGCAACGCCGCTAAGCTTGCGCCAGCTTCTACCTTTGAATGCAAGTTAATATGCAGCTTATCTGCAGAGATACCAAAGTTTTGCCAGGCATCCGGTAGGTTTAATTGCTCTGCATTAATATCTGCAGAAACCGCATAGCGATTAAGTTGACCGGCAGTCATTTCTATATCGACCGTTGTTTGGCCAGAAAATTGACCCAAAGGCGGAATCTTAAATGGTTGCGGAATTTTTACATCCAAGAACCAGCGACCGGTAGTGGCTTTGGAATACTGAGCGAGATCTGCGTTAACAGGCATATTAAGCAATGGCGTTAGAGAAACTTGCCAATCACTTTCCACACTTAAAGTAGCTGCGACTGCACTATTTACCTGATTCAAATCTGGTGTAGCTTTTATCCCCCAGGACGTTAAATGAGGTAACCACCAATTATCAAGATAAGATCCTGAACCGCTTAATTTTCCCAGCCAATAAATTTCGGTTTTTTTTACAAGATGTGTTGAGAGTTGGATATCTATATTTTTATCGAGCACTACATTTGCATTCAGTTTAGGAAGATTATTTTCAACACTATAATTAGCCGTCATTCGCAACTGATGCTGTGAATCAAGTTGATCGCCGGGGCTTGCAATTAAAGTTGCCGTTATTTTTTCCTTTTCAGCAAGTGCATCAGCCTTCGCTGTTATGCGGCAAACACCCGCTGCACAAGGTTGTTTTAGCACTAATTCGCGAATATGAATTTGCCTGGGTAAAAATTCTGGTGCACGCCAATTCTCGGGAAGTTTGAATGCAGCGGGTACTGCCTTTGCCTCCGCCGCACTATTTTTTGCGGAGCGAGTTAAACCATTAAGAACAACTTGTTCAATAGTTAGCGTATTCAGCTGCGGAATAAAATTTTGCCATTCCCAATCCATGTGCAACTTACGAACTTGAACAACATATGGAAATGATTGGGATGAGTAAACAAAAGATAATTGAGAGAGCTGCACACCGTGCACATTAAGACTTTCGATTTGGTAGTGCAGATCATCTACGGAAGATGCTTTTAATACGCGATTAAATTGCCATACTCCAGCAATGATTAACACTGCTAGAAAAACAATAACCGCCGTTATTATTGAAAGCCGTTTGCGCATAATGTCTATCATCTTCAGTAACTGGAATGATAATAAACCTAATGAGCGCCCCGTACGGAATTAGATTGGGGCGTGTAGCGCGCTTTTATTCGAATTAGCCATTAACTGCAAAATCGTTTGCCTGTTCAGCTAATGCAATCCGCATAACATTTACCTGGCGTCCGCCCAAACGAGTTTTGCGGACAACTTCCCACGCGCGCTTTTGGTAGTAATCAGTGAACTCCGCCGCTGACAACCATAACTCATTAGCTCCAAATTCTTGCGAGTACTTTTTGGCGGCTTCTATAAGCAGATTTCCAAACCCTTGCCGGCGTTTTTCGGTCATAACATACAGGTTGCTAAGCCACACAGTTGCTGAGTTTGGCGGAATTAAAACGCTGCTGTCTGTGCGGTAGGTATAGTTCACGAGGCTGACGCAACCCACTAATTCTTCGCCTTCCAATGCGATTATGGTCTTGGGGAGAGCGCTGTGTTGCACATGTAGCAGCAGGCGTTGTTGCCGTATTGATAAGCTGGATTGCAAGCCCTGACGCTCACATTCCTGATGATGCCACGCGGCGACCTGGGCAAAATGCTCGGGGGCGTGTTGAAGGAGTTGAACTTTAATCTCTGGTTTTTTAATCACTGTATCAACCAAAAAAATAGGCTCCTAAAGCATAGCTTCCATAGAAACTATTTTTTGGAGCCTATTTTTATTATCGCGAACTAAAGGCTTTTTGCTGGTAGCAAATTGCTAATATCTTCGCCATGGGCCTGTTTATCAGCATGATAGGAAGAGCGCACTAATGGGCCGCAGGCAGCGTGTTTAAAGCCCATTTCTTCCGCAAGACGCGTGTACTCAGCGAACTCATCGGGATGCACATAGCGCTCTACCGGCAAGTGATCTTTGGAAGGTTGTAGATATTGGCCGATGGTGAGCATGTCGATATCGTGATCACGCATATGCTGCATGACTTCGATAATTTCTTCTTTGGTTTCGCCAAGGCCAACCATCAAGCCGGATTTGGTTAGTACGTCGGGACGGCGAGCTTTGTATTGCTTCAGCAGTTCCAACGACCAATTGTAATTAGCGCCGGGACGCGCCTGGCGATACAAACGGCTAACGGTTTCCATATTGTGGTTGAATACATCTGGAGCTTCTTGTTCAAGAATATCCAATGCGATTTCCATACGACCACGGAAATCCGGTACCAATACTTCTACTTGTAATTTGGGGCTGAGTGTACGGGCTTCGCGAATACAATCGGCAAAATGTTGGGCACCACCATCGCGCAGGTCGTCGCGGTCTACCGAGGTAATTACCACGTATTTCAAATGCATTTCCGCAATGGCTTCTGCGAGTTTGCGCGGCTCTTCAACATCTAATGGATTGGGTTTACCGTGGCCGACATCGCAGAATGGGCAGCGACGGGTGCAGATATCACCCATGATCATAAAGGTCGCAGTACCACCGCTAAAGCACTCACCCAGATTTGGGCAGTTAGCTTCTTCGCACACAGAGGAAAGTTTGTTCTTACGCAGGATACTCTTGATGCGATCTACTTCGGGCGATGCAGGAATACGCACGCGAATCCAATCCGGTTTGCGTTGGATATCTGCACGGTCACTCGCGATAACTTTAACCGGAATACGCTCAACCTTGTCGGCATCGCGCAGCTTTTCGCCTTGCTTGTGACGCTCGGTACGTTTGACCGGTTGCAGTTCCTGAATTTGAACGATGGGTAGATCAGACATAAGAAGCTCTTTGCGTGTTTTCAGCTCGCGGAAGCACGGCGCGAGCCGAGGGGAATTACGTGGCGCGCATTGTACAGGTTTCGTAACCTAATTTCTGCGCAAATTGGATAACAAGTTGTTCTTGTACATCTTCTATCAGCGGCGGATTCGGCAACAGATCTTGCATTTGGGTCATAGCCAAGCCTTGGTAACCGCAGGGATTGATCCGCAAAAACGGCGACAAATCCATAGCCACATTCAACGCCAAGCCATGGAAACTACAGCCGCGGCGCACGCGCAAGCCGAGCGAGGCAATCTTATCTACACGGCCTTGGGTGTTCACGTAAACACCGGGAGCATCCGGCTTGGGGAAGGCTTCGATATGGTAATGAGCGAGCGATGCCACAAGAGTTTGTTCGATAGCCGTCACCAGCTCGCGCACCCCCATTTTCAGGCGGCGCAAATCCAGCAAAGGATAGGCAACCAATTGGCCCGGACCATGGTAAGTCACCTGGCCACCGCGATCTGATTGCACCACGGGGATATCGCCCGGAACCAATAGATGCTCAGCTTTACCGGCCTGCCCCTGGGTGAAAACGGGTGGATGTTGCACCAACCACAGCTGGTCATTTGTTTCTGCAGTGCGGGTATTGGTGAACTCGGTCATCGCCGCCCATACCTGCTCATAAGGCCGCAAGCCGAGATGACTGACTTCCAGAACAGGCTGTGCGACCAACTTACATCACCATTTTGATTTTTTTGCTGATACGCAAATCGGTGTGGATTGCAGTCAACTGCTCAATGCCCGTTGCGGTAATCCACACAGTCACAGACTGGAAGCGACCTTTACTGGATTGATTGATAGTGACCCGCGTTTCATCAAAGCCAGGAGCATGGCGCTCCATAACGGTTAACACCAGCGCATGCATTTCAGAGTCGGCGTCACCCAGTACTTTGATGGGGTAATTTTCGCAGGGAAATTCGATTTTGGGGGGCTGTTGTTCGTCAGACATGGGGTACTCCGGGAGGGCGGCTTAGCCACCCTCGACCATATTCATCGCACTAACTTAATTGAAGATACCGCGACTTAACTAAAAAGACCGCGGAAAAAGAGTTTGATCTTGTCCCACATACGAGCAAAGAAACTGGCTTCTTCTACAGGCTGTAAGGCTACCAGTGGCTGGGTATTGATGACTTTGCCATCCAGCTCAATGGTAAGGCTACCTAACTCCTGACCGGCCAAAATCGGTGCATTGATCGTTTCGTTTACGTGTACGTTGGCTTTCACGTTATCCAAATGGCCGCGCGGCAGGGTCATGCGAACATCTTTCGGCAAGCCGAGCACAACTTCCGGTGCCTTACCTGACCACACACGAGCTTTGGTGATTTCGGTGTTGGCTTTGTAAAGGCTTACGGTTTCAAAATAGCGGAAGCCGTAAGCAAGTAATTTCTGGGTTTCTTCTGCACGAGCGTTGTCGCTCTTGGTGCCTAATACCACAGCAATTAAGCGCGTGCCTTCACGCTTGGAAGAAGCTACCAAGCAGTATCCCGCTTCTTCGGTGTGGCCGGTTTTCAAACCATCAACCGTTGGGTCGAGGTACAACAACTTATTGCGGTTAGGCTGGCGAATGTTGTTGTACTTGAATTCTTTTTCCGCATAGAGCGGGTAGTGTTGCGGATGGTTGTAAATGACCGCACGCGCTAAAACCGCTAAATCGCGGGCTGTGGTGTAGTGTTCAGGAGCAGGCAAACCAGCCGCGTTTTGGTAATGGGTGGATTTCATGCCCAATTCCAACGCTTTTTTATTCATTAGATCAACGAAGGCATCTTCATTGCCGCCAACGTATTCGGCCAAGGCCACGGTTGCATCGTTACCGGACTGGATAATTTCACCGCGCAACAAATCGATTACCGAAACCTGGGTGCCCTCTTTCACATACATGCGTGAACCTTCCATTTTCCAGGCTTTAACGCTGATGTTCACCATATTAGTTTCATTGATACGGCCACGGATCAACTCATCGATAACCAGATAACTGGACATCATTTTGGTCAAGCTAGCTGGTGGCAAGCGTTGGTCGGCATTGTTCTGCGCTAGCACTTCCCCTGTCTCGCCATCAATCAGAATGTAACCTGTTGCCGCTAAGGCCGGTGCTTCAGGAATAGAGACGGTAGGTGCTGGAGTTGCGCCGGCTGGAGCGGCTTGCCCGGGAGTTGGTGTAGGTGCTGGCGTGGCAGCAACTACGCTCAAGCTCACCAATAACGCGGCGCAGCTTAAGGATTTGATAAGACCAGAAGTCTTGCTAAAGGAAGTCACTTTAAACATAAGAAATCACTTAAAAAATTGCTAAAAATAAGAGTCAGCTGGAAAGCCTAAAATAATTGTGCGGAATTGTAACACCGCTAATTCAATAATTACTTACTGATAAACAACATGGCTTTGCAAAATATCGATTTTTTGCAGCTGATCGCGTGCATTTTGCATACTTTGCGCGTCAGCGAAGGGGCCAACACGCACCCGGTACAACTTGTTAGGTGCAGCCGCTGTACTTATAACGACAGGATAGCTCAAGGCTTTACGCACACTGTTGGCGAACTGTTTAGCCGATGATTCCACACCAAAGGCGGCTATTTGCAAATAAGTGCCCTCAGGCACCTTATTGTCATGAGACGCAATTCCAGCCTCTGCCTTAGTCACAATACCAGCCTCTTTTGCACTGGCGGTCAGCTCGGTTTTGCGGGTGCGCAAAGGTGGGCGCGGGTCGCCGTCGGGCACCACAATTTCCACTTCAACATTACCGGTACCCAAACGGGTAATGCCCAAACGCTGGGCAGCGGCATAGCTCAAATCAATAATTCGGCCATCGTGAAAGGGGCCACGATCATTAATACGTACAACAACACTTTTACCATTATCCAGGTTGGTAACGCGCACGTAGGAAGGAATCGGCAAAGTTTTGTGTGCTCCGGTCATGGAGAACATATCGTAAAGCTCACCGTTCGAGGTGCGCTCGCCGTTGAACTTATAACCGTACCAAGAGGCTTTGCCGCGTTCGGTGTAAGCGCGCTCGTCATCCATTAGATAATAAGTTTTGCCTAGCACGGTGTAGGGGTTCTTATTGCCGGCAATAGTGCGGCTTTCATAGCGCGGCACGGCGTCAGGAATATGGGACATATCGATTTCTTTGTCCGGCCCCCAATCCTTATCTTTACCTTGGTAACGCCCACCGGAAGACGACGAAGACGAACCGCCGGAGTCCGTTTTTTTCGGCGTGTTGGAACAAGCATTTAGCAGCGCCAACATCGCCAGTAAAAAACCAAGACCCGCCCAATTCAGCTTGCCCTTAGCCCTCACCTTTCGCACTAGATTTTCCCCATATCAAGCTTAATGGCTTGGCTTAACTGGTAAACCGCCATGGCGTACATGGGGCTGCGGTTGTAACGGGTGATGGTGTAAAAATTCTGCAAGCCAAACCAGTATTCCGCACCATTAGAGCCTTCAAACTGAAAGGCAATGACACGCGTCGTTGGGGGTAACCACGAAATAGGATTAATGCCCTGCGCGCGCCATTGGTCGATGGTCAGACTCGGCGGCACTATGCTGTTCAGGGTCGACGCCTGCATATTGTCTGCCGCGTGAGCTTCCACAGTCACAGGCTCACCGGTTTTCCAACCGTGCTCTTTAAAGTAGTTGGCGACACTGCCAATCGCATCCGCAGGTGTTTTCCAAATATCGGTAAAACCATCTCCGCTAAAATCTACCGCCCATTTGCGATAGCTGGATGGCATAAATTGGCCATAGCCCATAGCACCGGCGTAAGAGCCTTTAAAATCCAGCGGATTGTGTTTTTGCTCGCGCGCCAATAAAAGATAGTTTTCCAACTCTGAGCGGAAAAACGGCGAGCGCGGCGGGTAATCAAACGCCAGGGTAGAAAGCGCATCTATAACGTTGTAATTACCCATGATGCGACCATAGCTGGTCTCTACGCCGATTATCGCCACGATAATTTCGGCGGGAACACCAAACTCTTTTTCTGCGCGTGCAAGTTCAGCGCTGTTCTCCCGCCAGAATTTCACACCGCTCTCCACACGAGCAGGCATAAGAAAAATTGGCCGATATTCTTTCCAGGTTTTGGAGGCTTCCGCAGGGCGAGAAATAGCATCCAGGATCGCTTGCTTTTTCTCGGCTTTTTCAAACCATGAATTTAACTCTGCACGGGTGAAACCGTTTTTTGAAACCATTTCAGCAATGAATTTTTTTGCTTCCGGATGCTGGGTATAGTCCGCCTGACAAGGCATAACGCTCGCCATAAAGACCAATGAACACAACCCAGTTACTTTAGAAAACCGCTTAATCATCGAATACCCACGCTGTTTCGCTAGAATTACATCCACAATGTCATCTCATTTCTGCGGGTTCATAACCCGTTTTTGTTCAGTCGCTATAGCCATTAGGATTCCAAAACCGGACATAAGTGCCACAATTGCAGTTCCGCCTTGGCTAATAAAAGGTAAAGGCACGCCCACCACGGGTACAATGCCCGCTACCATACCCATATTTACAAACACATACACGAAAAAGGTAGTGGAAATACTGGCTGCCAATAGTCGACCAAAATTGTCCTGCGCGTTGATGGCAATGTGCATGCCGCGCGCGATGACCAGAATGTAGGCAAGGATTAACAGGATCACCCCCAGCAAACCAAACTCTTCCGACATTACCGCAATAATAAAATCTGTATGGCCTTCCGGCAAAAAATCCAAGCGCGATTGAGTACCTTCCAACCAACCCTTACCGTGCAAACCGCCTGAGCCAATGGCCGTTTTGGATTGAATAATATTCCAGCCCGCACCCAGAGGATCGCTTTCGGGGTCAAACAACATCAACACGCGTTTTTGCTGGTAGTCGTGCATCATGTAATGCCAGATAGGCCAAAGGCTAGCGCCCGCGAGCGCAACGGCTGCGCCTATGTACCACCATTGCAACCCCGCATAAAACAACACCACCATACCCGAGGCAAGCACCAGAATCGCAGTCCCCATATCAGGCTGTTTATTGATAAGCGCGGTGGGCACAATAATGATGAGCAGTGCTATAACAATATGTAGGAAGCGCGGCGGCAAATACTGGCGGCTCAGGAACGCCGCTACCGTAAGCGGCATAGCCAACTTCATAATTTCCGACGGTTGAAAGCGAATTCCCCCAACTCCTAACCAGCGTTGGGCGCCTTTAGCGCCAATACCGACCACTAAAACCAGCACTAATAAAACTACACCAACAGCGTACATCCAGGGCGCGATGCGACGCATAAAATCGACAGGCACCTGCGCAATAACAAACATGGCTGTAAACGCAATAGCAAAAAAACTGCCCTGCTTTTGAATCGCCAAGATGCTACTGCTGCTCGCGCTGTAGAGCACAACCATACCGAAACCGGCCAACCCCAGCAGCAAAAACAGCAGCACAAAATCTATGTGGAAGCGCTGGGCGATGCGGTATGAGCGGCTAAATTCATACCCGGTTTTGGGCATGCGCCGTAAAAAATCCTGATTACCCATGATGACAATACCTGGTGATGTCGACTGCGCGGATCATTGTGCACCTCTTCTGGCTGAACTGGCGCTAGCCGAACTTACAACAGAACTCGTGCTCGCGGAACTTACATTAACGTCATCCGGTAGCGGTTCTTGCGGGTCATCCACGTGTGACTCCAACTCGCTCGGCTCCGGTGGAGGCAGCACTTCTTGCGGTTTGGCCTCGGGGAAGCCTACAGGTTGCCCCAAGCCAACAAAAATTCCGCGCAAATAACCATCAAACAGACGACGTGCTAACAAACTGGGGTTTTCAGATGATTTAAGGTGATCGTCATTTTCCAGAATGATGGCAATGGCAAGCTTGGGATCATCCGCAGGTGCAAAGCCCACAAATAATACGTGATCGCGCTGGGCGACTTTGAGAGTACCAATTTTGTATTTGGCGTCCTGGGCGATGTTCACTACCTGCGCAGTACCCGACTTGGCAGCAATGCGGTAATCCGCACCCATGCCCAAATGGTACTTGCGAAAGGTGGCTAGGCCGCCGCCGTAAACCGCATCTTCCATGCCTTCAAATACGGCATCCCAATGCTCTTTTTTGATTTCAATGTGATCCTCAAGGATCGGCTTGGTATCAACACCATCAACCGCTTTCACTAAACGGGGGCGATAGCGATCCCCGCGGCTAGCGATGGTCGATACCATCACCGCTAACTGCAAAGGCGTAACCGAAACATAGCCCTGGCCGATACCGATACTCACGTTATCGCCCGGATACCAGGGCTGCTTGTACTTGGTGCGCTTCCATTCACGCGATGGCCAAATCCCCGGACGCTCGTTGGGAATATCGATACCCGTGCGTGCACCCAAGCCAAAGTGACGACCAAAGGGGTAGATGTTGTCCACACCCATGCGCCACGCGAGCTCATAAAAATAAGTATCGCAGGATTCAGCAATCGCTTTTTTAAGGGCGACGCTGCCATGACCACCACCCAAGCCTGGTGTATTCAAGGTCCAATCGCGGTATCTGTGTGAGCTGCCGCCCAAGGTAAAATAGCCTGGATCGCTAATAGCGCGATTCACATCGGTAAAGCCCAAATGCAATCCCGCCAAGCCCATTAAAGGTTTGATGGTAGAGCCAGACGGAAATTGCCCCTGCACAAAGCGGTTGATCAAGGGCGTTTCAGGAGATTCGTTAAGCGCTTTGTAATCCGCAAAACTAATACCGGTTACGAACAGGTTGGGATCAAAGCCCGGGTTACTTACCGCCGTCACCACCGCGCCCGTTTTGACTTCAATCGCCACGACCGAACCACGGCGCCCGGCCAAAGTGGTTTCCGCCTGCTGCTGCATTTTTAAATCGAGGTTGAGCGTAACGTTCTTGCCGGGCGTAGGATCAATACGATCCAGCACGCGAATTTCACGGCCGCGCGCGTTAGTCTCTACGTTTTTACTGCCAACCTGGCCGAGCAACTCGCTTTCATAGCTGGCTTCAATACCTGACTTACCGATGGAGTGCGTACCGCTATAAAGACGCGCTTGTTCTTCGGTGAATTTTTCCAAATCCGATTCGCTGATACGGCTCACGTACCCAATCGTGTGAGCGAAGGCATCGCCAAAGGGATAATAACGAACCAGCTCCGCGTCCACCTGAACACCTTCAAGACGGTATTCATTCACCGCAAGCCGAGCAATTTCCTCTTCGGTCAAACGGTAGCGCAGTGGAATAGGTTCGAGCGGATGGATCTGTTGTTTTTTTAACTTGTAGAATTTTTCCAAATCAGCAGGCGTGATTTCAACCAGGGTACGCAACACGTTTAAGGTTGCATCCAAATCCATGGTTTTGTTGACCACCAACGAAAGCGTAAAGCTCGCGCGGTTGTCGGCCAACACTTCGCCATTACGGTCGTAAATAATGCCGCGCGTAGGCGGAATTGGCTCCACATGCACGCGGTTGTGTTCAGATTGGGTGGCGTATTCGAGGTAATTAACAATCTGCAAACTGTAATAGCGGTAAATTAACACGCAGAACAGCAGGGCCATCACGCTCACCATCACGCCCAAACGGAATTTAAATATCCGCATTTCACGCTGGTGATCTTTAAAGTGATGGTTCTCAAACATGCGGGGAATAACTCAATTAATTTGTTATAGCTGCGCGACTTTCGTATGACGGCATTAATCGGGCAATGTAATTTTTTAAACGGGAGTGTGCAACTTAAGATTTTAAAAAATGCGCGATTTGTGACTTCGCTTTTTGCGATTAGTTTATTTCAGGTTTAGTTATTTATGATAAGGATGGTTTTGCAAAATCGTACAAGCGCGATACAACTGCTCAATCACCAAAATTCGCACCAGCGGATGAGGCAAGGTGAGCGGCGAAAGCGACCATTTTACCGAGGCTAATGCCGACACTTCCGGCGCTAAACCATCAGGCCCGCCAATGAGCAAACAGTAATTGAAACCGCTCATTTTCCAGGTCGCCAAATTTTCTGCCAACTGCTCTGTTGTCCAGGGCTTGCCTTTTACTTCCAGCGCAATAATCTGCTCGCCCTTTCCAACCGCTGCCAAAATTGCTTCGCCTTCTTTTTTCATGGCGCCGGCAATATCAGAATTTTTTGAGCGCAGGGCGAGCGGCAGCTCAACCATCTCGACCATTACATCACGCGGCATGCGCTTGGCGTATTCGGCATAACCCGCCTCAACCCAATCGGGCATTTTGGTGCCCACCGCGATTATTCGAATCTTCACAATATCAAACCTAACAACGCACCCATAATCGTTACTGACGATGACGAGACAAGGCAAAAATGACTGAAAAAGCGGACGCCCACACGGATGTGGGCGGTAGAATGACGCAGGATGCCCAAATCGAGTTTATAAATAATAAATGAGCATTTGAAGTCATTTTTAACGCCGTATCGTCGAGTAAAGTAGATTATTATTCAGCGCGGCTTGCAGGCGTCATCGACCAGAGTTTTTCCAACTCATAGTAAGCGCGTGTTTCTTCCTGCATTACATGCACAACTGTATCAATGTAATCCACCAGCACCCAATCGCCGCCCTCCAAACCTTCAATACCATTTGCACGGAAACCTTTCTTTTTGGTTTCCTCCACTAAGTTTTCAGCCAGCGAGCGCGTGTGGCGATTAGATGTACCACTCACGATAATCAAGGTGTCCATTACATCGGTAAGCTCACGTACGTCGAGCGTAACGATATTTTTACCCTTAAGATTTTCCAGGGCTTCAATAATGGCGTTGTTTAAATCAGACATTCAATTACCTATAGGTTTTAAAAAAATTTGTACTTCAACTTTTAAAAGCATCCCCCCACTTTAAAGAGGGATTTTAGCGATACAACTTACTCGCTTTAATATAATCCCACACCGCATCCGGCACTAAAAACTGCGCAGACTGTTCCCGATTAATTTGCTCGCGAATTTCGGTAGCCGAAATCGGCAGCAAACGCGGCGATTGCAACACAATGGCGCCTGCAGGTGAGTTCACTAAATCAGTGGGCAATCCCTGATGACGATTTAATAACTCCCGCACTTCGCCCGTTTCTGGAATATTCCAACCCGGGCGTGCAATTACCACAATATGCGCAAGCTGGATAATTTCTTGCCAGCGATGCCATGTCGACAAACCGGTAAAAGCATCTTCACCCATGCACAACACAAGGCTTACATCTACACCCAATTCCGCACGGAAATCCTGCAAGGTGTCGTAAGTGTAGGACGGTTTATCGCGTTGTAATTCGCGCTCATCCAATTGCAATTCAGGACAAGTTTTTACAGCAATCCGCAACATCTCGGCACGCTGCGCGCTATTAGCTTGCGGAACATCGCGATGCGGCGGCTGGTGGCACGGCAGCAAACGCATTTCATCCAGATTAAGCTGTTGCTTTAACTCCAACGCCAAGCGCAAATGGCCGATATGGATCGGGTCGAAAGTGCCACCGAAAATACCGATTTTTTTACGCATTGCTTTTCGCTTTACACACGCACGTGCCCATCACCAAACACAACCCATTTTTGCGAGGTCAGGCCTTCCAAACCAACTGGGCCGCGCGCATGGATTTTGTCGGTAGAAATTCCAATTTCTGCACCCAGGCCATACTCAAAACCATCCGCAAAACGCGTAGAGGCATTGACCATCACCGAGCTGGAATCCACCTCGGTGATGAAGCGACGGGCACGAGTAAAATCTTCAGTTACGATTGCGTCGGTATGTTGCGAGCTGTAACGGGTGATGTGATCAATAGCTTCATCCAAACCTGAAACAACTTTAATCGACAGCACAGGCGCAAGATATTCCGTCGCCCAGTCTTCCTCTGTCGCTTCATTGGCTTGGATAAGCGCACGAGTTTTTTCATCGCCACGCAGCTCAACACCTTTTTCAGCGTAGGCGGCAGCTAAGCGAGGCAGAATTTGCGCGGCGACTTGTTCGTCTACCAGCAAAGTTTCCATCGCATTGCATACGCCATAGCGATGGGTTTTGGCGTTTAGTGCTATATCAAAGGCTTTGTCCAAATCTGCTTTGCTATCGATAAACACATGGCAAATACCATCCAAATGCTTGATCACTGGCACCTTGGCATCTTTGCTAATACGTTCGATCAAACCTTTGCCGCCGCGTGGGACTATCACATCCACAAATTCAGGCATAGCGATCAACTCGCCTACCGCCGCGCGGTCGGTAGTTTCAATAATTTGAACCACAGTATTGGGCAAGCCCGCAACTTTTAAACCTTCCGCCAAACAGGCTGCAATAGCGCGATTGGAGTTAATAGATTCACTACCGCCACGCAAAATCGCAGCGTTGCCAGATTTCAGGCAAAGGCTGGCTGCATCAATGGTCACGTTAGGACGAGATTCGTAAATAATGCCCACAACACCGAGCGGTACGCGCATCTTTCCAACCTGGATTCCGGTTGGGCGATAGCTCATATCGGTAATCGCACCGCAGGGATCAGGCAAGGCAGCAACCTGGCGCAGGCCTTCAATCATTGCATCTATAGTCGCTGGTTTGACCGCCAAACGATCTACCATAGCCGGCTCCAAACCATTGGCTTTGGCTGCCGCCAGGTCTTTTTGGTTCTCTGCAACCAGAGTGATGCGGTTGTTGTCCAAGGCATCTGCAATGGCCAACAAAGCCTTGTTCTTCACCCCGGTAGATGCCGCTGCAATTGCACGGGAAGCTTTGCGCGCATTGCGCCCCAGCTCAGCCATGTACTCTTTTACGTTTACTACTTCTGCCATAACACGCAAATCCACTCAAAAATATTTGGACAATAAGGCGGCGATTATACCCTGAATAACTCATGGATTTGGGGCTAATACTGAGTATTTATGGTTCAAACCGGTAAAAAGTCCCATGAAGTTTCAGCATGGATTCAGCTTCACAGACTTATTCTGCAAGTGAGCTTAAAAAACTCAATTGCAATTCCTTGTTAACTAACAGTTATAGGAAAATCATCATGAAAAATCGTCTGTTTGCTCGCAGTATCCTGGCCATAAGCATGAGTATGTTCATTGCTGGCTGCGCCTCTGCCGACCACGGCTACAGACGCCATCACCACCATGACCATGTTTACGCAACTTATGACGCTTACGGTTATGGTGATTACGGCCGTGTAGTGGATGCCCGCCCGATTTACCGCCAGGTAGCGATTGATGTTCCGCGCGAATCTTGCCGTGTGAGAACTGTTGCGCGCGAAAGCCGCAGTGGTGATTCATTCACCGGCACAGTAGTGGGCGGTTTAGTAGGAGCCGCTATTGGTCATGAAATTGGCGATGGCCGCGGATCCGCTACCGCAGTCGGTGGACTGATTGGTGCATCCATTGGTAATGATGCCGGCAGTAAACGCACCGTGCGTTATCGCGATGAAGAGGTGTGCCGCACCCATTACCGCACCGAATATGAAAACCGCATTATCGGCTACGATGTAAGTTACAGATACAACGGGCGCATTTACCAAACCCGCACTGACCGTCACCCCGGTGACCGCATTGCGATAGCGGTTGCCATGCGATCAAGGGACTATTGATTTTTCGCTGAATAGCGATTGAATTTTAGCAATTAGGAAGCGATAGTGTTCTGCAAACTCGCCCGCGGTGAGCTAGCGTTAACCATTCAGATGTAACGCCGCGCTGGAATTAGAAAGAGTGGTTGAAAGATAAAGAGTGCGAGGAGTCGCCATGCAAGCTTCCAAAAAATTGTCTGTAACAGCCCTGCTATCGCCCTTGGCGATAGCATTGGTTTTGGCTGCGCCGCAGGCTTTTGCCAAAAAAGATTTGTTCGGAAGCGAACCAGGGGCAAAGCAATCACAGCATGTGGAGCAACTGGTTCCCAATGCTAGTAGCAGCTCAGCGCCAGCTGAAGCTATTGCAGGTACTCCCACTGTTGAACCAGCCCACATTGAAGACAAAGTTAAAGCTCCAGCGCCCGAAACCAACACAGTTGAAACCCGTGCACCTGAAGCAAAAGCAAAAGCAAAACACGAAAAAGAATCCGAAAAACCCCCATCTTATTTAGAAAAACAATTTTCTCGCTTTAAAACAAATTTGGCCGAAGCCAAAGAAGATTTATTTGGCAACAAAAAATCGGCCAAAAAAGACGTACCTTCTGTGCCACAACAAACGGAACCCGCAGTGAGTGAAAATGCACACTCCGGTGATGACACACAACCCGAAGTTCCGACCATTTCTGCCACTGAAGCTGCTCAACGCGCACAAGCTTTGGCGGAAGGCCAGGTAATTAACGTGCGTAAATATCAAGAAGACGACAAGCCGCGTTACGCCGTAAAATTACTTCAAAAAAATGGCCGCATGAAAACCATTAATTTAGACGCGGTTAGCGGCACCTTAATCGAAGACACGCCACAATAATTTGCACTCCACAAGGAAATTGAATCATGCGTTTATTAATTGTTGAAGATGAAAAAAGCTTGCGCGAACAAATTGAGCAAATTGTTATCAGCGAAAAATATGCGTGCGATACGGCTGCCGATGGCCGCGAAGGTTTGTTTTTAGGCAGCGAATACGATTATGACCTCGCCATTATCGACCTTGGTTTACCGCTGCTGGACGGCACGCAACTTATCAAGCAATTGCGCGCAAAAGAGCGCAACTTCCCTATTCTGATTTTAACAGCGCGCGGTAACTGGCAAGACAAAGTTGAAGGCCTTGAAGCGGGTGCCGACGATTATTTAACCAAGCCATTTCACCCGGAAGAATTGCGCGCGCGCTTACACGCCCTGTTGCGTCGCGCCAGCGGACATGCTGCGCCCGTATTGCGTTACGGCCCTGTTGCAATCGATACCAGCGCCCGTCGCGTACACCGCGATGACCAGGAAGTTGAACTCACCAGTTTTGAATACAACACCCTCACGTATTTGGCGATGCACGCCGGAAAAAATATTTCCAAAACCGAATTAACCGAACACTTGTACGCGCAAGATTACGACCGCGACAGTAATGTGATTGAAGTTTTTGTCGGTCGTCTGCGGAAAAAACTTGATCCAGATGGCAGCTTGAATTTGATCAGCACCCAACGTGGCTTGGGTTACAGATTCAACGCAATTAAAGACTAAGCGGACAAGCTTCGGTGCTAAGCAAAAAGTTGACCTCCATAACCGCGCGGTTATTTTTTGCGTCGGCACTTTTGTTGCCCGTGTTTTTGGGCGTTACCGGTTTTTTCCTGGATCGAGCATTCCAAACCAGCTTAATCACTGCAGAAAAAGCGCGCTTACAGCGTAATATTTATCTGCTGTACAGCGCGGCAGATTTACCCACACGCCCACTCAAAAAAAATGAAAAGCCGCGTTTAATTATGCCAAAAGAATTGCGAGACAAGGATTTTGAGCGCATTAACTCTGGCCTTTATGCTTATCTCTTTAATGACAAAAAAGAATTAGTTTGGCAATCCAACTCGACTTCGCTGCAAACGCCACCAACCTACGACCAAATTTCACCAAAACTGAATGCTGATGAGTCAGCAGAGATTATTTTTGAATTTGAAAACGAAAATTATTTCATTGCTTACTCGGATATTTTTTGGGAAGTAGCGAAAAACCGCGAGGTGCCTTTTCGCTTTGTCGCCGTGCATGACAGTGAAGACTTTATTGCGGAAAAAAATGCTTATCGCAATCAACTTTGGCAGTGGCTGGGCGCCGTGGGGATTTTGTTATTGATCGCGCAAACGGCCATTTTACGCTGGGGTCTAAGCCCGCTAAAAAAATTGGCTGTTGCGCTAAACGCTATGCAGAGCGGCGATACGCGCGATATCGAGGGCGACCACCCGGATGAATTGCAAGATATAGTCGACAACCTCAATCAGGTACTCGCTCGCGAGCAGGCGCTGCGCCAACGCTATCGCAATAGTTTGAGCGACCTCGCCCACAGCTTGAAAACTCCGCTCGCTGTTATGCAGGCCAAACTCAGTCAGGCATCCGCCGATGAAGAGTTACAACAGCTCGCGGCAGAACAGGTTTCGCGCATGAATCAGGTTGTTACTTATCAGTTGCAACGCGCGGTTTCCAGCCAACAACAAGGCAGCCACCAGCGCTCCGATTTGGAACCCATTGTCCGCCGCTTACTCAGCGCACTGCAAAAAGTTTACGCCAGCAAAGGTGTACAAGCTGATTGCGAATTAGCGGCGCACTCCATATTTGCAGGTGACGAGCAAGACTTGATGGAAGTGATTGGAAACATCACTGAAAACGCTTTTAAATACGGTAAATCGCGGGTTCATGTGCGCAGCGAAACCAGGGATAAACAACTACTCATTAACATTAGCGATGATGGCCCCGGTGTACCGGCCGAGCAACAAACCCGAATTCTGGAGCGCGGTCATCGACTCGATACCAGCCTACCCGGCCAAGGTATAGGCCTCTCGGTTGCGGCAGATATCATTCACAGTTACGGCGGCAAATTGCATGTAGGCCGGTCCTCTTTGGGCGGAGCCGAATTCCAGCTCGTTTTACCCCTCGCTAGCTAATATCCGCTGCATTTATAATTAAAACCTCTCGAATTCCGCAGCTTTGTGCGAGATCTCGCACACGAACTACCTCATCTTCCTCACACAAAACTTGGGAATTGCCGACTATAGATTCAGCCGCCAAAAGCGAATAATGGCTTCATAGCAGTTCATCAAGGAATCCACGATAACTGCGTTCACCCATTAAATTTTTAAGATCGCCAATAAGAGGATCGAATCACGGAGCCGAAATCATGTCTTCAAGAACTTGCATCGCGGTAGATTCAACGTGCGACCTACCCGCGAAATTTATCCAACAACACAATATTGAAGTGTTGCCCATTTATATTAATTACGATGGCGGCCAAGCGCTGGATTATCGCGACCCGCAAACCATGTTGGATTTTTACAAAAACCATTCGAAACAGCAGTTTGGTTTAGCGCAATCTGACCCGCTTTCTGTCAGCGACATGACGCATATATTGAAAGAGCGGTTATTGCCCAATTACGATTTGGTGCAGGTTGTTACCATCAACAGTAAAAAAAGTGATGTTTACAAGCGTGTGTCTGAAGCGGCCCTGGTGAATGAACCAAAATTCCGCGAGCTGGAAAAAAATGAAGGCCGCGCGCCTTTTAGAATTCGTTTGTACGACAGCATGTCAATGTTTACCGGGCATGCATTATTGGTTTATGAATTGGTTAAGAAAATCCATGTTGAGAATTTGCCACTCAATAAATCTATTCGCGCCATCGACAATATGCGCGATCAGGTTTATGGCTATTTAATTCCAAACGATCTTTCCTACATGCGCGACCGTCGCCATTTGCGCAAAGGCGATAACAATATTTCGTGGATTAATTTTAAGTTGGCTAGCGCGCTGAATTTGCGCCCCATAGTACAACTACACCGCGGCGCCACCGAAAAAATCGATACAGGTAAGGGTTTTCTCGGCGCTTTGGAAAAATTGTTTGACCACGTGCGCAAACAAATTACCCAGGGCTTGACCAGCGATGTCATTGCAATGAGTTACGGCGGCTTATTGGAAGAAATTAAAGATGAACCTGTACTGCTGCAATTCCGCGAGTTCTGTAAACAACACGACATTAAAACCATGTTGTCTATGATGAGCATGACTGGTGCAATCAATGTTGGACCAAAATCTTTTGCGCTTTCGTTCGCGACAGATAAAGATTTGGTTTAGAACTTAACCCACGACACAAACAAAAACGCCGATCAACTGATCGGCGTTTTTGTTTGTAGAAATGCTTACACATCATATCCATTGGGATTTTGCGACTGCCAGCGCCACGCATCTTGCATCATGCGCTCAAGACCAAACTTGGCCTCCCAACCCAATTCAGATTTAGCTAAATCTGCATTCGCGTAACAGCTTGCAATATCACCGGGGCGACGTGGCGAAATTTTGTAAGCAACTGTGCGACCGCTCGCCTCTTCAAAAGCTTTCACCATTTGCAGCACCGAATAACCTGTACCCGTGCCCAAGTTATAAGCGCGGCAACCAATTCCAACCTTATCCAAACCTTTGAGGGCTGCTACGTGGCCGAGAGCCAAATCCACCACGTGGATATAATCGCGCACGCCGGTACCGTCGATAGTGTTGTAATCATTACCGAATACCGCGAGTTGCGGTAACTTTCCAATCGCCACTTGCGCAACATAAGGCAGCAAATTGTTGGGAATGCCTGCAGGGTCTTCGCCAATCAAGCCGCTTTCGTGTGCGCCTACAGGGTTAAAATAACGCAGCAATGAAATATTCCACTGGTTGCCTGCGGCCTTGGCGAGATCGCGCAGAATATCTTCTACTATAAGTTTGCTGCGGCCATAAGGGTTAGTCGCAGAAGTCGCGAAACTTTCGTCGATAGGTACGCTTACGGGGTCGCCATAAACAGTAGCTGACGAACTGAAAATTAACTTCCAGACCTTAAATTCTTCCATCACCTCAGCCAGTGACAGGGTTCCGGCAACGTTATAACGATAATATTTCAACGGAATTTGGTTGGACTCGCCCACTGCTTTTAAACCAGCGAAATGCATGACAGCTTCAATTTTATGGGCAGCAAACACTTTGCGCATTGCATCCTTATCATTGATATCGACTTGGTAAAACACCGGAGCAGAACCCGCGATACGCGCAACACGCTTGAGCGACTCCTCTTTGCTGTTACACAGATTATCCACCACTACCGGTAGGTAACCGCTATTAATGAGTTCTACGCAGACGTGGCTGCCAATAAAACCGGCACCGCCGGTCACTAAAATAGCGGGGCGTTGAGATACGTCGGATTGAGTCATGGGGAAGATGTCCTTGAATTCAGTAAGCTATTGAAGCAAGCCGACAGTATACCTGTTAATCCTTTCTTTGAGAATAAATCATATTATTCTTATTTTATAAGCCACAGCTTTCCACAAACAAAAAGAGCAAGCCGAAGCTTGCTCTTTAAAGATTACAATCAGAAGAAAACTTATTCGATTGGCAAAGTCAGGCCAACAACGAAGTTAACTTCTTTTTCCTGTGCATCAAAGTCATTTACAGTTAACAACGAACCTACGGTAAAGCTCAGCTTGTCGTTATATTTGTAAGTCACGTCAAGGTGAGATACACCGTCCAAAGTACCTTCTCCACCATTATCTTGAGAATGACGGCCGTACTTGATTGCAAATTTTTCAAAGATCAATTCCGCAGTAAGATAATTGTATGTTTTATCTCCCAGCGGTGAATGGTCTGCAGCAATCGCATCGTAATAGGTAAGTTTGAATGGTCCATAACCGATGGTCGGGACGACTTCCACGTAATCACCTGGAGCGATTGAGTCATCACCTAAAGTTGGATAGTTGTACGAAACCAAACTCACACCGTAGGTAAAATCACCTGCTTTACCTGAATAACCAGCGTAAAGATCATATTCAGTGCCCAGGGTACCGTCGCCTGATGATGTCCATACACCAGCAACAAAGCCGTTACCGCTCACATTCACGTCAGCAGTCAAGGCCGCGCCACCGCCCAAATCAAAACCACGCCAGTAGTACATGTTGGATACACCAACGGTCGCGGCAACATCAGCATGCGCAGCAGGAACAGCAAAACCAGCCATGGCAGACAACGCGGCACAAGCAGCAACTAATTTTTTCATCTTCATGAGTAAATCCTCTCAGTATGTTTCTACATTTAGTTTTTTGAGGCAGCCGAACCATTAGAACGACATGCTTGTAACTTTGCAGATAGCACGCCAACTTTATATTTCCTTTATTAATCATTAGCTTAAAATTCGAATACCATCTTGCATACTAAATAAAATACTCGGCACGGCACTATATTAGCGCACAAAACCGCACTAGCAGATTGCGATACGCACCAAATTGGATCACTTGTATTTATCCACATGGGCTTTTACCAAGTTCAGCGGTTCGGTTCGGAAAATATTTCTGCGTAACGCAGAGAAAAACCAGCCGCCAGATGACAAATCCATATAGAGCAGCAAAGCTATTACTACCAAACCGGCTCCCGTCCACAGCTGCAACCCGAGTGTTTCATGCCCAACCCATGCTCCTAGAATTAATGCCAATACCGGGGTCATAAACGTAATGAGCGACACGGCAGTAGGTGACATATTTGCCAGGACGTAAAAAAATAACGCCGCCCCCACCAGCGATCCAAATATCGCGAGATAGCCCACCGCAGCCAGCGATTTCATCGAAACACTAGTGGGAATATGCCCATCCATAAACCACCAGGTCACCAACAAACAAGGTAGGGCAAATGACAGTGTTCCTAACGCTTGGCTAAAGGCATCAACTTTTACATCCAGCTTTTTGACTAAAACGCTACTAAAAGAAAACAAAAAGCACGACAGCAAAATTCCCGCAACGCCATAAGCTGCCCGCAAATCAAACTGTAATTGGTGATAAAAAATAACCACCAATCCTGTGAGCGCCAAACACAATGCGAAGACACGCCGCGCGCTGAAAGGATTATGTTTCAGCAAAACCAATGTCATTAACCCAGTTACAAAAGGCGACATAGCAAATACCACCGCAACTAAACCAGATGGAATAAATTGTGCGGACCAATAGACCACTGGCATGTTTGGAAAAATACCAATAGCGCCAGCAGCATAAACTTGCCAGGCTCTGGCTTGCGCAAAGAGTTTACGACGCAATACCGCATTAATAACAAGGCCAATTGCAAGCGCAATAGCCATACGCAACAACACAGCAGCGATAAAACTTAAGCTATGGCTACTCCATTGAATAGTAAGAGGTGTAGTGGCCCAAATGAGCACCACCGATATGTATGCGAGTAAAACTGCCATGCGCCTGCTCCTTGTTTTTTCGCAATAAAATCGTTATTGCGAGTTATTAGGGCTGCAAGAGAAAACACGCGGCAATTTTTTATGAAAACAAAAAGGCCGCAGGTTTTATGCTGCGGCCTTTGAAAATCAGAGAATATTTAAATCAATCACTCTCGCTCAAATTCCGCAAATAAAAATGCGACGACTGCCCAAAATAGGGGTCGTAGGGCGCAAATTCGTTTAGCGGAATAATGTAGAGACATAATTGTTAATTTCTGAACATTTAAGATCATTGACTCTAAAGGATACTTATAACTTTCTCAACCCCTGTAGTTATAAAAAGTTTGAATATTTTTTTATAAGAGTAAATCCCCTATACTCGTCCCATATTTCATCAGGCACGATTATGAAAACCTATCTCGTTGGCGGCGCAGTGCGCGACAAATTACTCGGCTACCCTTTTCATGAAAAAGATTGGGTAGTGGTAGGTGCCACACCTGAAATAATGGAGCAACAAGGTTTCACTCCCGTAGGAAAAGATTTCCCCGTTTTTTTACACCCTAAAACGAAAGAAGAATATGCACTCGCGCGCACCGAACGAAAAACCGGCCGCGGCTATGCGGGTTTTAGTTTTTATTGCGGTGAAGATGTCACATTGGAAGATGATTTAATTCGCCGCGATCTCACCATCAATGCGATGGCTGAAGATGAGCACGGAAATATTGTTGACCCTTACGGTGGCCAACAAGATATTGTCCATAAAAAATTACGCCATGTGTCCGATGCATTTTTAGAGGACCCCGTGCGAATTTTACGTATCGCCCGTTTCGCCGCGCGCTATCACCACTTAGGTTTTACTATTGCTGATGAAACCAATGCGCTTATGCGGAAAATGGTAGATAACGGTGAAGTGGATCACTTAGTTTCTGAACGCGTGTGGAAGGAAATGGAACGCGCTTTAGGCGAAGCTGCGCCTGATATCTTTATCCAAAGCTTGCGCGATTGCGGCGCTCTCGCACGTTTATTTCCGGAAATAGATGCGCTCTTTGGCGTACCGCAAACAGCAACACATCACCCGGAAATTGACACGGGTATTCATACGCTTATGAGTCTTCAGCAAGCTGCCAAAATGACTGACAGCACCGTCGTTCGTTTTGCCACCCTGCTACATGATTTAGGTAAAGGCACGACACCCGAACATGAATGGCCACGCCATATCGCTCATGAAGATAGAAGCCTGCCGTTGGTTAAACAGTTGTGCGGACGCATTGCAGCGCCAAAGGAATATAAAGAGCTGTCACTTATGGTGGCCCAATTTCACACCCACTGCCATCGCGCACTTGAATTAAAACCGGCAACCTTGTTAAAAGTGTTGCAACAAACAGATTCATTTCGTCGCCCGGAACGCTTCGCACAATTTTTGATGTGCTGTGAAGCAGATGCACGCGGCCGCACTGGTTTTGAAAATCGCGAATACCCACAAGCAGAATATTTTAGCGGTGCTTTGGCTGTCAGCCAGCAAATTGATGTAAAAGATATAAGCGCGCGCGGATTCACAGGCAAAGATTTTGGCGACGAAATTAACCGCTTGCGCCTTGCAAAATTAACAGAATATAAAAACAACTCTAACCACAAAACTATTGAGCCAACATGATACGCACCCAACTTTTAACCTCAAATGGTGAATGGCTAACTGGCGGCGAGGAACTAATTACTCGTTGGCGCGAAGAAGCAAGCGGATTTATCTGGATTGATTTGGAAGGCGAACGCCCTGCTGATGAAAAAATTATTTTACAGTCATTGGATTGCCATCAACTTGCGATTGAAGATGTTCAGCGCTATCGCCATCCACCAAAAACTGAAACCTTTGATAACTACACCTTAATTTTGTACCGCGGTTTAAGTGAATTTAAGAAAGATTTAACCTTCAAACAAATGACCATCGCATTGTTTGCCGGTGACCGTTGCCTTATTAGCTGTCACCAACGGCCTTCGCGCGGCGTCTCTTATTTTTGGGAGCATGCACAACAAGAAAATTTGCTAGTAAGCCCAGGCTTGCTAGCATCCAGAATCATGCGTTTTTCTGTGGGCTGCTATCTGGATTCAATTTTGGAGTTCGAGCCCTTCCTGAATGAAATGGAAGACTCAATGCAAGAAAAACCGAACGATGAAACTATGCGCGAGCTTATCGCCTATAAATCACGTTTGCGCAAACTTAAACGAATTTTTAGCTACCACGAACGTTTAGTAACCAATCTGTTAAAAGATATTCCACAACGATTGATTGATGAAGACGGAGACATTGAGCACGGCCTGCAAGATTTATTTGAACGCTGCGAGCGCCTAAACAGTTTGTGCACAATGTATTTTGAAATTTGCGGCGATTTAATTAACGGCTACTTATCTATCAGCTCGCACCAACTGAACAACACCATGAAAGTGCTAACGATAATTACCGCGATTTTTGTTCCGCTGACTTTTATAGTTGGTATATATGGAATGAATTTCGACAATATGCCTGAGCTGCATTGGCATTATGGTTATTACTACATCCTTGGTTTAATGCTTGTAATTGCATCTTTGTTTGGTGGAATTGCCTATAAGAAATGGTGGTAACAGCAATGGATACGAATAATAATCCAAGCGAAAATTTCATTTACTATTTGGAACGCTTACTTAATCTAGTCGATAAAATTTCGCGCTTCAGCAATCATAATCCTGACATTTTAAATGCTTGTTTAATAGCAGATATGCTGCCGCTGAATAGCCAAATAGCAACGTCTACGAATTTTGCTTTGCGCGCGTGTTGTCCGCTAGCGGGGCGAGCCGTAGTTTCTTTTATGCAAAACACATCCAGCTTTGAGGGATTAACGCAAGGCATAAGAGATACGATTGATTATCTGAAAACCATTTCTGCAGAAGAATTCAATCGCCCGAACGATGAAGTTTTGCGCGAGCGGGCTGGCTTTACTGAAGTAGCCTTACCGCGAGAGAAATTCCTTCATGCATATGCTCTACCCAACTTTTATTTTCATCTTTCCATGGTTTATGCCATAGCGCGCAGCCACGGAGTTCCGCTTAGCAAAGGGGATTTTGATGGGTATCATATATACCCGGAAGGATTTTCTTTTGTAACAAAATAATTAGCTGGGCAAACTAATCGGCCACAAGGCTTGGCAGCCCTGGTCATAAGCTTGCCACAAATCAGCGTAAGATTTTTTTAGCTGGGGATGCAATTTCTGCGGAGCAATTTCAGAGAGAGGAAGTAACACAAACGCATTTTGCGTTATTTCTGCACGAGGCAATTCAATACCCGCTTCTACACCCACAAAATCGCCGTAGGTTAAAATATCTATATCCAATGTACGTGGGCTATATTTTGGACCTGTGCGCACACGACCATGATCATCTTCGATTTTTTTTAAGGCTTCTGATAGACACGCAATACTGAGATCCGTTTTTAGCGATACAACCATATTGTAAAAATGGCTGCCTTTAAATCCTACGGATTCGCTTTCATATACCTTGGAAAGGACTAGCTCACCGAAAAGTGATTCCAGTGCAGCTAGACCTGCACGAATATTTTTTTCACGTTCAAGATTACTACCTAAGCCTAAAAAAACGTGCGTCATTCAGGCAACCCGTATTTTTTACCACGCTCAATGATCAAACCCACATCGCGCGCGGCGCGCACAGCGCCCGCCTTGCTGACTTGCAAACGCAACCAAGGCACATGAAATTCACTGATAATAATGTTCGCGATATTTTCCGCGAGGGTTTCCAACAATTGTGGTTGCGTTGTTTCTACAAATTCAATCAAACGATCAGATACGGCCTTATAATTAATCGTGTATTGTAAATCATCTGTCGCAGCCGCTTGGCGAATGTCGGTTGCCATCTCCAGATTAAAACTCAGCGTTTGCTTGATTTGACGCTCCCAATCGTAAACACCAATTATGGTATCTATGCGCAAATCGTGTATGTACACAATATCCATAAAAATATTCGCCAATTGAAATTAAAAGCAAAAAAGCTATTAAAGCGGATGCAAACTATCGAGCGGCCAGCGCGCTTTTACATTAACCGCAAGCGTTTCATTCTGCCCTGCTAACAAACGCTGACAACCCGCGTAAGCAATCATGGCGCCATTGTCTGTGCAGAATTCGTGGCGAGCGTAAAACACTTTTGCATTTATTTTTGCGAGTGCAATTTCTAAATCTTTACGCAATTTTTTATTGGCAGATACACCACCCGCAATCACCAGTGTTTTTAAACCCGTTTGTTCAAGTGCGCGCTTGCACTTTATAACGAGAGTTTCCACCACGGCAGTTTGAAATGCGCAGGCAATATCGGCGCAGGTTTGGTCATCGGGCAAACCGTTTTCTTGTTTGTGTGCTGCAACTGTGGTGAGCGTAAAAGTTTTCAAGCCGCTAAAACTAAAATCCAAACCGGGGCGATCCACCATGGGGCGAGGAAATACGAAGCGACCTTCAACACCGGAATCCGCAAGTTTGGCGATTTGCGGACCGCCCGGGTAATCCAGATCGAGCATCTTGGCAGCCTTATCAAAAGCTTCGCCAGCCGCATCATCCAAAGATTCACCGAGCAACTCGTAAACGCCTATAGCATCTACTTTTACTAATTGCGTATGACCACCGGAAACTAGCAAGGCAACAAAGGGAAATTCGGGGGGATTTGCCTCCAACATGGGCGCGAGCAAATGGCCCTCCATATGGTGCACACCAATCGCGGGCACGTTCCAGGCATAGGCGAGCGAGCGCCCCATAGATGCACCCACCATCAAGGCGCCGATTAAACCGGGGCCTGATGTGTAGGCTATACCGTCGATATCCGCTGCACTTGAACCGCTTTCTTCCATTACCTGATTGATTAAAGGCAGGATTTTGCGCACATGATCGCGCGAAGCCAGCTCCGGCACTACGCCGCCATACTCCGCATGGAGCGCGATTTGGCTGTAAAGCGCATGGGCAAGCAGGCCGCGCTCGCTGTCATACACAGCAATACCAGTTTCGTCGCAGGAGGTTTCAAGGCCGAGAATACGCATGGAAGATCAATTGCTCTATCTGTAAATCAGGGTCGCCATAATAAAGGAGATAGAGCGACAAAAACAGAAGTTTGGCCTGCGGCAAGGGCGAAGTGGTTGCAGGGCTATACATAAGCGTATAGAATCCGCACCCCTTGGATAGCTTCCACGAACCTATCCTCAAGACATCATTTTTCGAAAACAGAACAGGTCAGAACATGCCTTCAGTAAAACTTAAAGAAAACGAACCATTTGACGTAGCTTTACGTCGTTTTAAACGCGCTTGTGAAAAAGCAGGTATTTTGGCTGACGTTCGCGCTCGCGAATGCTACGAGAAGCCAACCACTATTCGTAAACGTGACGCTGCTGCAGCTGTTAAGCGCCACGCTAAAAAGGTTCAACGCGAATCTAAAAAGTTTACCCGTTTGTATTAATTTTTGACTGGTCGATTGCAGCGAGCTGCAATTAGTCGATCATCTAAAATGATGCCTTGCTCTTTATGAGAACTTAAGGCCGCAAGCTGCCTAGCGACTTGCGGTTTTTTGCTGCCTGAATATTGATAAATTTCTACCGCTATACCTAATTAAACCCCGCTAAACCCTCCTGTCACCCCCAAGTCGCCCCGTGTCGTGTCGCTTATGTCGCCGTTTTGCTAAGGTAAGGCCATCTAATCAACGGATGCCGAAACATGTCACTAAAAGAAAAACGTCTTCAACGCGGCTGGACCCAAGCACAAGTCGCCGAGTTTAGCGGGCTAAGCCAACGCACGATCCAACGGCTGGAAAAAGGCCAACCTGCCACCACCGAAACCCTGAAATGCCTTGCAGCAGTTTTTGAAACTGATATAGCCGATCTTGGCGTTCCCGAAATTGTGGACGAAACCAAGTTAAGCGAAGAGGAAAAGCGCGAGCTAAAGAACATCCGTGATATCCGCGAGTTTGTCCTGCAACTGGCGGCTTATCTCCTTATAGTCCCGCTGATTTGCCTTGCCGGATACCTCAATGGCGGCAGTATGCGCAACGGGCTCGGACTTGCACTGGCGTGGGGTTCCTGGCTCGCTTACTGCGCCTTAAAGCTGTTTGACACTCGGGCTTTTTTTGGCAAAGGCTGGGAGAAACGTGAACTCGACAAACGAATGGGAAGAAAAAATACAGGGAAGGACGAACAATGAAACGCACACTTAAAC
Source organism: Cellvibrio zantedeschiae (assembly GCF_014652535.1). Classification (NCBI taxonomy): domain Bacteria; kingdom Pseudomonadati; phylum Pseudomonadota; class Gammaproteobacteria; order Cellvibrionales; family Cellvibrionaceae; genus Cellvibrio; species Cellvibrio zantedeschiae. The sequence continues at coordinate 135,576 of NZ_BMYZ01000001.1, read as the reverse complement.
TTTGCCTGCAAGTTGCAGTAGCCATGTGTTTGATAAGCGCAATAGCGGCCTGCTCGCTAATGTTCTCAAGCAAACCGGCACTCCCGGAGCGCCATGGACAAGTAACAAGCAAACTCTTTTTGGGGGAGGGAAATAACCAACCCTTGATCGTCGGCTTAGGCGGCTCCGAGGGCGGTAACCCTTGGGCAAGCGAGCATTGGAAACCACAGCGCGATAAATTTATCGCCCAAGGATATGCATTCCTCGCCCTAGGTTACTTTGGTGACAAAAACACGCCCCGCCAGTTGGACCGCATAGCCCTTGAAGGTGTGCATAAGGCAGTCATGGATGCAACAAAAGATCCCCATATAAACGGCAAACAAATCATTATTATGGGAGGATCAAAGGGTGCTGAGCTGGCACTAACATTGGCCAGTTATTACCCCGAATATACTGCAGTGATTGCCATAGTGCCGGGTAGCGCTATTTTCCCCGCATTAACCCTGGGGATGAATACATCTTCTTTCAGCTACCATGGCCAGGAGCTGACTTTCGTGCCCGTTCCATGGAGCGCAACGCCCGCCCTGATCAAACGTGATTTGCGCACCGCGTTTGAAAAAATGATGGAAAACAACCAGGTCATGGCCGATGCGGCAATCAAAGTAGAAAATATCCACGGCCCGATTTTGCTGTTATCCGCCACTAAAGATGAAATGTGGCCATCGATGGAAATGTCCGAGCAAATGGTGCAACGCCTGGAAAAAGCCGGATTTAGTCATAAGGTACAACACACTGCCATTGAAGGCGGCCATACCGAACCACTAAAACATTTCTCCGTTATTGAAGATTTCCTCGCGGCAAATCTTACGCATTAAAAACTTATGGATTAAGGCTTTAACCAAGCCTTAATCCACTCCGATAAACTCCGAAATCACCTTATAGGTTTCATCCTGCGGCTGGGGAATACGGTCATAAATCGCGTTGTGGTCGCGATCTGCAATCACTTTAAAACTCGCCTTATCGGTTTTCGCCAGCTGCACGAATTGTGCATACATCAATTGGTTTTCTTCCAAACGCGCCGGCCAATCGTGGTCGCCAATCAAGAGTAACAATCGCGGAATATTCTTACGTATGTAGTGCGAGGGTGCGGCGTCATCCACCACCAGCGGTAAATCACTCAAACCGCGCTCTTTGCGTACATTAAAATGCGTTGTCATTTGGCCGCTTAACGAAATAAAACCCGCTAAAGAAGTTAGCTCTACACCTTGCGCACGTAAATAGCGCTCATCCATTGCCTGCATGGTGGCCAAATAAGCACCTGCAGAATGCCCGCCTACATAAATTCGCTTGGGATCAGCGCCCAGCTTGGCTGCATTGCGAAATGCCCAAGCTGTTGCTTGCGCGGCATCTTCGATATACGCCGGAAATTTCACCTGTGGCGACAGGCGGTAATCGACATTCACCACTGCCACACCTTTGGAGCGCCAGTAGCTGGCAATGCGTTGATCATTAACATAGTTTTTGGTCCCGGAGGTCAAACCACCACCGTGATACCACACCAACAAAGGAAAAGGTTTCTTGGCTTTTGCAGGAAGATATACGTCCAGCTTGCGCGGGTTATCCGTCGCCTCAACGCCAGCATAAGTAATATCGCGCTTGTCAGGCGCCCACTGTGTTTGATCCTCTGCCCACGCGGCCTGTGCAAAGGACACAATCAAGCAAACCCAAACGCCAACCTTAATGCTTTTCATTATTGAATTTCCCAGATGTTTTTATTGGTGGAAAGATAATAGGCGCAAATCAAAATATAAGCATGCTTACTAGAAACTTCACCCACAACACAGGATACTAGCAGGCCAATTTACGGCCGCATCCGCCCTACTGATTGCAAACCCTATGTCCGGCATGATTCCGCAAAGCTTTATCGACGATTTGCTCGACCGTATCGATATTGTTGATACGGTGGATAGCCGTGTAAAGCTGAAAAAGACCGGCAAGAATTACAGCGCCTGCTGCCCCTTTCATGATGAGAAAACCCCCTCTTTCACCGTAAGCCCGGACAAACAGTTTTACTACTGCTTTGGCTGCGGCGCGAGCGGTAATGCGCTGGGTTTTGTGATGGATTACGAGCGCTTGAGCTTTCCCGAAGCCATCGAATCCCTCGCTCGCGTGGCAGGGCTAACCGTTCCGCGCGAAGTGCAAACCGAAGCGCAAGCCAAGCGCGAGCAAGAGCGCAAAAGTATTTACAGCCTGCTGGAAAAAGCTGACGAATTTTACCAACAGCAACTGCGCCATCACCCCAGCAAGCACATGGCGGTAAACTACCTTAAGGGCCGTGGACTGGATGGCAAAACCGCCAAAGACTACGGTGTGGGTTTCGCCCCACCCGGCTGGGATAATCTGCTCAAAAACCTCGCTAATAATGATGAAGACAAGCACTTGCTGATTGAAGGCGGCATGCTGATTCATCACGAAAACGACAAAAAACTCTACGACCGTTTTCGCCACCGCATTATGTTCCCCATTCGCGATATTCGCGGGCGCGTGATTGGTTTCGGTGGCCGCGTTCTGGGAGATGACAAACCCAAATACCTCAATTCACCCGAAACACCCGTCTTCCACAAAGGCCAGGAACTTTACGGGCTTTACGAGGCACGCCAAGCCTATCGGGATTTACCGCGCCTGCTGGTCGTTGAAGGCTATATGGATGTGGTGAGCCTGGCGCAATTTGGTATTCGCTACGGTGTTGCGACACTCGGCACAGCCTGCGGTGAAGACCATTTGGACAAAGCCTTTAAATACACCAACGAAGTCGTGTTTTGTTTCGATGGCGACAAAGCTGGCCGCAGCGCCGCCCATCGCGCACTGGAAGCATCTCTCACCACTATGGCGGATGGCCGAACCGTAAAATTCCTGTTTTTACCGGAAGGCGAAGACCCGGATACTCTCGTTCGCCAAATTGGCCCAGAGAAATTCGAGCGCATGATTGAGCTGGCCGTTCCGCTGGAGGACTTCCTGTTTGACGCAGTTGCCGAAGGCTTGAATATTCGCACCATGGAAGGCCGAGCGACTTTTAGTAAGCGCGCCGCGCCCATGCTCGATAAGTTACCCAAAAGCGTTTTCCGCGAGCTTATGTTTGAAAACCTTGCGACACGAACCGGTTTGAGCCGCAATATTTTGCAGGATTTAGTCCTTGAAGCCGCGAAAAATCCTGAGCCCAAACCCGAGCCAATAAAAGAGCCGGCCAAACCTGTTGTAAGAGAGCCGATAAAAACCGCGCCCAAACAGGTTCACATTCAACAGGCAATCCAACCGCCGTCAGGCCAGTCGCAAGCTCCGCAACAGCAGGAAGACCCGGGCTGGGCGAGCTACTACCATAATGAGTACGACACTGAAGCGCCACCGCCCAATTACGATGAGTTTTACAGCGGCCATCATTCACGCTCGGCAGTTGCAGAATCTGCGTCGCCCTGGAATAGCGCAAGCAACCGCATGCTAATAACGCCAGCGCGAAAAGCGGTTGCGCTATTAGCCTCCTCACCAAGTTTGGCTGCATTGGAAGCTGACTACGTAGGCTGGCTCGACAATAGCGACCCCGATATTCAAACCCTGGGCCGCTTGCTTAAAGTCTTACACGAGCGTCCCCATTACAATTTCTCGCATTTGATTGGCTACTGGCGTGGAATTTACGGCGAGGAAGAGACCGAACGCCTGGCAAAAATTGCTGGCAGCGACCTACTCCAAGCTGCTAGCGCCTTGGCTATCACCCGTGAGGACAAAGCCGCAAAAGCCAATTACGATAATGAAGCTGCCTTCAAGGGCTGCCTGGAAGCCCTGCACCGTCAGCAAAATCAAAAAAAATCCGCCGACTCCTTGGAAAAACTCAAAAACACCGACTTTACTCAGCTCAGCAAAGCCGAACGGGAACAATTGGTGCGCGCCGCACTGGCAAATAAAACCCCGCAAGATTGATTTCGCACATTTAAATTGCCGAATTCATCCCCATCATGGGTCGCATAGGGCATTTGCGGCTAGCTTTGCTAGAATCCGCGCGCGCATTTGCGCTATAATCCCGCGCTTTGCATTTCTCACTCACGTTTTACAGGGTCACTTAATGTCTGATGACGCTCAAGAAAAACAGTCTCGTATTAAAGAGCTGATAGCCCGCGGTAAAGAGCAGGGCTACCTCACGTACGCTGAAGTTAACGACCACTTACCGGAAGATATTTCTGATCCGGATCAGGTTGAAGACATCATCCAGATGATTAACGACATGGGGATTCGCGTATACGAAACCGCACCCGATGCCGATACCTTATTAATGACCGACGGCGACTCTGCCGCCGATGAAATTGCCGCTGCCGAAGCTGCCGCTGCCCTCGCCGCCGTAGAAACCGAAGCTGGCCGCACCACCGACCCAGTGCGTATGTACATGCGCGAAATGGGCACTGTGGAATTGCTAACTCGCGAAGGCGAAATCGTTATTGCCAAGCGCATTGAAGAAGGTGTGCGCGAGCTGATGCACGCCGTTGCCTACTGGCCCGGTGCAGTGCAAACCGTACTCAATGAATATGCGTTGGTTGCTAAAGAAGAACGTCGCCTTGCTGACGTTATCATCGGCTGGTTAGATCCAGTAGAAGAAATTCCTGCAACCCTGATTGATGAAGACGCCGAAATTGAAGTTGCTCCTGTCGCTGGCGCAAAACCCGCTGGCGATGATGACGACGACGAAGGCGGTGCAACTGAAGATGAAGAAGAAGCTGTTTCTGGTGTAGATCCAGAAGAAGCCAAAGTTCGTTTTGAAGCCCTGCAAAAGCAACAAGACAAAGTGACTAAAACCTTGGCCAAATACGGTTACGGTAGCAAGCAAGCAGAAAAAGAATTATCTGAATTGGGCGACCTGTTCAAATTCTTCAAACTGCCTGCACGTCAGTTCGAACCTATTTACTCCAAAGCGCGCGAAACACTTGAGAGCGTGCGTAAAGCCGAACGTTTGGTAATGGATTTGTGCACGCGCAAAGCGCAAATGCAACGCAAAACTTTTATCAAAGAATTCCCCGGCAATGAAATTAACGAAGAATGGCTGCCAGATTTAATTAAAGCCAAAACTGAAAATGCGGACAAATTACAAGCCGTATTGCCAGATGTTATCGCAGGCCAGCAAGCACTCGCACATATCGAAACCGAAACCGGTTTGAGTTTGGCGAGCATTAAAGATATCAACCGTCGCATGTCGATTGGTGAAGCGCGTGCACGCCGTGCCAAAAAAGAAATGGTTGAGGCCAACTTGCGTCTCGTTATTTCTATCGCAAAAAAATACACCAACCGCGGTTTGCAATTCCTCGATTTGATTCAGGAAGGCAACATCGGTTTGATGAAAGCGGTGGATAAATTCGAATACCGTCGCGGCTATAAGTTCTCAACTTACGCTACATGGTGGATTCGTCAGGCAATCACTCGTTCTATCGCAGACCAGGCGCGCACTATCCGTATTCCGGTGCACATGATTGAGACCATCAACAAACTCAACCGTGTATCGCGTCAAATGCTGCAAGAAATGGGTCGTGAGCCAACGCCGGAAGAACTCGGCGAACGCATGGACATGCCAGAAGATAAAGTTCGTAAAGTGCTGAAAATCGCCAAAGAACCTATCTCCATGGAAACCCCAATCGGTGACGATGAAGATTCACATTTGGGCGACTTTATTGAAGATACGACAATCGTGTCTCCGGTTGAATCAGCCACAATGGAAGGCTTAATGGAAGCAACACGCGAAGTTTTAGCAGGCCTCACCGCCCGCGAAGCAAAAGTATTGCGTATGCGTTTCGGTATCGACATGAACACCGACCACACCTTGGAAGAAGTGGGTAAACAATTCGACGTAACGCGCGAGCGTATCCGTCAGATCGAAGCCAAGGCGTTGCGCAAATTGCGCCACCCATCGCGCTCTGATCATTTGCGCAGCTTTTTAGATGACTAGTAATGCCTTGATGATTAATAGTAATTAACTGATCATCAAACGAACAAAACAAAACCCGCCAAGTGCGGGTTTTGTTTTTTAGCGCAATCAATAAGTTACAAACTTTCTACCGCATCGCACAAAGACTATAGCCACATCCAAACCGACCCCCTATAATGCGCGACTCGCAAGCAAGCTTGCACACCTCTTTAGGGCCTATAGCTCAGTTGGTTAGAGCATCCGACTCATAATCGGCAGGTCACTGGTTCAAGTCCAGTTGGGCCCACCATATACAGCAAGGGATTTACGGTTAGTGAGTGCTAATCGTATTTTTCCTGTGCTACATCTGTGCTACAAGCGTTTAAACTGTAGAGCAAAAAAGCTCTGTATTATTTAGCACCCCGTTTAACAATCTTAGAAATTGAGCCTATGCTAATGCCCTCCCTAGCGGAGATCTCTCGATAGGTGAGCCGCTGTCTATATACATAGTCTAAGATCCTCTCATCTCTCTCAGAGTTATCTTTAAACCTTCCGTCCACCTGTGGCACCAATATTTCACCGATATACCAAAGCTCAGCAATAACTACTGTTCTGAAAAACCAATATGGATCAAGTGATGCCTCCATAGTGTTGTCTAGGCATCCTTTGCTGTATACGGCACCGACAAAATCATTAAAGCTATAGCATTTTTCATAAACTTCAGGCCTTATGACTTTAAAAACGTGAGGACTATTTTGCTTTATGAATGACAAAACCTTTGGTTTAAAATCGTCCCAATTCTCAGTCTTAGCTAACTTGATTAGCCTGTAAACATCTGGCGCTATGGGCGCGCCATTGCGTAATATGGATACAGGGTTCCTTTCCGTCTCTTCCGAACTTAAGACCAACACATTATCCCCAAGTATTATTCTTTGTGCCCGGAACCTATCCAAAAGCCGAACTGCTGTAGGGTCCATTACATCCAATATTTTCTTTGCTCTATTTCTTTCAACATTACCTGACTGGCCCAAAACCACTGATGATTGAGTGGAGAGATGTTTTCTGCATGACAATCTTTGAGTAATAATGCGAAAACAAAACTTACACACCTTCTCCGGTGATGAATCAATTGCTCTTGCCAGCGCCATTAAAACATAACGAATTAATTGCAAATCTTTGCTAGCGACCTCAGCTTTGCTGCATTGGTCACTCTGATTCAATTCCTCAGCTGTCGTATATCCATTCTTACTATACCAACTCAAGTAATCAGATTGCGCAACTAACAGCTCAGCAGTTTGCAGCACTGAATCAGGAGACCTGATTGCATCATTCATCTCCAGCACTTGAAACTCAGCACTATTCTCAGCAACGAGATTTTTAAACAGTTCGCAGATTTCCCTATATCGCCCTTCAACTGCCTCATTGAACAGCTCTCCGGCAGACCTTCTGCCGAACCCCGTATGTTTTAATGCATGCTCACTAAACAACAAAGATGACAAATTAAACACAAGATTAACAAGCTCATCACTGCACCCCCTACCGACCGAACACAAAGCCCGCCGAACTGCACGCTTTAACCTTGTACCTCGCTTCATTTCCTTCCCCTGTTCACCTAATTTCAGAAAAGTCGTGAGCCAAAATTTTAGTAGAAAAATAACATTAAGCCACTTCCACTAAGAGTGACTTACACATGATTCGACAAAGAAACCTACTCCCCCGTGACCAAGCTGCGGAGTACTTATCAGTTAAACCGCAAACACTGGCCGCTTGGGCAACAACCGGTCGGTATGACCTGCCATTCATAAAAATTGGGCGGAAAGTTTTTTATGCGCTTGATGAGCTAGAAAGCTTTATCGAGAGAAGGACATATACCAGTACTCCATGAGAGGACTCAGACCCTAACGCACCCGTGATGCTAGCAGAGCAGTGCCCGTAACCAGGCAGAGTGCTTGAGACAAATGAGTTATCACTGTTTACATGGTCGTAACGGTTACAAGAAAAATTAAGCACCAAAGTCAGGAGCAACAAGGTGTTCACAATGTTTACACAGGTTGAAAATCTATATGAAACATCAAAACAACGATTTACTGAATCAAAATATAAATCTCCGGCTTACCAGCTACGATTTTAATTTAATTGCGGCAGAAGCCGAAGAGAGGGGCATGGGCAAAGCCGACGTTCTCAGAGCGGCATGGCGTGAGCACCTCAATCAACGAGAAATTTCTTCATTGCTTGCAGGGTTGGAGCAACGGCTTACGAAAAAAATATTTGAGATTCTCACCGCAGTTGCGGGACTCGATGACGGCGAACGTTTGCTGGCAATAAAAAAATATAAAACCAGAATGAATGAGGGCTCCACAGATGAATCCACCACATAACAAACGATATCAACTATGGCCACAAATGGTTGTGCTATTCGCTATTTTTTTCTTAGCGCAATCAATAATACTCTGGAATACCACTTGGGGCTGGTTTGATCACTCAGACTGGGGATCATTTAAAAAGCACTACCCTTTTATACTCACAATTTTTGGCAAGTACATTCCATTTGTCGAATTCCAAAAATGGCTGATCTATTGGAATAACCTAGGAGTGGCCAATCTAAGAACTGAATTTATTTTGCACCTTACATTGCCAATTATTTTCTCATTTGTAACGTCATTTTTGTTCGTTCGCCAACTCCTTTGGGTGGAGGGCGGACGGGAGAGAGTAATTCATATCAAAGGCCCGCTATTGTTAGAGGGAAATAGAGCAGAACGACATGCAAGGGCTTCACATCAACGAGATTTAAAAGCAAATTTGAGTTCCAAAAAGGGGATTTATATTCACCCTAAAATCAGCTTATGCACGCAACGTGAACAAGCCAGTTTCGGCATAGTTGGTGCGACTGGTGGCGGTAAATCGACGGTATTTAAGCCGTTAGTTAGCCAAGCTATAAGTCGTGGCGACTACGCAATTATTTATGATGAGAAAGGCGAATACACTTCTAGCTTTTATAATTCTGATACTACCCATTTAATTGCCGCCTGGGATGAGCGTAGTGCCTGCTGGAATATATTTTTAGATGTTGGCACAAAGCATCAAGCCGAACTGCTAGCTTTGTGCCTAATTCCTGATAGGGGCGGAAAAGATGCTATATGGTTTACAGGTGCAAGGATGCTCTTTGTTGGAATGATATTGGTACTGCTGAGTTACAAAAAGCCGTGGGGCTGGAAAGCGTTGAGCAACATGTTGAGCACTCCTCAAGATCAAATGTTGGAGCTACTAAATATTCACCACCCAATCGCGGCATCTTTCATAAAAAAAGAATCGGTGACAACGCAGGGCTTTTACGTGAACTTGACAGGAGAGCTGAGTTGGATTGAGGATCTGGCTATTGCGTGGCCTCGTCCTGTCAAAGGCGGTTTCAGTGTAAAAAAATGGGTTTCAGGAAACGACCCAAAGAAAGTCATCATCATACAGTCAGATCCACGCTTTGACTCTATTGGAGCACCGCTGTGCAATGCAATAGTGTCACTTATCACGCGAAACTTTCTTGCGCTAGAAGAAAATATTGAGCGCAAAACTTGGTTATTCATTGACGAGTTTGCGAATCTACCCCGAAATCCCATGATAAAAAAATGGCTTGAACTTGCTCGTAGTCGTGGAGCCAGGTCTGTGATTTGCACGCAGTCAATATCTCAAATTCGAGAAATTTATGGGGCGAACGATACGGATACAATATTAAATTTATTATCAAACATAATATCTTTACGGATCGGCTCCGGTGGCGATGAAGCCAAGTACATTTCTAGAATATTTGGTGAAAGAATTGTTGAGCGACCCAACTCATCTGACGCTAATGCAACATGGGTACGCACCAGAGAGCAGTTGGTAGAGGACTTTGAATTGACGCAACTGAAACCTGCAAGCAACAAGGGAGTTGAAGGCTACTTATTTGTTCCTGGCTGGCAAGCAACTTACAAATTAGTTTGGCCAATATATAAAGCAAATTCAGTAGCTAAAAGGCACTGCCCTGCAAAATGGATCGAGGCAATTGCTCCGAAGGAAAATACAAAATCGCCACAAACAAATCGTCTGAATAAGAGGGGAATACAATGCTGACCATTAGCCCCGTTAACAACATTGACTACTACGCCAACCTCGCAAAAGAAGATTACTATCTCGGTTCTGGAGAACCACCCGGAGTTTGGCGGGGCGTGGGCGCGCGGCAGCTCGGGTTATGCAACAAAATCGTAGCGAGCCAAGAGTATCAGAACTTGATGCGCGGTTTTTCACCACTAGGGGAGGCACTGGTTCAAAACGCAGGGAAAGACAAACGCCGCAATGCTTGGGATTGTACTTATAGCTGCCCAAAGTCCCTGAGCCTCCTAGCCGCAGCAGGCGACCAAAATCTGAAACAGAAAATATTGGCCGCTCAAGAAAGCGCGGTCTGTAAAGGCATAGAATTTTTGGAACGAAAAGCTGCAATAACTCGCAGAGGGAAATCGGGTGAACAGTACGAACGAACAGCAGGCTTAGTAGTCGCCACTTTCCAGCATTCAACTAATCGGGAGCAACAACCTCAAATTCATACGCATGCGCTGATATGTAACGTTGCACCAAGACACGATTTAAGCTGGGGCAGTATCGACTCCCGAAAACTCTATCAATGGCAAAAAGCAAGCGGCGCTATTTATCGCGCTGAACTTGCTTATCAAATACAGCAGCTTGGTTTTGCCGTAGAGCTAGATGGTGAATCTTTTAGAATCGCGGCGATTGACAGTGATATTTGCAACGAATACTCAAAACGTGCTCAAGATATTAATAAAGCGCTTTATGAGTCAGGTATTAAATCAAGTGCAAGTAAAAGCGGGCAGAAAATCAAGCTGCTGACTCGCAAGCAAAAACATTCTGTTGATCACTTAGTACTTGCGGGGCAATGGAAAGAGGCGCTGGCAGAGAGAGGGTTAGACGAAGAAACCATCTCACAGATTAAGCTGGCTAATAGAGTGAGAACAACCAAAGAAATAGATGCAGACTTGATACTAACTGAGATCACTGAAACCAAAGCTGTTTTCACCGAGCAAGAAGTTTATCAAAAAGTTGCCATAGCAGCCGTTGCATCCAATAAAAATGCTCGGGAAGCAGAACAAATTGCAAAACAGATTCTGTGTGGATGCAACATCATTGAACTCGCACCAGATGAACCTTTCAGTCGCTATTACACAACTCAAGAGGTTATAGACACGGAAAGATCAATGATTCAAACAGCAAAAGAGCTTGCCAGTCAAAATTCGAAGCAAATCTTTGAAAAAGAAATTATCGAAGCTATTGATTACTCGGAGCAAGCCATCCGATGCAGCCAAAAAGCGCAGAAAAATTCATTCAAATTCGACGATGAACAACGCGAGGCCATTTTTGCAATGCTGAATGGCGGCGACTTTGTAGTAACTCAAGGTAGTGCCGGTTCAGGAAAAACCACAACGCTACTACCTGTAAAGACTGCATTTGAACAGCAAGGATTAAAGGTCGAGGGTGCTTGTATCGCAAAGCGAGCAGCAGACAATTTAGCTGAAGAGACCGGTATAAAATCTAGAACGGTCGCTTCTATTATTGGGTCCATCGACGATGGAAAAAACCCACTGAAAAATATAGATGTCCTTATTGTTGATGAGGCAGGGCAATTGCCCAGCACAGATTTGCAGCAACTACTACATGCCGCAAAAAAGAATCAATGCAAAGTTATTCTCACAGGGGAAGACAAGCAGCTCGATAGCATAAAAAGAGGAGGCGCGCTTCGTTATCTTTCCCGCCCTGAAATCGTTGGCACGCAACGTATTCAAAATATCCGCAGACAAAACAAAGAATGGGCCAGAACAACCGTGGCAAATTTTCGAGATGGAAAATCTATTGCCGCTCTCGGCGAACTCAAAAGACATAAATGTTTGCACTTGGGTGAAACCAGCGGTGACACCAAGCAGCAATTGATCGCCGACTGGCACCAGTACCATAAGGCTAACCCTGATAAGAAAACTCTAGTCATGGCACAAAGATGGGAAAACGTAAAAGAGCTTTCCGAAATCATTCGAACTATTCTTATTAAGGAAGGTGTAGTTGGTCAGGAAAATATCCCTCTCACTTGTAGCATCGCAGATAAGAAATTTGAGTATAAATTTTCGATAGGCGACAGGGTAAAGTTCACTCGGAATGAATACCAGCGGTTACAAGTATCGAACGGTACATTGGGAACAATCAAAGAAATCCAACAGGTTGAAAATGATGCAAGGTTAACTGTGACAACCGATGATCAAAGAAATCTAACCTTCCTTGCATCAGAGTACAGCGATACACTCGGTACAAACCTCTGCCTAGCCTATGCCCTCACAGTCTATAGCTCGCAGGGCACCACTATAGATGGGAACACTTTTACTTTGTACAGCGGCGGGATGGATCGTGCAAACACTTACGTTGCGCTTAGCCGCCATAAAGAAGAATCTCACCTCTATGTAAATAGATCAGAGGTGGATGAGTTAGCAGGAGCGTATGACTCAGGCCAAGCCATTTCCGAAGAACAAAGAATGATCACTCTCGCTAAATTAATGAGCAGAGACAATTATTCTTCGCTTGCCATTGAGCACCTGCCGCAACGAGAAAAATCATATGAGCGGTCTATTGAATACGAGATAGACATTTAACGCCTGGATTCAATTGAGTTGCCCCTAGCCAAGGCTACTAACCTGCCCCTGACTTTCCCTTATTCTCTCACTGGCAAAATGACGGCAAACCAAATGGCGATTAAGCTTCTAACAATGAAGCTTAATCACGGATTATTATGGCAGCCTCAAAAAAATACCTGTTGCCTTGCGACATAAGGCACACTAGGCAACCGGCTTAACTCGACGATAAGCAGGCTGTTATTTAATAGCCAAAAGCAATCGACACTATTTTTAACTATAAGCACTAAACGAATTAAACAGGAAATAAGAATGACAAGTTCACAACAACGCGCCGCCCTGCAACGCCAAATCTGGTCGATTGCCAACGATGTACGCGGCGCCGTCGATGGCTGGGATTTTAAACAATACGTGCTAGGCACTTTGTTTTACCGCTTTATCAGCGAAAACTTTGCTATCTACATTGAAGCCGGTGACGACAGCATTACTTACGCCGAACTGCCCGACAGCGTGATCACGCCAGACATTAAAGACGACGCCATTAAAACCAAGGGCTACTTTATCTACCCCAGCCAGTTGTTTGCCAATGTGGTCAAGGCTGCGAATACCAACGAAAGTTTGAATACCGATCTTGCCGCCATCTTTGGCGCTATAGAAAGCTCCGCCAACGGTTACCCCTCCGAGAAAGATATTAAAGGCCTGTTTGCTGATTTTGATACCACCAGCAACCGCCTTGGTAATACGGTAAAAGACAAAAACCTGCGCTTGGCCGCTGTGCTCAAAGGCGTAGCAGGTTTGGATTTTGGCCATAATTTTTATGAAAAAGCGGATGCATCCCATATCGACTTGTTTGGCGATGCCTACGAATTTTTAATTTCCAACTACGCAGCTAACGCGGGCAAATCTGGCGGTGAATTTTTTACTCCGCAGCATGTGTCCAAACTTATCGCGCAACTTGCCATGCATGGCCAAACTAGCGTGAATAAAATTTACGACCCTGCCTGTGGTTCTGGCTCGCTGCTTTTGCAAGCTAAAAAACATTTTGATGCGCACATTATTGATGAAGGTTTTTACGGGCAAGAGCTAAACCACACCACCTACAACCTTGCGCGTATGAATATGTTTTTGCACAACATTAACTACGACAAGTTCAATGTGCAGCTGGGCGATACTTTACGAGAGCCGCACTTTCTTGATGACAAGCCATTTGATGCGATTGTTTCCAACCCTCCGTATTCCGTTAAATGGATTGGCAGCGACGACCCAACCCTGATTAACGATGAACGCTTTGCCCCCGCCGGTGTGCTAGCGCCTAAATCCAAAGCGGATTTTGCCTTTGTATTGCATGCGCTAAGTTATTTATCTAGCAGAGGCCGCGCTGCTATTGTGTGTTTTCCCGGTATTTTTTACCGTGGCGGTGCAGAGCAGAAAATTCGAAAATATTTGGTGGATAACAATTATGTAGAAACGGTGATTTCATTAGCGCCTAATCTATTTTTTGGTACCACCATCGCTGTGACCATTTTGGTATTAGCCAAAAACAAAAAAGACAACGCCATCCAATTTATAGACGCCAGCGGTTTATTTAAAAAAGAAACCAATAACAACATCCTGACCGATGCTCATGTTGAAGAAATAATGAAAGTGTTCGATAGCAAAGCGAACATTGAACACTTTGCCAAAACGGTGTCAGTAGAAATAATTTCCAGTGCGGAAAATGACTACAACCTGTCGGTAAGCAGCTATGTAGAAGCGAAAGATAATCGTGAAGTGGTGAATATTAATCAGCTCAATGCCGAACTCAAAACCACCGTTGCCAAAATCGACATGCTGCGCAAAGAGATTGATGCGATTGTGGCGGAGATTGAAGGTGAGGAGTTGGACGCATGAGCAGCTTGAACTATTTGGAAAGGCTGTTGGATGGCGTTGATGTAGAGTGGATGGCTATAGGGGAAGTCGTATTGCCCACAAACAATATAAAGTGGAGAGATGCAGATCGAACCTATCGTTATATTGATCTCACTTCTGTGGATATTGAAACAAAATCAATAACTGAAACATCTGTAGTTTCATCTAGCAACGCACCAAGCCGAGCACAAAAGCTTGTGGAAAAGGATGATGTTATTTTTGCAACAACTCGCCCTACACAAATGCGGTACTGCTTAATTCCCGAAGGTTATTCGGGCGAAGTTGCGAGTACGGGATACTGTGTATTGCGCACAAATAGTGGTAAGGTTTTACCTAAATGGATTTTGCATTGGGTATCCTCCACTGATTTCAAAAAATACCTTGAAGAAAATCAGAGCGGTTCGGCGTATCCTGCAATTTCTGATGCCAAGATTAAGGATTTCCAAATCCCCATCCCCTGCCCAGAAAACCCAAAAAAATCTCTAGAAATCCAATCCGAAATCGTCCGCATGTTGGACGCATTTACCGCCCACACCGCCGAGCTGACCGCCGAGCTGACCGCCGAGCTTAATGCACGCAAAAAACAATACAACTACTTTCGCGATCAGCTGTTGAGTTTTGAAGAGGGGGTGGTGGAGAGGAAGACGTTGGGGGAGGTATGCCGCTTTATAAATGGCAGAGCCTACAAGCAGCCGGAGTTACTCGAAATGGGTAAGTATCCAGTTTTAAGGGTAGGTAATTTCTTTACGAACGGCAATTGGTATTATTCTAACCTTGAGCTTGATGAAGATAAGTATTGTGATAATGGTGATTTGTTATACGCATGGTCAGCCTCATTTGGGCCAAAAATTTGGGGCGGTGAAAAAGTAATTTATCACTACCACATTTGGAAAGTTGTACCTGATGCCACCCTTATTTCTAAGAAATATCTTTTTTATCTATTGGCGTGGGATACGGAGGCGCTCAAGGCGGAGCATGGTACAGGTTCGACAATGATGCATGTTGGAAAGGGGGCTATTGAGAAAAGATTGTTACCCATTCCCTCGCTTACTGAACAAGCACGCATCGTATCTCTTTTGGATAAATTTGACGCACTAACCAGCTCTATCACCGAAGGCTTGCCCCGAGAAATCGAACTGCGCCAAAAACAATACGAGTATTACCGTGATTTGTTGTTGAGCTTTCCGAAAGCTAAAGAGGTAACGGCATAACATGAACAAGGAATTAAAGGACATAGCTCAGGAACTAAAAGACGCTAATAAAAAGGTACAGTTGATTTATGCTTTCAATGGTACAGGCAAGACTCGTTTGTCACTTGAGTTTAAAAATTTGGTTGCACCCAAAATCACCGATGATGAAAACAATCAGCCTCGCGAAAAAATTCTTTATTACAATGCTTTTACTGAAGACTTGTTTTACTGGGATAACGATTTAAAAGCTGAAATTGATCCTAAGCCAAAATTGAAAGTTCAGCCAAATACATTTACAGGTTGGCTTATTACTTTGCTTAAAGACTTAGGAGAAGACGGCAACATCATTTCCAATTTTCAGCGCTACACGAGTAGTAGAGTCTCGCCAGAGTTCAATGAAGCATACGTATTGAAAATCGAAGATCATGATGGGAGGGAAGTTGAAGTTCCCGTTCCTGCTTTTTCTGAGGTAACTTTTAAAATAGCAGCCAATCAGCCAGTAGTGGTGGGCGACGCTATCGTTACAACCGACGACGGCGCTATAGTAGTTCAAGGGAATTATGAAATTGTGAAAATTTCTAAGGGAGAGGAAAGCAACTTCGTTTGGAGTGTTATTTACACATTATTGGAGCAAGTAGTTTCCATTCGCAATGAACCTGATCCCACGAACCGAATAACTGATAAATTTGATCAGTTGGAATATGTTTTTATTGATGATCCGGTTTGTTCTCTGGATGACAACCATCTAATTGAACTAGCAGTTGACCTCGCGGTGTTAATTAAATCGAGTAAATCTAATCTTAAATTTATTATTACAACCCACAGCCCACTGTTTTATAACGTTCTAAGTAATGAGCTGAGTAACAAAGCCTATGAAAAGCAGGCCGATGGAACCTACAAACTCACCTACAATCCAAACAATGAATTTAAGAAACACCGGTTAGCAAAAAAAGCTGATGGGCTTTTTCAGATTGTAGAACAACCAACAGACTCCCCTTTTTCTTATCATTTGTTTTTATTATCCGAACTGCAAGAAGCTATTACGAGTGGTCAAGTTCGAAAATACCACTTTGGCTTTCTGCGGAACATCTTGGAAAAAATGGCCACATTCTTGGGCTACAACCACTGGCCCGCGCTTCTACCAAAAACGCAAGGCGGACAACCAGACCCATTCTTAAATAGAATTCTTAATCTATCCAGCCATTCCGCCCATGCAGGTGAAGAGATTGCTGATATTGAAGATAGGGACAAAGAAAAATTGGACGAGCTAGTAAAATATTTGACAACGACTTATGGCTTCAGGACCCAGGAACTACAAAATGGATGATGACACCAACTCCACCGCCGTAAGGAATCGTTTTAGATAAATACTCCGAGGAGGAGGCCTCATGTCCAACAATCTAAACCGCAGAACTCCTGCACAGCACCGCGACCTGCTAACGAGCTTTCCCGACCGGATGGAGAAGTAGCGAGGGCTGTGCGCAGTCCGCCTCACTCTTTAGGGCTTTTCGTTTATTTCGTTTATGCTATAGTTCCCCCATAATATCCGCCTATTTGAGGCGATAACGGAGGTTGTTATGAACGCTAGGCATAATATTGTGCATTTACCTACCAAGCCCGAAATGGAAGAGGCCAAACTCTCCAGCCGTATGCTCAGTAAGTATGCGGATGCCGATAGGGTGCAAATGTCGCTCAGGGGCAGCAACGGTACGGCTGAAGACCTTGTATTACCTGGCCCAGTACTGCAATTGTTGCTGGATATACTCTCAGAAATGGCCAAGGGCAACGCTATAAGCCTTGTTCCTATTCACCATGAACTCAGTACCCAAGAGGCGGCCAATTTATTGAATGTGAGCCGCCCACATTTGGTTAGCCTACTGGAGAAGAACGAGCTGCCCTTTCGTAAGGTTGGCGCGCATCGCCGCGTTCTAGCTAAAGATGTACTTGAGTACAAAGAGAAGATTGATAGCCAAAGAAGCCAAGCATTAGATGAACTAACAGCACTCTCGCAATCCTTAGGTATGGGGTATGAGAGTTAATGGTGCGGTTCTCAGTCGTCTTTGATGCCTGCGTGCTCTATCCCGCCCCCCTGCGGGATAGCCTAATGCGTCTGGCCAGTAAAAATTTATTTAAAGCTTATTGGACAGACCGAATACACGACGAGTGGATTAACGCACGTCTAAGAGAAGGAAAATATAACCGCGATCAATTGGAAAAGGTGCGGGAGTTGATGGATCGCCATGTGCCTGATGCCAAAGTCACGGGTTACGAGAGCTTAATTCAGGGGCTTGAATTGCCTGATGCAGATGACCGCCATGTACTGGCTGCCGCGATTAAAAGCAAAGCTGATGCAATTGTGACGTCAAATTTAAAAGACTTTCCAGAAGAGTATTTGGCGTCTTTTCAAATTGAAGTTATTCACCCAGACGATTTTATTTATTACCAAATTGATATGGCGCCTGCCATTTGCTGCTCTGCATTTCGCGATCAACGTAATGCCTTAAAAAATCCTGCTATGGATGTTGATGATTTCCTCGCCAACTTACAAAAACAACAACTTCCGCAAACCGTGTCACTGCTTCGTCAGTACGCTCAGCTCATTTAATCTGTGGTAATGGATACCAGGAACCAAACGCAATGACCGACTACAAAACTATCGCCGAATCCAATAACTTTATCGTTCTGGATAAATACAAAAGAGAATGGGAAGTTAAAGAAAGCTACCAGAGCGAAGGCGATTTGGAGCGCGAGTTTATTCAGGATTTGCAAAACCAAGGCTATGAATACCTGCCCAGCGTGAATAACGCGGCGGCTATGCTGGCCAATGTTCGCCTGCAACTACAGGCTCTTAATAATGTGGCGTTTTTAGAAAGTGAATGGCTGCGTTTTGTGGAAACCTTTTTAGATAAACCCAGCGATAATATTGTCGATAAAACCCGCAAAATCCATAACGACTATATCCACGATTTTGTGTTTGATGATGGCCGCATAAAGAACATTTACCTGTTCGATAAGAAAAGCATCGCCCGCAACAAAGTGCAGGTGATTAAGCAGTTTGAACAGGCGGGTAGCCACGCCAACCGTTACGATGTGACAATTTTGGTTAATGGTTTGCCACTGGTGCAAATTGAATTAAAAAAACGTGGTGTTGCTATTCGTGAAGCCTTTAACCAAGTGCACCGCTACAGTAAAGAGAGTTTTAATAGCCAACAATCGCTGTATAAGTATTTGCAGCTGTTTGTGATTTCTAACGGTACCGATAGCCGTTATTTTGCCAATACTACCGCGCGCAATAAAAATAGTTTCGACTTCACCATGAACTGGGCGAAGGCCGATAACAATCTCATTAAAGATTTAAAAGATTTTACCGCCACTTTCTTCCAGAAACACACGCTGCTGAACGTGCTGCTGCATTATTCGGTATTTGATGTAAGCAATACGCTGCTAGTAATGCGCCCCTATCAGATCGCCGCCACCGAACGCATTATGTGGAAAATCAAAAGCTCGTTTGAGGCGAAAAGCTGGAGCAAACCAGAAAGCGGGGGCTTTATTTGGCACACTACCGGTTCCGGCAAAACCTTAACCAGTTTTAAAGCAGCGCGCTTGGCAACCGAGCTGGAATTTATTGATAAAGTATTTTTTGTGGTAGACAGGAAAGACTTGGACTACCAAACCATGAAGGAGTATCAACGCTTTTCACCCGATAGCGTAAACGGCTCAGACAGCACCGCCGGCTTAAAGCGCAACTTGGAAAAAGACGATAATAAAATTATCGTTACCACCATCCAAAAGCTCAACAATCTGATGAAAACTGAAGGCGACTTGCCCATTTACGGTAAGCAAGTGGTGTTTATTTTTGATGAATGCCACCGCAGCCAGTTTGGTGAGGCACAGAAAAACCTAAACAAAAAATTTAAGCGTTTCTATCAGTTCGGTTTCACCGGCACGCCTATCTTCCCACAAAATGCGCTAGGTGCAGAAACCACGGCAACCGTATTTGGCCGCGAACTGCATGCCTATGTGATTACCGACGCGATACGCGATGAAAAGGTGCTCAAGTTCAAAGTGGACTACAACGATGTGCGCCCACAATTTAAAGCCATAGAAACCGAGCTGGACGAGAAAAAACTCACCGCAGCAGAAAATAAGGAAGCACTCTTACACCCCGAACGTATTCGGGAGATTTCCCAATACATTCTCAATAACTATCGCCAGAAAACTCATCGTTTACAGGCTAACGCTAAGGGCTTTAATGCCATGTTTGCGGTAAGCAGTGTGGATGCCGCCAAGCTGTATTATGAATCCTTGAATAGCTTACAGGCTAAGAGCGAAAAGCCACTGAAGATCGCCACCATCTTTTCTTTTGCCGCCAATGAAGAGCAGGATGCGATAGGCGACATTCAGGACGAGGGTTTTGAAGTGTCTGCGATGAGCAGTAGCGCCAAAGAATTTTTAAGCGCTGCGATTGCTGATTACAACCTATTCTTTAAAACGAATTTCAGTGTGGATAGTAACGGCTTCCAGAATTATTACCGCGATTTAGCCATGCGGGTTAAAACCAAAGAAATCGATTTATTGATTGTGGTGGGAATGTTCCTTACAGGCTTTGATGCACCAACGCTTAATACTTTGTTTGTGGATAAAAATCTTCGCTTCCACGGCTTGATGCAAGCCTTTTCGCGCACTAACCGTATTTATGATGCGACAAAAACGTTCGGCAATATCGTCACCTTTCGCGATCTGGAAACGGCGACAGTGGACGCAATCACGTTGTTTGGTGACAAGAACACTAAAAACGTCGTACTGGAAAAGAGCTACAAGGAATACATGGAAGGCTTTACCGATGTGGTGACCGGCGAAGCACGACGCGGTTTTATGGATGTAGTGAGCGAACTGGAGCAACGCTTTCCTGATCCAACCACCATCGAAACAGAGTCCGATAAAAAAGCCTTTGCCAAGCTCTTTGGCGAATACTTGCGCGTAGAAAACGTGCTGCAAAACTACGACGAATTTGCCAGCCTAAAAGCCTTGCAAAAACTGGATATAAACAGCCCAGAAGCCGTTGAGGCATTTAAAGCAGAACATTATTTGGATGATGAAAAGCTGGCGGCGTTGCAAACCATACGCCTGCCCGCCGAGCGCAAGATTCAAGACTACCGCTCTAGCTACAACGATATTCGCGATTGGCAACGCCGTGAAAAATCCGCCGAAGAAAAAGCTAAATCAACCATCGACTGGGACGATGTAGTGTTTGAGGTGGATTTGCTTAAATCGCAAGAGATCAATTTGGATTACATTCTGGAGCTGATTTTCGAGCACCACAAAAAAACCAAAAGCAAAGTAGAGTTAGTCGAAGAGATGCGCCGGATCATTCGCGCAAGCCTCGGCAATCGCGCTAAAGAAAGCTTGGTCGTTGACTTCATCAATCAAACTGACCTCGACAAAATTGATAATGCCGTTAACGTAATCGAAGCTTTTTATAAGTATGCCCAAGCCGAACAGCAACGTGAAGCAGAAGAGCTGATTATTACTGAGAATCTGAATCAAGAAGCCGCAAAGCGGTATATCACCACGTCGCTCAAGCGAGAGTACGCCAGCGATGCAGGAACAGAGCTTAACGCCATCCTACCCAAGATGAGCCCGCTAAACCCGCAATACCTCGCAAAGAAACAAAGTGTGTTTCAAAAAATCGCTGCGTTTGTAGAGAAATTTAAAGGTGTGGGAGGGACTATAGTTAAAGAATAATTAAGGAGTAACTAATATGCAGCTATCGGAAACATTAATTCATAATTCAATTAATTGTTTTGCAGGATATCTGATATCAGTGTAACGGGATTTAACCTAGCCAAAATTTATTGCGAACCATTTTGTGGTATAATTATTCGGTGGGAATTATTGTATGAATAGCAAAAGTCCAAATCTGGCGCAGGCTGTTAAGTGTCGAAATTTAAAAAAATAAAAATATGTAGGAGTTAAAATGGAGAACAGCGATTCTGTTAAAAAAACCTGCAGCATATTAGGCTGCAACGGAACTATCTTTATTTTTCAAAAAGACCGCAAAATCAAGTGCACAGCACCTAAATGCAACAACGAGCCTGCGTTCACATCCAAGGGAAACGTAAAAAAGATTGATGGCGCTCGATGCCCTAAAGGGAAAAGCTTTTATATAAAGTGTCCAATATGCGACGCGACATCTTGTAGCCTTAAGGATGAACCTGATGATCTCGATGAACTTTTCGCCGAATACAAACCCGATTTTAGTCAGCCTCGCCTCTAGCGCCATCCAAAGCGACTAAGGTAAATTTAGAGTCAGACAATTTGGATATTAGAAGCGATTTATCTGCATCAGACAGCGTATCTATGATTGATAACAATCTATCACGATTGATATGTTGATCGCTTTTAATACCTGCGAGTTCAAGAAGCCTTGTCTCAATAACCTGAACCGGACTTCGTAATTCTTCTGCAGTCAAAATTGTATATCCGGCGGTCACATCGTCTCGTTTAGTTTTATGATTAAGCAGCCGCTTAATGGTATATGTACCAATTTTTAATAATTCAGCAGTGCTTGTGTAAGTTCTACGCAAATCATGCAGCGTAAACGGAATACCACTCTCCTCCACCAATTTAGCAATTATTTTCTTAGGCTCCCGAACATAACCATGCTCATTATTTGCCTGAAACACAAAAGCCCCATCTGTTTGCTTGCGACGACGTTCAAAAATAGTCAGCAAATGATCTCCAATAGGCAACAATAAGGGGACTCCATTTTTTGTTTTTGCAACACAAAAAACACGAGCTTTTAAATCAACATCAGCCCAAGGAAGACAAAGTAGCTCCGTTTTGCGCAAGCCTGTAAAAAAAGTCATTTCTACAAAATCGCAAACCGCTTGGGTAAAAGCGTCGGAAGTATTTCGCACTCGCGAAATTGCTCCATACCACCCCTTAATATCATTTTGATAAATTCGAGTTTGCTTACGCCCAACGTTATTCCATAGCTTTTGATGACTAAGAACGTGAGTAGGATTTTTAGTGAAAATTGACTCATCATTTGCGTTTTTATATTCATATAATGCAAAGTTGAATAACGCTCGAAGTAAACGCATGCACAAGTCCGCTTGGGCTTTGCTGCTCGCGCTTAATTCTTTGTGCCTGAGCTTTATCAAAGACTCAGTAATAGTAATTATTGGTAATGCATGCCAATCGCTAACGTAGGTCCGCATAACCTGTTCATATCCACGTATAGTTTCCGATTTAAGTTCTTTTCGAGACTTATAATCTTCATAGACTTGCAGCAGGGTAATATTCGAGCGGCGGTTAATGCGCTCAAGCTCATTTGGATTGACCCCCAGAGAGATGGCGCCAAGGATTTTTAAAGCATGTGTACGAGCCTGCTCGATGGTTACTTCTGGAAACCTTCCTATCGTGACGCTTATTGGTGCAGGAGTCCCTCGAACTCTTTTGTAGACACGAAAAACCTTCTTCCCTGTTGTCAGAATATCTAAGACCAACCCCTCTACCTTTGAATCTCGATAACGCTCACGCTTCGCAGCAATAGGCAATGCTAATAACAGCTCTTTTGTAAATCTAAGCTTTGATTTTTCTGACATGCGAACGATTCCTGTGCTACACCTGTGCTACAAATGCTATCAAAATAGCTCAACACACAGAAATACTCATCAATCATAAAAACAAAATAACCTATTGATTTTGTTATAAATATAAACCCATATCAATACTCATCAATAACCATAAAACAGAAGACCATCAAACTCATAATCGGCAGGTCACTGGTTCAAGTCCAGTTGGGCCCACCATATTAAATAAAAAGCCCCTATCGGCAAAAACCGATAGGGGCTTTTTATTTAACGCGTAGCGCTGCGGTTTGTTCTTCAAAGTTCCTGGTTCACAAACGCAACGCGTTTGAAACGAGGGGCAAAAGCACCGAAGCCCGCAGGGTCAAAACAAACACTAGTTTGTTTTGATTAACTCCAGTTGGACGCCTCGCACCACACCCACCCCAATATTAAGACACAAACTAGTTGTTAAAAAACTCGCTGTCACTCACGTTAAAAACCATAATTTTTTTTAACACCTAAGCACTTATAGAAAATTTTTTCGCCTCGTTCATCGCCGCTACCACAACAACAGTTTTTCTTATTGACTTCCCAAATGCGTTGTCGACAATCGCTTTGAAAAAACACAGCAATACCTTAATGAAAATTGCTGGCGAAATATTTCAACGTGAAAAAAACATCAGGGAGTTTGGTATGACGAAACGAAAACTTGCGCTTGTTTTTGCAATACTATTCTCAACATGTAAAGCTCAATCCGACCCATCATTCAACACCAATAAAGAATTCATACTGACTCCCGACATGACCCTGGGCAAATTAATTAAGGGCGACGTGAAGGGTGAGCGCTGGGAAGAATTCGCTCCCTATCGAAAAGGCGATGACACCTTTTCTTTGCTTGCCGCCGGGCGACAGCTGGCCATCTTTCCAAAAAATACATCTACCCGAACAGAGACTGTAAATATCTACGATGTTTCATCCGGGCAGCTGTTAGTGACACAACAGATTCCAAAGCGCACAGTCATTTCAGGCCCGGTATTTGGAAACCATGATTTTTATTTGCTCCGTACGTTTGTTGGCGCTAGCGATGGCGACAAAATGTTTGTCGCCAACCTGAGGACAGGAGACATTATTCGCGAGCTTTCCAGTGGCGGCAGCGATAACACTATAGATACCCTTGCGGATGGACGTTTGTATCGAATTCACGACAAAACCGGGCTTATTTCCATAAGCGGACCTGATGGCAAATGGGCTGACATTGGTCGCCTTGCTATTCCCGCCGGGCAGCAAATTGGGCTTTGGCGAATCAATCACGCGGGAAACAAAATCGCGGTTTATTATCTCTGGCGCAACTCCGCAACCGCCCTCATGGGTGATGTGTGGATTGCCAACATCGACGGCTCAAACCACTATCGCTTAACAAACCAGGGCTATATGACTCACCCGGTGTGGTCGCCTGACGATAGCAGGGTTGCCTTTAAATACGATACAACCTCCAACATGGTTGGTGGTGGTTTAGGTGGCGCTGGCGGAACTGGAAAATGCTCTTACTGGCAGGTTCCAGTAGGCGCCAAAGATGTGTCCGGCATAGCCTACGGACGACCACATAATCTTGCTAAAGAAATCCTTATCAATATGGGTGGAGTTGCACATTTTCCGGTATGCAGCCTGGTTGCCTGGGAAAAACCGTGAAGGCTAAAAAACCATTAGGGAGGAAAAATGAAATCATTTCAGTTAATACGTACCTTTCTGTTTAGCGCCTTCCTGTTGTTGTGGCCAAGCTATGCAACTGCGACTGAAAGCCCTCTTGTGACATTACCCAGGTTAGTGTCTTGTTCTATCGACGATGTTAATAACGTCCATCTCAGCCTGGATGCAACAGGCACACCTCTCACAGCGGGGGTCAGCGTTTATGCTGGCACGCGGGAATGTGATTTGAGCACTAGCGGACCAGCTTTAAAGCAACCTGACGGCAGCTGGCTTTTTGCCTGGCAGGATGACCTGCTTAACCAGGCCTATCGCTTGAAAATAATGCGCACTGGTAGCAATTACCATGTATCGGTGACTCCCGCCGCTTGCGGAGCCTTGAAGCTTCCCGCGCAAGCTGTACTGTCGCCGCAAGCCAAAGGTTGCAAAACGGCGGTGGATCGCCACCAGGCCTTCGTGCAATTCTGGCGTTCCTTGCGCGATATTATTGCCAAGGAAGATGGCACCGCGCTTGAGCACCTATCGTTACCGCAAGTTGAGTTTGTAGAAGGGCCAGACATTATAAAAGCGCCCGCATCTGTCATGCGCGACGGTGCTCGCTGTTTGCCGGATATTGGTGGAGATGTAAACCCAATCACAATCCGCGAGCTGCTGGCAACGACAGATACACCGCGTTTGGATATGCCGCCCCTATCAAACCGTAGTGACGAAGAAGTAAATTTGGCCGGTGCAATGACGGCCGTATGGACGCCCCTGGGTTGGCGCATCCAGGGGCTCAATTCCTCACCGGCTGTAATGGGGCGATGCCTGGAAAAGGAATAATAAGAAGTCCGGAATTCACCAATCCAGCGTTAATACTGCCCCACAAATTGGAAATGCAGCGCTGGTGTTTCGGTAAAGCCTGCATTCTTAAGCTGACTATTTACCCTTTCTACAATAGCGTTAAACGAGTCGGGCGAGTAGGAAATGTATTGATCGTGCTCCAATCCCAGCCAGGCTAAATTCTTGCCGATAAATAGAAAATAATCCTCGCCGTCGGTCATATTCCCGCTGTGGCACTCCAATCCGGCCTGCTTGGCTTTAACGCAGCGCGGATCTGTCTCTTCCCCACAAGCATCCAGTTCGTCTTCATCATCAGGATCCAGTTCAATCTTGATCCCATAAAAACCTACAAACGCATCGGCACCCATATTTGTCTCCTTTGTTAATGGTGTGTTTTTAAAGATGTAATTGGAAAGATGGCAATCAAGGTAGCCAGCTCAAGTTGCCACAGGTTGTAAGTGGTTCAGGTTCCCCCGGTAAAGTCCGCTTATAAGGATCTGCTACAGCGGTTGTATCGACTTCATGTGGGCCGGAATCCGTAGGAACAAATAAGATTGGCCGGCAAATCTGGTAATACCCCGGTACAGAGGGATTAACTGTGCCCACGACAAACGCCACCCATTTGCCATCGGGCGACCAGGTCGCACCTTGCAATGATATACGCGCGTTTTCCCGCAACACTCGCTCGCTGGGGTGCGCAAGCAACCGCATATCACTACCATCCAACCGCATGGTAAAAAGCAGGGAGAGCGGTGTTTTTCCGCGCGTCCACAGATTTAACAAGATGCGCTGACCATCCGGGCTAACTTTTAATCTTGCACCATCGGCATCAAGACCAGCCTCGATAGGCAACCGCACTTGCGATACCACTCCCGCGTCGGGCTTGGCTGTAACGAGCGTTTGACCTGCCAGATAGACATAGCGACCATCTGGCAACCAATCCAGAGCGTAAGTGGCATTTTCAGTGGGGTATTTGAAGGGCGATCCGTTGTCGAGAACCTGTTGCTCGCGGCTAATCACATACAAGCGCGGCTTGGGCGCATCGTTCGGCTCCCAATAACCCAACAACATGCGACCATCAGGAGAGGGGATTGCTGAGCGAAATTCTGGATCTACCCCTGCGTCTCGCAGCGGCGCCAGGTCTATACGAGCCTCTTCCCTCAGCGAACGACTGTTGATGAAAGCCAAATTACCTACTGGATCCTCGCGTACCAATATACCGCTGCCCATGGGCTGCCCGGCTTCCCACAAATCAGAACTCTGCTGGCTCTCACCTACCGAGCTATGCGGAAGCTTTTGCGCCTTTCCATTGGCAAGGTCAATGAGATGAGTTTCAAAAGGCCCGCCACGCCCATCATCAAGCAGAAGCTTGCCTGGCAAAGCTTGTTTAGCTTCTGCGGTAATACTCGCAAAAACCACCAACAAACCGAACAAATTCGTTTGTAGATATCCCATTTATACATTTCCTTATCGGCCCGGAGCGCGACGCACTTTCAATGTGCGTTAGCATAACTGATTGAATTTGCTGCACAATTGAATGAGATGCCACTTTCTTTTAATGCTAAATATTTCGGTTTCCGACGGTTGGACGCTAAGGCAAATTCCAAGTTGTCATAGCAGATGCGTATAGCGCATCAATCAACACGTCGATAAACTCATCATCAAGACACGCTATAAAATTCATACCTAACTGTATGAAGTCCACCTTAATGAAAGGCAAAAAATAATTAGATTAAACATCGCTAATAATTATTTCTGACAGAAGCGATTTGAGCAGAATAATGGCCTCGTACACTGCAAAAAATTGGTCTTTTATTTAAACCAGATAAGCCGTCACCGCTTCTTTTAAAACGTGATACCTATTTACGAACAACAAAACCGTAATTCGCCACATTATTTAGAGCTTGCTCACTCGCTTGAACAAAGACCTCTTCCGGGAATGCCTCGGGTGATGCCATGCATATAGTTAGGTAATATTCATTGGGCGCAATGGCGTTGGCGATCATTGCCCAGGCGAGAGATTCGATTGTTTTATTTAGCGGCGCTCGGAAGTATTGAAAGCTCAATGCCCGTACCGCTTCGCGCTCACCCTTTGCGGCTATTGCGATTAATTCTTCACGCACACCTTCAACTTTTAGCATCCATGCGCCTTGGTCCTGCGGGTAGAGTAAATCCAGATTCATGGAAATTACCCCTACCCTGCCCAATGTTGTTTCTGTCATTGAACTTAAAGGGCTTGAATACAAACGCGGCACGCGTGCGCTGTATTTATCCCATAATATTTTAAGTTCGTAAGCGCGAATTTGTTGCGGAGTTTTTGTGGGGATAATTGCACCACCAGATTTCATAGAATCTATGCTGGAAGCTTGTTCCGTCTGAGAGAGTGATTGGCCAGGCAGTTGAGTGTCTGCGTGTGATTGCGAATGATCGGGATTGCCTGACTCAGATTGAGTTGTTTTTTTAGTAGTGGGAGTAAATATCTTTTTTAGTGTTTGTGAATCGAAAGTAGAATGTTGATCAACTGGATAATGCGAGTCTTCTGCTGTTGCAAACGCATTTTGATGTAATGAAGAATCATCCAGCGCAGGAATATTAAAAATATTTGTCCACAGGATTAAATAAAGCATATAGACCGTAAGCACGAGCAACGCGACCGAAAACAATGGAATTGATGCGCGCGAGTAGGCCATAGATCATCTCTTTCAAAAAACACTGGTGTGCAATATTATCATTCTAGACGAATCTGCTGGCTTTTGGGAAACACCACGGCACAGGGCGGTTAGCTTAGTGCCTTAATGTATGTAAAACTTACTAATTACACTTAACAATAAGACTAGTAGTCATATGCTCATTCGTTTCCACTAATCCCTCTTCACACTATTCCGCGCAATATCAACATCTGCATTTACCTGATCACGAATCAGCGCCCAATGAAACAAATTATTTTTATTTTCATCGTAGGAGATATGGTTGTAGTGGGTTAATGGCATATCGCGATAAATAGGCCGTGTGATGCGGATTACTTCATCCCAATAAGCCAAGGCTTTTTCCAAATGTTGAATAGCTTGTTGCTGCTGTTCTGTATCGCCGGTGAGGCGGAATTTTTTAAGGGCTATACCGCCTTTTATTTTTTCGGCGAGGTGCAAGCCTAAATTGGCCCAGGTTTTTACGTCAGCGACTTCGTACATAAGGCTGGCGTTGCCCTTGGTATCTATTGCGTTGACGAGCTTCAGTGCCTCGTTGTTATCGCGCTCTAGCATTTCGATAAGTTTTGATGGTGTTATTTTTTCTTCCGAAAACTTTTCGCCTTTATTGGTTTTTTCAACGTAATCATTAATAGAAACATAGTCGCTGGACATGGTGGCTTGATTGATGAGCCTATCAACGGAAATATATTTAGTAGTGTCGCCTTGCAAAGCTAAAAAGCCTTCGCTGTAGAGCATAAAGTCCCATGTTGAATCATAAAGGGACGCTAATCGCAATTGTGTGTTAGACGCAAGTGAATAGGCTTGCAATAAATTATCGCCTTTTGTGCCGAAGCGGCGATTAAATTCAGCTTGGAAAACGCTGTCTGGCGTCTTGGCATCGTAAAGCAAACGGCCCCACAATTTGTAGAACAGCCATTGCCGCTGGAATGCCCATTTCCAATCCACGGGATCTTTAACCGCGGTAAAATAATCCAATGCGGGAATATAGGTTTCAGACCCAACAAAATATCCACCTACGTAGTTATGGTGTCCGTTGAGTTCAATATGTTTGCGGATAAATTCTGGCACGCCCCAACGCAAAGCAAAGAAATCTTCGTTCCTGACTTGCCACACGACTTTGTAATTTTTCGGCTGAGGAACGAAATAGGTATCACCTAACTTTCCGCCGTGAACTTTTTCTAATTTCGGTGTTGAGTGACCGTGCGACCAATTGAATTTCATTTCCACCCAAATTGGTCCGGAAAAGCGATCTTCCAATTTTTCCATTGCTGCACGTGTAACTTGTTCTACGCTTTTACTGACGCCAGGATCTGAGGATAAACCGGATGAAAAAGGAACGCGGTGAATTAATTTAACGGGGCGTTTTACTTCGAGCATACCTGCAATTAAAACATCGTCCATCCATTGTTGGCGTTGCAGCGGTGTCATGCCAGCCATGCCTTCACCGTGGGAAATACCAATACCATCCAGATCAGGATATTCTTCTAACGTCTGCTTAACACTTTCGCGTAAATAACGGCGCACAATTTCAGATGTATCGCCGGGGACAAAATAATGTGGGTAAAAATTTTGTTTAGCTACGCCGTGTGCTTCGGAGAACTCTTTACTAACAAAAATACTCCAATGAACAATGTAGGTATCCAACCCACGCTCTTTCGCCAGTTTAAAAATACCGCGGTAAAGCTTTTGCCATTCAGAAAATTCTTTTTCTGACCATGGGCTGGCTTCCGGGAAATTTTTTGGTTTCACCATGAAGGTATAAGGATTTAGATTCCACAAGCTGACCACATTGAAACGGTTTTCCACCATCATATCTAAAAAATCTTCCCAATATTTTAGATCGCGAACGGTAGATGTATGTTGTGTGAGTGCGGTACTGGCCCGGTAAGTTTCCCAGGGTAAATTATATTTTATGCCGCGAAATTCAAGCTGTGGCGTTTGGTTTTCAGCAGTTACTTTTGCTAATGAAACATGATTACGCAATTGCTCTCTAAGCGCTAATGCACCATAAATCATGCCGCGATTATCACCACCGATTACGGTAATAATTTTTCCTTCGGGAATGATTGAAAAAGCTTCTGGCTTTAATCGTTCGGGGTGAGTTGCGAGACTGATGAGATAATCATATCCCACATGCTCTTTTTGTAATTCGTAACCTTCACTTTTTAAAGTTTCGCTTAACTTGCGGGCAGCATAGTTCGCCTGGATTGATGACTCATCATAAATAATAGACACTTTTTCAGCCCAAGCCATATTGATAAGACTATAGGCGACAAGGATGGACAAAAATAATTTTATCTTCATGATTTCTACCTGGATAAATGCTATCTAATAGGGTCAGTATATAGCTGGCGAACAGATGCATTAATCGACTTTACAAAATAAAACAGCATTGGAGAAATCGCATCTTCATAAATGCAATATATAGAGTGCCACTTGCATGAATTGAACAAAGACACTCATAATTTAATTTCAAATTAACGACTAACAGGATCTTTTAATGAAAACCTTACTTGAACCTTATTTGTTTTTCGGCGGGCGCTGCGAAGAGGCTTTGGCATTTTATGGTACGGCATTGGGCGCTACCGTGAGCTATTTGGGTCGCTATAGCGACAGCCCGGATGCCATACCACCTGGAACCCTGGCGCCAGGATTTGAAAACAAAGTGATGCATGCAACTTTTCATATTGCTGGCAACACACTTATGGCTTCCGATGGCTGCAATTCTGACTCAAGCTTTAGTGGTTTTAATTTATCGCTTGCGTTACCAACCCAGGAAGAAGCGGAACGCGCATTTAACGCCCTTGCCGATGGCGGTACTGTGCGAATGCCTTTAAGCAAAACTTTTTGGTCGCCCTGCTTTGGCATGCTTACCGACCGTTTCGGCCTTGAATGGATGATCAGCCTCGCCGATGAACGATAAAATTTGCCATCATCAATATGTTTTACTCATGCACATTGATGATGGGTTCTCATCTTTAATACACAGGCGATAGCTACTCGAAAAGTATTTTGCCTTTGTATTTGAATAATGCAAAAATCACCTACCCTATTTCTGGACCTTAATAGCAAAAATCACAATGGAATGAGTTCGTTTTACATAACAATAATGATTTTAGTTTTTATAGCCACAAGGGAACGCAAGAATAATTTTTATTTACTGACAGGGACTCAATATGGCCAAGCAGCTATTTCTCATTTTATTGACACTTTTTTCACTCAACGCTTTTTCGCAATCCACTGACACCCCGCCTGTTGTTGAGGCCAGCGAAGAAACTGCAACCACTTCTGCAGCTGACACAGGCGCCGCAACCTTTTTAGCATCGCTTAAATTCCAAACGGGAAAAATATCATTGCCCAACGGCATAGCCACTGTGGATTTACCGGCAAACTTTCGTTACTTAACGCCAGCCGATACAGAAAAACTATTAGTCGAAGGATGGGGTAACCCACCGGGAAATGACACATTGGGTATGATTGTTCCCACAGAAACCAGCCCCTTATCAGACGCCGGTTGGGGCGTTGTTATCAGTTACACTGAAGATGGGCACATTAAAGACGAAGACGCCGATAAAATTAATTACAGCGAACTGCTGGAAGAAATGAAAAAAGAAAGTGAGGAGGAAAACAAAGAACGAGTAAAACAGGGCTATAGCGCCATGCATTTAGTGGGTTGGGCTGAGCCGCCAAGTTATGACAAGACTACACGAAAACTTTTTTGGGCGAAAGAATATGGCAGCGACAAGCAGGGCGTTAATTCCTTGAACTACAATATCCGCGTTTTGGGCAGGAAAGGAGTCTTGGTTTTAAACGCAGTTGCATCCATGAACCAAATTTCGCAAATTAAAAGTGAAATGCCCTCTATATTGGCTGTTACGGAGTTCACCCAGGGCAACCGCTATGCTGATTTTGATAGCAAAACTGATCACACCGCTGAGTATGGCTTAGCTGCATTGGTGGCAGGTGGTGTGGCTGCTAAAATGGGTTTGTTTGCTAAACTTGGCGTTTTATTATTAGCCTTCAAGAAATTTATTATTATAGGTTTAGTGGCGGCGGCTGCATTACTGAAAAAAATATTTAGTAAAAAATCTGAACAATAATTTTTTCATTCTAAACAAATAAAAGCGCGCTGCGATCAACTAGATTTCAGCGCGCTTTTATTTAGGATCTCGGGCTAATCCACATTTCAATTTCTGCAGAGAATACTTCCGTCTGCTGATCATCCATCATGCGAACTCTCACTAAAGCGTTATAAGCCTGCGCTGATGAATATAATTCAGCCTCGGGCCTTGCTTGCGCACGAATATTTCCCTTGGCTTTATGCAGATAATTTACTTTCATGCTTTTAGGTATCCAACGCATATCCGCTGGAATTGACACATCTGTCATTAAGCCTGCACAGAGTTCTGCAAGGTTGCACAAAGCAATAGCGTGCACCGTACCTATATGATTTTGAATCGCCCGATGCTGCCTAATTGAACCCTCACAAAAACCAGGCTCTAATACCTGAATACGCGGCGCCACGCTGGCAAAATAAGGCGCTTTAAAGCAAACCATTTTTGCAAAAAGCCAACGCCCCAGGGCAGAGCCATTCAGCTTACGCCACATACGCATAACCAAGGTTTCCCTCGCCATGATAAACACTCCTGTTATTGGTGACTTGATAAAGCATAGCAACTAAATTTAACACTGGCGGCAGCTTGATTTGTTATAGTAAATGCCCAACTACAATTTTCAGCTTTATAGTAAAACACGGTTTTCATTTAAAAATATCTTTTGGAGCACATCATGCAATCCTATTCAATTGCCCGCACCATTCAGATTTTTATCTTTTCGGTAACCCTGGCTCTTAGTGGCCTGGTGAGTGCCGAGCCGAGCCTTAACGATATAAACCAAACACTTAAAAGTGGCGACATAAGCAAAGCTGATGAGCTTATGAAGGAAGTCATAAGCGCGCATCCAGATAGCGCAAAAGCGCATTTCAAATACGCAGAAATTTTAGCGGCGCAAGGTAAGCTTGATGATGCACGCACAGAACTCGCTAGCGCGGAACGGCTACAGCCCAACCTGGCATTTGCAAAACCCGCAGCTGTAGAAGCACTCAAACAAAAAATTAATCATGCTGACCAAGGCGGCTATCACTCCACCAATCCTTTGGTGACTTGGGGCGCGGTAGCGTTTGTAGTATTTTTTATTGTGTTTATTGTTCGCAGCATCTCGCGCCGCCCACAAATTCAATCTAACCCATTAACCCAAACAAATTCTTATGGTCCGCAAACATCATATCAAAACACTCCTCAACAAGGCGGTGGCATGGGCTCCAACATTGCGAGCAGTTTGGCCACGGGCGCCGCAATAGGTGCAGGTGTGGTCGCCGGTGAAATGCTAATGCACAAGGTGCTCGATACTAATCAATCGAGCGATCACGATGAACAAACTCGCAATCACTCCACGCCGAGTAATTACGACGACATTAGCGGTAATGATTTTGTCGATAGCGACAATGGCTCTTGGGATAGCGACTCTGGCAGTGATTTTTCATCTGATAGCGATTCAGGCGGCGATTGGTCTTGATAGACATTAAATTCAATGTAGATTTCGCATCACAACCGTCAGATGATGTTGATGTGTGGTTGCTGGATCTATCGGAATTTTCCGCAAAGCCGCATGCAGAATTTGCGGAATTGGTTTCTAGTGAGGAACTCATTCGCGCGCAAGAATTTAAAATTAATTCGGCACACTTTCTTGCTACTCGCGCATTCTTGCGTCAAGTGCTCTCACTTTATACAGGTATTGCTGCGCATGATTTGCTATTTGCCCGCAGCGAACATGGAAAGCCCTTTTTAAGCAATTGCGCATCCGTTCATTTCAATTTATCTCATTGCAACACACTGGCAGTACTGGCCGTAAGCAAACACGGCGAACTGGGCATTGATATTGAAACGGCTGGCAGGCGCGACTTTATGAAAATTGCCAAACGCTTTTTTCACGAAAGTGAGTTCAACGCCTTACAAAACCGCCCCATCACCGAACGTGAAAATTTGTTTTATAAATATTGGACTCTTAAAGAAGCTTTTTTTAAAGCGACTGGCGGTGGAATTTCTACCGGACTGGATAGGATTATTTTTCAGTTTGATCAAGAAAATATAAGTGCGAGTCTTGATGCTGCGCTAAATCAACAACAACGCGATTGGCGATTTCATCAACAGTTAATTGCGCAAGATACCTTGGTTGCCTTAGCCGTGGATTCACATCATGCTCTTAAAATCCAATGGCTTTACGGTAATCCGGTGGTGGCGCGCGGCTGATATTTTAATTTAATTAATTTTCGTTCGTTATGTTCAAGCTCTTGCTGTCCCCGCTGCATTCCTTCGTCGCTATAAAATAATTCATCAAAACTTCCATCTGCAATTGCTAATCGCAAACCTTCTTCTATACGTTTGGCGAGTGCGGTGTTGGCTTTATTCACAAAAAAATAAAACGGTTGTCCGCCGTGTATTAACAGCGTTTGCTCTAACGCCAAGCCCTCTTTTGCAAAGCGTTCGTTTTCACCCCACACTTCAAACAAGCTACGCGAAACATAATCAAAACGCTTGGCCTTTAGCATGTTAAATAGCAAGCTGGTGTTGGTAATGCCAATCACTGGCAATCCATTGGCGACCATAATATCGCGCGATGGCCAGTCGGCACCGCCGCCGGAAGTGAACTTACTTAAATCATCCAAAGAATTAATAGTGCTAAAGCGCGGTTGGTCTTCACGACGAATAAGAAAAACACGGTATTCATTTAATTCTTTAGTTAAGGAAATTGGAATAGCGAGAAGTTCGCGCTCATAAAGTTCGCTATTGCCATGCCACATGACGTCAATGGTTTTATTCATTTTTAAATCAGCCATAAAACGTGTGGCTGTCAAAACTTCTTGATATGGCACAACTTCCGCAGCACCATAAGCTGATTCGGTTTTAGTGAGTGCTAGAGTTAATAGTCGATAAAAATAATCTTTGGGCGAATTAGCGCCACCTCCCCACGGCGGAACCACGACAGGCTCTTTTGCTGTTTCAGCAAAGCTGCCGCTGGATAAACCCAGGCTTGCGAGTATCAATACAGCTAAAGAAAAACGCAGGGTGTTATAACGCGAGATAAAACTCATAGCACCGTATATTTCCTGATAATTTAATACTTATGACTAACGCGGAACCGCCGCGCAGCTTAACACGCTTGCGGAACTCGCCGAGTTCTGAAAAAGCCCAAAACTTGATCGCTATTGTTAGCTGGCACAGGGTTTTGCTTGACTATGATGCACTCACTGTTAGCATTGCCGCCGTGATCCAATCCTACTCTTCATCATAAGAATTCCATCATGTTGCCATTTCATCAAGTTGTTAAAGACGATTTTTCCGCAGTCAACGAACTCATCATCAAGCAGTTGCATTCTGATGTGGGTCTGGTGGAAAACATTGGCCATTATTTGGTTGAAGCTGGCGGCAAACGCTTGCGTCCCTTAATGGTTTTGTTAACAGCTAACGCCCTGGGCTACCCGCAGACCAGCGGCAAAACCGAACACTTGGATTTGGCCGCAATTATCGAGTTCATTCATACAGCCACCTTGTTACATGACGACGTAGTGGATATGTCAAACCTGCGCCGCGGCCGCCCTACGGCAAATGCCCAGTGGGGAAATGCACCCAGCGTATTGGTGGGCGACTTCCTCTATTCGCGCGCATTCCAAATGATGGTAGAAATTGGCAGCATGGATGTTATGGCGATTTTGGCGAACACCACCAATGTCATTTCGGAAGGTGAAGTACAACAACTAGTAAACGCCAAGAATCCCGATGTTACTGAAGACAATTACTATCAGGTTATCGACAAAAAGACCGCCATACTTTTTGCGGCGGCCTGCGAAGTTGCCGCCGTGCTCGCCGGTGCAACCCCCGCGCAACGCGAAGCACTGAAAAGCTACGGTCGTAAAGTTGGCGTCGCTTTCCAATTGGTTGACGATGCACTGGACTACACAGGCGATGCCGCAACACTCGGCAAAAACGTGGGCGACGACCTGGCTGAAGGTAAACCCACCCTACCCTTAATTTACGCCATGCGCACAGGTACACCCGAACAAGCGGCCGTTATTGCAAATGCCATTCGCAACGGTGATGCCAGTCAATTAGGGGCAATTTTGGAAATCGTACAAGCTACAGGCGCTATGGATTACACGCTGGAAGCAGCGCGCGGACAAGTGCGCGATGCCATAGCTCAATTGCAGTCGCTCCCCGATAACACGTTTACCCAAGCTATGCGCCAAGTCGCCGAATTCTCCCTGGCGCGTACTTATTAATTAAATAGAACTTCCCCTTATTGCTCACCACTACGGCCTCTTTTTTAAAAGGCCGTGTTTCTATCTGCTATCCACATATACACCTAAAAGCACGACCCCCATGCTTGCTTTATTATCAATTTGGCCAATACTTTAGCCACACACAGAAACTCCTTAATAAGCCCGCTGGCTCTCCAGCAAAATCTAAAAGAAGACTTATCACCACGCGCTTATTGACCGAAGGAAACCCAATGAAACTCCTTAAATGTTCATGTTTGACGTTACTGCTCACCGCGGCTCCATTCGGTATGGCCGAGACCAAAGTTCTTAAGGTCAATGATTCCAATGATCCTAATGGCCCCTACACCGTATCTATGATTCAGCTCGCACTGGACCATATGGATACCAAATACACCTTAAAAGTAGGTACAGAAAACTTCACTCAAGCGCGCGCTAATGAGGAAGTAAAAACCGGCGGGCTGGATTTAATCTGGACCACAACAGGCAAAGAAACAGAAGAGGAACTGGAGCCCATTCGCATCCCGCTGTTTAAAGGTTTGCTCGGTTGCAGGATTTTTATCATCAATAAAAACGACCAAGCCAAGTTCGATAAAGTTGAAACCTTTGAAGACTTAAAAAAGCTGAAATTTGGCCAGGGCAAAACTTGGGCTGACGGCAAAATCCTGGAAGCAAACGGCTTAAACGTCATCAAAACCTACAAATACGAAAACCTGTTCTACATGGTAGAAGGCGGACGCTTTGATGCATTCCCGCGCGGGGTTCACGAACCTTTTGGTGAGCTTGCGCTGCGCCCAAAACTTGACTTGGCCGTAGAGAAAAACATTCTGTTGATTTACAAAATGGACCTCTACTTATACACCAGCAAAAATAACCGCAAGCTGGCAAAAGAGCTGGAAGATGGCTTTAACAAAGCCATTGCCGATGGCAGTTTTGACAAACTCTTTTACAGCTCGCCACAAGTTAAAGACATTATCGAAAAAGCCAACATGAAAAACCGTAAGGTTTTCTATCTGGATAACCCGACACTTTCTAAAGAAACCCCACTCGATCGCAAAGAGTTGTGGGCTGACCCGAAAGATTTCTAAGCCACACCCAGCGCACTTTCTCGACCAACAGCGCATTTTTGTTCACCAAAAGTGCGCTGACTGCCCTCCCCAATAATGATTTCGCCAATTCAATCCTCCGTGTTCCGCTACTCAGACCAGTATCACCACAAGCACGCCGAAACGAGTTACCCTATTTCTCACTATTCGTGTGTAATTGGTTACAACACAGCAAATAAGTAAGATTTTTTAATGCATCCAAAATAAGCGGCTATATTCATTAAACGAAGGCGTCAGCTGCAGTTACATCAGGATAAAACGCCGTTTAATAAAAACGATGCAATAGCGGGGAGTTTATGAAATACAGAAAGTTAGCGCTTGTTTGCCTTTTGGGTGTATTAAGCTCGGGCACGCGCGCCGAAGATAGCCTTATTCGTGTTAATGATTCCAGCGACCCTAACGGCCCCTATGCGGTCAAAATGATTCAGCTGGCACTCAAACATATCGACAAAAAATACAAACTGGTCGTAACCAAAGAGCCCTATTCCCAAGTCAAAATTATGGAAGAAGTCTCCAACGGCAAGCTTGAGGCTTTTTGGAACTCCTCCAATGCCGACAAAGAATCCATGTTTACACCTATCCGCATTTGCCTCTACAAAGGCTTGCTGGGCAACCGGATCTTTATCATCAACAAAAACAACCAAAGCAAATTCGACAACGTTAAAACCGTGGAGGATTTGAAAAAGCTGACTATCGGCCAGGGCAAAACCTGGGCGGATACCAAGATTCTAGAAAGCAACGGCTTTAAGGTGGTGAAAGCCAACAAATACGAGAGCCTGTTTTTGATGGTAGATGGCGGCCGTTTTGATGCCTTCTCACGCGGCGTGCACGAACCTTTTGGCGAACTGGATGCACACCCCAACTTAAAAGATTTAACCGTCGAGAAAGGCTTGATGCTGGTGTATCGCATGCCCTTCTATCTATTTGTCGGTAAAGAAAACAAAGCACTTGCCCGGGATTTGGAAGCTGGCTTAAACGCGGCTATTGCCGACGGTAGTTTTGACCAAACCTTCTTTGCAGATCCATCGGTACAGGATGTATTGGCAAAAGCTGACATGAAGAATCGCCGCTCTTTCTTCCTGGATAACCCCACACTCTCCAAAGAGACACCTCTGGACCGCAAAGAACTTTGGTTTGATCCAAAGACCATCCCCTAAGACTCATTCAAACGCCTGACTAATCGACTTAATCGGGCGTTACTCGCGGGCAAGGTGCTGGACAAGATAAGCACAGAAGGTAGAATGGCGGCCTTTTGTGCGGCTCTTCGCCGCGCTCGCCTTCAACTGCTGAGTTAATTTCATGACCAATTTTGAACCCAAGAGCTCATACTCCCGCGAAGAACTGATCGAATGCGGTCATGGCCGTCTGTTTGGCCCCGGCAATGCGCAATTGCCCGTGCCTAATATGTTGATGCTCGACCGCGTCGTCCACATCAGCCAAACCGGCGGTGAGTTTGGAAAGGGAGAGATTGTGGCGGAATTGGATATTAACCCTGATTTGTGGTTCTTCGCCTGCCACTTCCCCGGTGACCCGGTAATGCCAGGCTGCTTGGGCCTTGATGCCATGTGGCAATTGGTTGGCTTCTTTTTGGGCTGGAAAGGTAATCCTGGCCGTGGCCGCGCCTTGGGCTGTGGCGAAGTGAAATTCACTGGCCAGATTCTGCCAACTGCAAAGAAAATCACTTATCACATCAATTTAAAGCGTGTTATCGAGCGCAAACTCATTATGGGTATCGCCGATGGCCGCGTTTCTTGCGATGGCAAGGACATCTATTTTGCAAGTGATTTGCGTGTCGGTTTGTTCCAAAATACCGATAGTTTCTGATCCATCCCACCGCGGCGGGGTTGTGTAGCACAGCTTGAACTGTGGCATAATCGCCGCCCAGCCATGACCGACTCAGTCTCACACCTAACGGACGCACAGCTTAATCTCACGTAGGATTAAGCGCTGTGAATGCACGCAGCGAAGAGCTGCAACGTTGGGGATTTGAAAAGTAAAGAGGTAGCCTATGAAACGCGTTGTTGTTACCGGTATGGGAATTGTTTCCTGCCTGGGCAATGATAAAACTGCCGTGTTAGACGCTTTGCGCGCTGGCCGTTCTGGTATCAAATTTCAAGAAGCCTACAAAGAAAAAGGTTTACGCAGCCACGTTGCTGGCTCAATTGATATCGATTTATCTGAATTAATTGACCGCAAAGTCCTGCGCTTTATGGGTGATGCAGCAGCCTATGCTTACATCTCCATGCAACAAGCCATTGCCGATGCAGGTTTGAGCGAAGAACAAGTTTCCAACGAGCGCACCGGTATCATTATGGGTTCGGGCGGAGCCTCTTCTGAAAACCTCGTTGAGTCTGCCGATATCCTGCGCGAGAAAGGCGTGAAGCGTGTTGGCCCTTACCGTGTAACCCAAACCATGGGCAGCACCACCTCAGCGTGTTTGGCGACTCCGTTTAAAATCAAAGGCGTTAACTACTCAATTTCTTCTGCTTGTGCCACCAGCGCACATTGCATTGGCGTTGCGCTCGAGCAAATCCAACTCGGCAAGCAAGACATAGTGTTTGCAGGCGGCGGCGAAGAAGAACATTGGACGTTAACTGCATTGTTCGATGCCATGGGCGCACTCTCTACCAAGTACAATGAAACTCCAGATCAGGCATCGCGCGCTTATGACGCAGAGCGTGATGGTTTTGTTATCGCTGGCGGCGGCGGTTGTTTGGTGATTGAAGAATACGAACACGCCAAAGCGCGCGGCGCAAAAATTTATGCAGAAATCGTTGGCTACGGCGCAACTTCAGATGGCTACGACATGGTTGCCCCTTCTGGCGAAGGCGCGGTGCGTTGTATGAAGCAAGCTTTGGCAACAACCCAAGGCAGCATCGATTACATCAACTCGCACGGCACCTCTACACCTGTAGGTGACTTGGCCGAACTGAAAGCCATTAAAGAAACTTTTGGCGATGCAATTCCACCAATTAGTTCGACAAAATCTTTGACTGGCCACAGTTTGGGCGCAACCGGCGTTCAAGAAGCTATTTACAGCTTGCTGATGTTGGAAAATGATTTTATTTGCGCGTCTGCAAATATCACTACGCTCGACGCAGAAGCCCAAGGTATGCCGATTGTGTTGGAACGCAAAGACAACGTGAAATTAAATCGCGTCATGTCCAACAGCTTCGGCTTCGGCGGCACCAACGCAACTTTAGTTTTCCAACGCGTTTAAGCGTTAAATCTTTCCAAAAAAATAAAAACCGCAAGTGGCGACACCTGCGGTTTTTTTATGTCACTTTTTTAGCAAAAACCAACCTTCATTTAAGCAAACTGCCATGCGCTTTATTCTTTGATAATTTGCACAAGTTCAATGTTTATTGATTGGCCTGATTATGAAACCACTGCTTTACCAGCGGCAATAAGCTCGGACGCCAGGGTCTTGCTTGTACACCAAAGGAATCACGAATTCTGCGGCAGCCTAACACGGCGCTGAGTGGTTCGGTGGTGGGGGTTGAATCGATTAGCGTAAAATTCGCGTCGTGTTTGAGTAATTGTTGTTGTGCAAGTAGTTGCACAAGTTGCTCGCCAAATTCTGCTTCGTTGAGCGCATCGCCACTGCAATAATGCATTACGCCCCAATTGTCGGAGCCACAGGAAATTTGCTTTACCAGCGCAACACAAACTCGTACAACATCTGACAACAACGTAGGTGCGCCGCGCAACCGCGTGTTAAGCGTTATAGGTTGCTGTGTTTGAATTGCTGTTAATAAACGCGTGAGATGATTGTTGCCAATGCTGCCGATGATCCAACCCAAACGTAAAATAATATAGCGCGCGGCACTATGCTCTATAGCTTGTTCCGCTGCAAAAAATGCGCGCCCTTCTGCGCTAACCGGTGCGGGAATATCCTTCTCGCTGTGGCTGCTTTTGTTATCAACCCCAAAGACCTGGTAGCTGGAAAAGTGAATTAAAGGCACCCCCAAACTTGCACAAGCGCTGGCGATATTAGCGGCAACAATCGGTATGAGCGCTTGTTGTTCCGCGGAGGGAATTTCTTCCCATGCGAGTGTATTAATAACAATGTCAGGCTTGTGCTGCACCAGATATTCACGTGCAGCAGCGGCATCTTCCCAATGAATTTTGGGCGACAAGAGCTGGCACTGCTCTCGCTCCAAATCGTGCTCAAGGGTTTGGCCGAGCGCGCTTTGGGTATCGGTGACAATTATTTTTAAGGACATAAACCGCGTTTACTCGTAAATCCGGGCTGCTGAATTCGGCCTTGGAGTCTGTCAAAGAGAATCGCAAAGATCAACTGAATTCCAAATGCACCGGATCGGCTTTTGGCACTTAACAACTAGCAGTTGATTCGCGTCTATACTCTGGCACAATGCCCAACCTTCTTTGTTGCTCCGAGATCAATTGATGAGCTCACAAACTACCGCGCAAAAATCTTCCCATGCCGCCCTGACTGTTGCCGCCCTTGGTGTGGTCTTCGGCGATATAGGTACCAGCCCGCTCTACGCCCTGAAAGAAACCTTCAGCCCACACCACGGCATAGCCCTGACCGAAGCCGCTGTGCTCGGCGGACTCTCTACCGTTTTTTGGGTGCTAATGTTTGTGGTAACGCTCAAGTACATCACGCTCGTGATGCGCGCCGACAACCACGGCGAAGGCGGCACCATGGCGCTTTTGGCGCTGGTATTTGCTTCAACCAAAGATCACCCTAACTGGAAGCCCTACTTGTTGATGTTGGGCGTATTGGGTGCGTCCCTGTTTTATGGCGATGCCGTACTCACACCCGCAGTAACCGTACTCTCTGCCGTTGAAGGACTTGAAGTCGCTACCAGCGCATTCAAACCTTATATTGTGCCTATTGCCCTTGCCTTTATTGTCGGGCTCTTTGCTCTTCAACGCGGGGGCACCTCGCGTATCGGCGCGGTGTTTGGCCCAATTACTATCGTCTGGTTTCTGGTGCTATGCATTTCCGGCATCAACGGTATTTTGCATAACCCCCATGTTCTGCTCGCCCTTAACCCGATTTATGCGTTTCACTTCCTGACGGACCATGGCTTTGCATCCTTCTTGATCCTTGGCTCCGTGGTTTTGGCAGTGACCGGTGTAGAAGCCCTTTACGGCGACATGGGGCACTTTGGCAAAGGCCCTATTCGCACAGCTTGGTTTGTATTGGTTTTCCCGGCATTGCTGCTCAACTATTTTGGCCAGGGCGCGGTTATCCTCAAAGACCCAACGACTATCGCCAACCCCTTCTTCCATATGTTCCCTGATTGGGCGCTCTATCCGATTGTGATTTTGGCTACGCTGGCAGCAGGCATTGCCTCCCAAGCGACTATCGCTGGCGCTTACTCACTCACAAAACAAGCCGTACAGCTGGGCTTTTTACCGCGTTTGAAGGTGGTGCAAACATCAGCCAACGAAATTGGCCAGATTTACCTGCCCGGCCTGACATTTGTGTTGATGATCGCCGTTGTGCTGATTGTGGTTATCTTCCAATCTTCCTCCGCCCTGGCCTCTGCTTATGGTGTAGCCGTGACGGGAGATATGTTGGTTACCAGCTGCCTCACCTTCTTTGTGATCTACTTTGGCTGGAAGATTCCCCTGCCCTTGTGTATTGCGTCTACCGGGTTGTTCCTGTGCATCGATATAGCGCTCTTTACCTCTTGTATCACTAAGGTGTTTGAAGGTGGATGGTTGCCCATCCTCATCGCCATGACCATGTTTATGCTGATGACTACATGGCGCAAAGGCCGCGATATTCTGTTCCAACGCTTGCGCGCCTCATCGGTTCCTCTTGATGCACTTTTACCCTCCCTATTTATCAGCCCGCCTACGCGTGTGCCAGGCACTGCTGTCTTCCTGACCGCAACACCCGAAGCAACTCCCCATGCCCTTTTGCACAACCTCAACCACAATAAGGTTTTGCATGAACGAGTGGTATTTTTAACGGTGGAGGTTTCCAACGTTCCCTGGGTAGATATCAAAGAAGCCTGTGAAATTGAGGATATGGGTAATAACTGCTATCGCGTTGTAATCACCTTCGGCTTTATGAACCCGCCAGACATACGCTTGGCCTTAGCCGCCTGCGCGGAGAAGGGCTTATCATTCAATATCATGGAAACCTCCTTCTTCCTGTCGCGTGAAAAAATTGTTCCTGTCGCAACCTTGGATAGCGGCATGCCTATGTGGCGTGAACATCTGTTTGCCACCATGGCGCGCAACGCGGGCACTGCGGTAGATCACTTCAACATTCCCACCAACCGCGTGATTGAACTTGGCACCCAGGTGGAAATCTAACAGCCACATGACCACGTCAGCCACGCACATCGAACTCGATATCGCCATTATAGGTGGCGGTGTGGCGGGGTTGTGGCTGGCGAATCGCTTGCAAAGCCAAGGCTATAAATTCGCCTTGTTTGAACACAAAGCCTTGGGTAGCGATCAAACAATGGCATCGCAAGGCATGATTCACGGTGGAATGAAATACACCCTGAGTGGCATGCTCACGGGTGCTTCTGAAGCCATCGCCGATATGCCCCAGCACTGGCGCGCCTGCTTGTGTGGCGAGGGCGATGTAGACCTGCGCAACACGCGCATCCTTAGCGACCATTTCTTTCTATGGTCTGGCGATAGCATCACCGCCAAACTCACCAGCTTCCTCGCCAGCAAAGCCACGCGCGGCCGGGTTGATCCCGTTTCCGATGAGCGCCGCCCGCCGCTTTTGCGCCACAAAGACTTCAACGGCAGCCTCTATCGATTGGTGGACATAGTGCTCGATGCTCACAGCCTGGTAACCAATCTTGCGCACAATATAGAACCGCACTGTTTCCTTATCGACGGCGAACAAACACGCTTCCTAAAAGATGCTGATGGAAACGCTTACTTGCGGATAGAGCGCGATCAAGCCCCACTGGAAATACGCGCCAAGCGATTTATTTTTACTGCAGGCCAGGGCAATGCCTCGCTCTTGTCGCAACTTGGGCTTGATAGCCCGGCCATGCAAATACGCCCGCTGCAACAGGTCATGGTCAAACACCATCACCCATTT
This sequence comes from Cellvibrio zantedeschiae, assembly GCF_014652535.1. Lineage (NCBI taxonomy): Bacteria > Pseudomonadati > Pseudomonadota > Gammaproteobacteria > Cellvibrionales > Cellvibrionaceae > Cellvibrio > Cellvibrio zantedeschiae. Next base: position 90,605 of record NZ_BMYZ01000001.1, on the reverse strand, counting down.
CACTTTTTTGGCCACTGTTTAGGAGCGGAAACTACACCGCGCTTGACCATTTCCAGCCACGCGCTCAACAAGCATGAACAGGTTTGGTATCTGGGTGGTAGCCTTGCCGAGCGTGGGGCAACCATGGATGCAGACGAGCTGATCGAGCAAGCCAAACAAGAGCTCGCGGAGTTAATACCTTGGGTAGATTTAAGTGAGGCGGAATGGGCGACTTTAGCCATCAACCGCGCCGAGCCCCTGCAACCTAATTTTGCACGCCCCGATAACGCGTTTATCGCCCCGGCAAACGGCTGCAACAACCTATTGGTGGGTTGGCCTACCAAACTTACGCTTGCACCTAACCTTGCTAACCAAGCGCTCGACTTACTTGCACAGGCGGGCATAACACCGGGTAACCAAAGTTCCGGCTTGCAAGGGCTGCTACCAAAGCCCGACATAGCACCAACGCCTTGGGAAACCGCATTTCCCGCTGCTATGAGCAAAGAAGAGAGCTTGATGCTCAAGTTACAAGAAGAATTAGTTGAAGCTTACGACGAAGATCAGGATGAACCCTACGGTGTAGAAAGCTTCACGGATAACAACAAGGATCAGCATTAATGCTCCCGCAAACACAACTCGGCAACACTGACCTGCGCGTCAGTCGATTAGGCTTGGGCACGGTAAAGCTCGGCCGCAACCAAAGCGTCAAATATCCGGAAGCCTTTGAGCTGCCAAGTGACGATGACGCCCGCACCTTGCTAAGCACGGCACGCGACCTTGGCATCAACCTTCTGGATACAGCACCCGCTTATGGTGTGAGTGAAGAGCGCCTGGGCTATTTGTTGCGCGGTGAGCGCAAAGACTGGGTAATTTGCACCAAAGCTGGCGAAGAGTTCAGCCGCAATTACGATGGCAATGGCAATTCCAATTTCGATTTTGAGGCCAGCGCCTTGCGCCTGAGCGTAGAGCGCAGCCTGCGTCGGTTACGTACAGATTACCTCGATATAGTGCTTATCCATTCCGACGGTAACGACAGCCATTTAATCCATCACCACCAAGTGCTACACACCCTATCCAAATTAAAACAGGAGGGCTGGATTCGCGCCTTCGGCATGTCCACCAAAACGCTTGAGGGCGGAATGATCTGCGCTCAGGAGGCCGACGTGGTTATGGCGACTTTCGATCCTGCACAAGCAGACGACCATAAACTTATGCAAAGCTGCGCACTTAATAACGCTGGTGTGCTGCTTAAAAAGATCTTCAACAGCGGCCACTTGCTAGCAGAAGATCAAACCCAAAAAACGGCCAACGCCATCATCGAACAGCAAATGAAAGTAATTTTCGCCCAGAGCGCCGTTAACAGTGCCATAATCGGCACCCTTAATTGCCAGCACCTGCGCAGCAACGTTGAATGCGCACTGCTCGGCCTGGCCGAAAACTCGAAATTAGCTTAAGCCTTAGTGTGACCCTGAGATTATGACCGAAACTCTTTCCTGGTTAGATCAAGTGCGCTGGAACAGCGATGGCCTGGTGCCCGCCATAGCGCAAGATGCCAAGACCGGCCGCATTTTAATGATGGCGTGGATGAACCGCGAAGCGCTGGAAACAACCGCAAAGCTTAAGCAAGCGGTATACTTTTCGCGCTCGCGCAATAAGCTGTGGCACAAAGGTGAAACCTCGCACCATGTACAAAACGTGCAAGAGATTCGGCTGGATTGCGATGAAGATGTCATAGTGCTGATGGTGGAACAAATTGGCGGTATTGCCTGTCACACCGGCAGGGAATCCTGTTTTTATCGCGTGTTTAATGACGGCGAATGGCAAGTGGTCGAGCCAGTACTAAAAGACCCCAGCGAGATTTACTAGGCGCGACGACAGAGAGAGCCCAATGAGCAACGATATTCTCAAACAACTGACCGATATTTTAGAAGCGCGCAAACAAATTGCAGACGCCGAGACTTCATATGTCGCCAGCTTGCACAAAAAAGGTTTAAATAAAATTTTGGAAAAGGTCGGTGAAGAATGCACCGAAACTATTTTAGCCGCGAAGGATGCACAAGCCAGCGGCGACAATACGGAAGTCATTTATGAAACCGCTGATCTGTGGTTTCACAGCTTGGTGATGCTCTCCCATTTAGGTGAAAACGCCGATGCTGTACTCAATGAATTAGCTCGTCGTTTTAATATTTCAGGGCACGATGAAAAAGCATCGCGCACAAGTAACAATCATTAATTTTTTAACCGAGGCGTTTTATGACAGCTCACATTTTTGCCGGTAACTTTGGCAGCCCAATGCAAATCCTGATTATCCTGATTATCGTATTGCTCATTTTTGGCGGTAGTCGCCTGCGCAATTTGGGCGGTGATTTAGGTGGCGCAATCAAGGGTTTCAAAAAAGCCATGAGTGACGGCGACAAAGAAAAAGAGCAGGAAAAACTTCAGGCTGATGATCACAAGATTATTGAAGGCTCGGTAGAGAAAGACAAAGTGACCACCGATAAAGATCCAAAATAATTACTCCGCTCACACTAAGCATGTCGAAGGGCTACATCGCTCATCCTTCGACAAACTCAGGATGAGCGGATATCTATAGCTAAGCTGTAGTTTTAAAAAGGCAAAGCCCGTGTTTGATATTGGTTTTTCTGAATTAATTGTCTGTGCGATTGTTGCGCTCCTCGTCATAGGCCCGGAACGTATGCCTGAAGCCGTGCGTACTGTGGGCCTGTGGGTTGGTCGCTTTAAACGCAGCTTGCGCGAAACACGCTCAGAAATAGAACGCCAAATTGGTGTGGATGATATTCGTCGACAATTGCACAACGAAGAAATTATGCGCAACCTGGAACAAGCGCGCCGCGATATGGACAGCGTTTTTGCAGAGACACAAAACACTATTGAATCCACTGCTATCGAATATAAAAGCGAACCTGATTTGCCCTATCATTCGCACATGGAAGAACAGTTAGAAAATTTAGCAGAACTGCCAGAAGCAGATGTGGAATTGGAAAACTTGCTTGAACCTGCGCAGAAAAAAACAACTGATGGAAAAGTTCTCGCCTCTGCAAATGCTCCAGCAAATACAACTGCAGCAATAAACACACCCGCTGCGAAGCAAACTGCTAACGAACATCCAACCACTGAACATAATTCTGCTCAAACCAGTAACAAAGCATCTCTATGACATCGGCCGAAAACGATAAAGAACTACCACTGGTTCATCACCTGATTGAATTACGCACTCGCCTGCTGAGAACTATAGTCGTCATCTTCGCGTTGTTTTTGGCACTCTATGCCAAGTTCGCCAATGACATATACGCGATTGTTTCTGCACCGCTAATGGAATTATTGCCCACCAATGCCAGCATGATTGCAACAGATATCACATCGCCTTTATTAACACCAATGAAGCTGACTTTTTTTGTAGCCCTGGTGCTGGCGATTCCTTACATTCTTTACCAAATTTGGGCGTTTGTTGCGCCCGGTTTATATAAACATGAAAAACGCATCGCGCTACCCATTTTGGTGAGCAGCGTTTTGTTGTTTTATATAGGCATGGCTTTCGCGTATTTTTTAATTTTTCCGCTGATTTTTAAAATCACTACGCAGTCAGGTTTGGTAGGCGTAACGGCCATGACCGACATTACAAAATATCTGGATTTTGTGTTGCACATGTTTTTTGCGTTTGGATTTATTTTTGAAATTCCCGTCGCCACAGTGCTATTGATTTACGCGCGGGTTATGTCAGCCAAATCGCTCATTAAAAAACGCCCTTACGTGATTTTGGGTTGCTTTGTGGTAGGTATGATTCTCACCCCGCCCGATGTCACTTCCCAGTGCTTACTCGCCATTCCTATGTGGGCATTGTTTGAAATTGGGGTTTATATAGGCCTGTTCATTGAAACGCGCCGTGCGAAACAGGAACTTGAGGCAGAGGCGGAATAATCCGCCTCACACCCTATTCGCAAAAATCTCCACCAAGTCTGCTTTATGCTCATCAATTTTGAGCCATGCCTTTTCGTGAAAGAAAAATACCACTGTATTAATTGCCGGCTCGACTAAAGCTATGGTTCCGCCTACCAGAGCGCTACCCGTTAAGGCATAGCCCACGGTGAAAGCCACACCAAAGTGTAAGGTCGCAAATGTCATTGTCTTAGCCATAATCCTGTCCTCATCGAATCCAAAGGCTTGTTTCAGGATTTATACTAGGCAAATGGATCGAAGAGATAAAGACAATTAAAGAAATGGGTCTAATTGTTATTTTCTATTAAACATCAGATAGCAATGAGCTTTGAAATACCCTCTAAACTGCCCAGCTTTTGAAGGGATTAACCGATAGGTTGGAATTGTAGTAACGAACGTCCTGAGTCACCTCTTCACCCAGCCAATCAGGTTTTTCAAAGGCTTGCTCCTCAGACTCCAACTCAATTTCTGCAACGACCAAGCCTTGGTTATCACCAAGGAACTCATCAACTTCCCACAACATACCCGCGAAGGAAATTTTCCGGCGATACTTTTCAATTAAAGGGCCATCGCATAAAGCGAGCATTTGTTTGGCATCGGCCAGAGGAATTTCGTATTCAAATTCAGTGCGGCTTGCGCCTTTGCTTGCGCCTTTTATGGTAAGGAAACCTTGATCTCCCGCGACACGAATTCGAACAGTACGCTCTTTACTGCGATTCAAATATCCCTGGCAAAAGTAAACAGCAATAGCACTGCGCCAACTGTCATTAACAACTAAAAATTTACGTTCGATTTCGATAGCCATATAAATTTCTGAATAAAAAAGTAATTGGCTATCAGGATAACAACTTAGCACGTTGAATTTCCAGTTAACTTTTTCGAAATCACCGTTTTTACTAATTATCCATTATTCATATGTGTTATTAGATGTAATAGAAAAACATGCACCTGAAGCATAGATTGGCTTTCGCTTTATTGTTTTCCACACACATCCACTGCATAAGGAAATTTCTATGAAACCGAAAATAATTTTACTACTTATTCCAATCCTACTAAGCTCATGCACAAATACTGTATGGGTTCGCGAAGCTAAAATCGAAAATGAAGTTACAACTTATAAATCTGTAGGAGGAATTCCCTTCTATGTAAAAAAGAATATTTATACACACAACAGCAAATATTCAACAACCTGGCTAAAGGCAACCTTAACAATTACTTATAAGACTGATGCCACAAATGCAAAACCCTCAAACGAACAGATTTATGAAGTTGAGATACCAAAAACTGAACTTATTAAATTAACATCTATCAAGAAATTAATTCTAGAAGCTGACCCCAATAGTTTCGAGGACACGGCGAAAGTCACTAGTGAATTTGTAGCTCTCCAGGAAAAAGCTGATATCACGCAAGTAAAGCCGGAGTTGATCGCAAATTTTATAAGCACTGAATCTATTGTCGACACCGAAAAACCTTATTATTTAAACGCTCCCTTACCCTGGTTCGGGTCAAACTCACTGACTCAGGAGTTAGCGGCAGATGGAACATTATCAAAAGTAACCGCCGCTCCTGACACCCATCTTTCTGAAGCAATCACATCACTCATTCCCCTTAAAGAATATTTAACAAAACGATTTGTAGGTAGTAGCACCGAAGCGCTAGTTGCTGAAAGCGGTGGAGGTAACACCACAAGCGTAGTTTGGGATCTGTCCTTAAACATAATTGAGACTGGCTACATTCATACTTTCACTGAAGCGCTAAAGTCTCGCCCAACTGGTCCACTAAAAGAATTAGATTTCGATACTACAAAGTATGCATTTACACGCGAACCTATAACTTCCGCATCTGAAAAAAAGGAGAAAAAAGAAGAGAATAAAAATGTAATCAGTATCAATGGAACTATTGGTCTACCGAAACCAGAGGCGGCAAAAAAATAAAGTGTGTTTCTTCATAAAAAAAACCGCGCAACAAGTGCGCGGTTTTTTTATCTTACTTAAAATTAGAACTTGTAGTTTGCACCCAGTGAGAAGGTTCTGCCGAACCAGTTTAAACGGCGTGGCAATTCTTCGCTGAGGCTGTAACTGCGGTTTGGTTCATCAGTAAGGTTACTTACCGAGAAAATCATATTGATTCCGTTATCGAATTTGTAGCTTGCCTGGAAATCCATAACGGTTTCAGCAGCATAAATTACTGGCGCACGGGCGATGTTTAAAGCTTCACCCACGAAAGAGCCCTGGTGCGTTGTCGATAAACGGGTTTCGAAATTTTCGTAGCTGTAGAAAATAGTAATGTTGCCGGAATCTTCCACCAAACCGGAGAACGGCAAATTACTATCTGGATTGTTGGGATCCAGGGTGCTCACGGTAGTAATTTTACTGTCTACTTTAGAGATACTACCCGATACGCCCAAGCCTTTGAAAAGCCCCGGTAACCAGTTAAAGGTTTGCGTATAGGAAATTTCCAAACCGCGAATATATCCACCTTCAGCATTATTGGTTGAGAAAGTGTAGGTTCCGTTGCGCACGGGTTTATCCACGACCAAACCACCTTCCACGACGGGGAAAGTTTCTGGAATGGGGAAACCATTTGCAGCGAAATCAAAATTCTCGATAGATGCATCTTGAATGAAGGATTTAATTTCACGATGGTAAGCCGCAATGGAGAATGAACCATTGGTATCTGGCATGTAGTGTTCGTAAGAAATATCGATTTGGTCTGCAAGGAACGGCTTCAAGGTTGGCGAGCTGTTGCTACCGTAGTTGTAAGTCGGGCCATTCGGGTTATTGGCATCGATACTTCCTTGGTTAAAGTTTGCAAGACGATTGATGGGCGCGCGCGACAATACACGTGCTAATGCCAAACGCAATTGATCGTTTTCAGCAAGGTGATAGTTCAAATTCAGTGACGGCAAATTATTGCTGTACTCAACACCGATGCGTGTTAACGCCAAATCTGAACGGCAATCACCTACGTCATCGCAAATTTCAACTGCGCCTTTGCTGGTGTCGCCGTTAACATTCACAAATGCCATGTTGGATTGTTCGGTATCAATACGGCGGAAACCGATATTACCCGTTAAGTCCCTGTCCCACAGAGTGGTGTTGATATTCGCTTGAATGTAAAAAGAATTTACATCTTCTTGAATATCCGCCTGCTCAGTCATGGACCAGGAACGCCCCTCGCCCCAGCGCGCACCCGCAACAATTGAACGCGGTTTCGGGTTGCCATTTGCATCAAAGGCATCAGGGTTGGCAATTTCTGGTGTATTGGGGCCGGTGTATTTAGTGCGGCTCATCAACACCAAATTATTTTTGTAGGCTTGTTCGATAATGGAACGGCTGTCGATTGCAAGAAACGACGGCATGTTAGAGAAATCACCTTTCCAATTCACAACATCAGAATTTGCATCAGTGATTGGCAATGAATAATCCGTGGTGATACGACCACCAGCACCGTCGCCATACACAAACACATTACGCGATTGTTTGTGATTACGTTTCGCAACGCGCACGCCTGCTTCAATGGACACTATGACCGGTGTATCCAATTCATATTTTCCATCGATACGCGCAGCGTCAATTTTGTCTTCGTTGATATAGGGATATTCTTCATATTGGCCCATGCGCAGTGTCGCCGTATTGGTGTAATCGCGATTCAAACTGAACTTGGGAATATTGATGCCGTTAAGCGCAAAGGCCGCTTGCTGGTCATCGTCACGATACCAGCCATCAGGATGCGCAGAATCCACCGGGCCTTTTTTATAAAGAAATGAACGCGACAGAGAATTTCTAAATAAACCTGACGCTTCTGAATGCGAAAGATCGGCCGCGATGTTCCATTTATCTTCAGACCATTTAGCGTTAAAACCGCCAGAGAAAATATCGTAATCGGTCGTGGTATCGTTGTTCTCAACTTTGAAATCGATTGTCTGGGAATTTTTTCTGCCAACAAAAGTACCGCCAGTCATGTAGATGTCGTCGAAGTAAGTCGTGTTGTAGACATTCATATTTCTGAAGCCTTGCACACGAATACCGCGTTCATCACTTTGCGATTTAAATTTGGAGTAAAAAGCGTCTGCTTCAATGGCAAGATGTTCGTTGGGTTCAAAGTCTACGGTGGCCATGTAGCCATCGCGATCATCTTCACCACCTTTTTGTTTTACAAAAAAACTCTCTGGTGCATAAACGTCTTTTCCATCCACTGTTAGCGCAGGTCTGGAATAGTTGTCGTTTTCAATTTGGGATGCGGCGTTAGGTTGCAATAATTTTGCATAACCCAAGCTCACGCCCAAAGTGTTATCCAACAATTTTTTAGAGAAAGATAAAGAGAAACGTTTGCCGTATGGCTCAACTTCATAAAGCTCATCGGCTTTGTCGTTGTAGTTGCCGCGCACGCCAATCTGTATGCTTTGGTCATCTTTCATCTTCAGGGGATTGATGGTTTTAAGCTCTACAGTACCTGCAATACCACCCTCAATCAGCGAAGCTTTGGGAGACATGTAAACTTCAACAGAGTTAATTAATTCTGATGGAAACTGACTGAACTCCATGGCGCGGCTGCCGTTCGGCGATACCTGTTCGCGACCATTTAATGTGGAGAACACGTAGCCCTCGCCCATACCGCGCACCTGGATAGTACCGGCCTGGCCGCTTGAACGGGTGACGGTAATACCGGGCAAGCGGCTGAGTGATTCTGCGATAGATTTATCTGGCAAGCCGCCGATATCTTCCGCCGAAATCGCTTGCACAATAGTGTCGGCGTTGCGCTTCATTTCGATCGAATTGGCGATGGATGCGCGGAAGCCAGTAATGATGACTTCATCAGCTTCTTCTATCGCTTTTTTGTCTGCATCTTGCGCGAGCACCGATTGGGTGGTCGCTGCCATTAACAACCCGGAGATGACAACTCCCAGCGGTTTTACATTAAAATTTTTCATCTGCTTAATCTCGACTAGTCATTTAGTTTTTGTTGTTCGAACCTCGTTAACCAATCCCTTCCCGAGTCTTCGGGAAAGGATTGGGAGGGGGTCTATTTCGAATCCACAGTCACAGTAATTGCATCCGCTTTGGTGGTATCCACGGTGAAAACATAATCACCTGTCGTTGGGATACTCAAAGCAATGTTGTCGTTTGAACCTTGAACCAAATCCGTTGGTACACCCAGGGTTGCGGAGGGCGCACCCAGGTTCGGGTTCGACCAGTTGGTTTCAGCGATTTTGAACATGTAATTACCAGCAGCAATGTTTAACCCCAAGGTGTACAGACCTGCCCCCTTGTAGCTGAACTTGTTAGCGCTGGTTGCATCCCAACCTGCGCTAGACACTGTGCCGCGTGCATAGATGGGCGTGTCTTTGAACAAGTCATCCTGGTAAACCTTAACCACTGGAGCATCAGGTTTACGCGTGTTCACTTCAAAACGGTAGCTGCCCGCTTTGGTGATGTGAATTGGGATGTTGTCGTTGCTGCCTTGAATAATGGGCAGCTCAGCACCCAAGGTAACCGCAGAGGCGTTACCCAGATTGAAGGTGCTCCAATCTGACGAAGCCACTTTGAACACGTAGTCACCCGCAGCAAGATCTAGTTTCAAGGCATAAATACTGTTGCCTTCGTAAACCAGGCGATTACCTGCTGCTGCATCCCAACCTGTAGCCGATACAGTGCCGCGCAGGTAAACCGCAGTGGCACCAAAGGTGTCCGGGTTAGTCACCGTCAAAATTGGCGCCGTGGTGCTTTGCAGTGCATTCAGTTCGAAGCGGTATTTGCCAGCCGTAGCCACAGTGAGATTGAGGTTATCGTTCGAGCCTTGGGTCAAGGTCACAGGAGTACCAACCGTTACCGCCTGGTTTGAACCCAGGTTTGGCAAGCTCCAGTTAGCTTCAGCCACTTTAAATGCGTTAGTGCCTGCCGGAACATCCAGAACCACAGAGTAAATGCCGTTGCCTTCGTACTTCATGCGGTTAGCAGCCGTTGCATCCCAACCGGCAGGAGATACGCTACCGCGCACATAAAGGGCGGTATCCCCGTAGGGAACCGGTGGCTCATAGCCTGAGGTCGCAGTCGCAGAAAGACCTGCACCTTGCGCGCCTGATTGCGGTTTAACGAATACTGCAGCGGTATAAGCCGGCACCGTAAAGCTGCCGCCACCTGTCCCTTCGGTAAAGCTTGCGGTGCGAGTTGTATCATCCACAGAGGTTTTTTGGATGCTGTGCAATACAAAGCCCGCAGAAGTCAGTACTTTTTGCGTAATCGCCGTGGCAGAGCCGTTAAAGATCACCACAATTGCATCGACTTTAGGATCAAGGTCTGCACGGTTGGTTTGGGTACCCGTTACCTTGCCTGCGCCATCATCAATACTCATCACGATCAAGTTCGATTTTTGGGTAGTACCGCCATCGTGGAAACCAACACGGTCCATAACATCGGCTGCCGTTGTCAGGCTAAACAGCGGGCTGCTTTTGCTTATTTTCAAAATCTCGTTGAATACATCGGATGATTTTTGTATCAAAGCTGGCGTAGGTTTGGATTGCTCGTCAGCAAAGGCCAAGAGGATGTTTGCATCAGAGGTGTCGCTCGCTGGCGGCAAGCCCACTTTCCAGTTGTTAGTTTGCTTGGTGAAATCCAGCACATTGAACCAGTCACCCGCGTTATAGCTGTTGGATGACATGGACTTGGAACGCAGGATGTCGCTACCGGCCTGGATAAATGGTACGCCCTGGCTCAGGAGTGGCACGGCTAAGGTCATATCATGGATGCGCACACGATTTTCTACAGTTGTATTAGCAGGCAGCGCGTTAGGTCTGTGCATCCAGTCCCACAGGGTTTCGTTATCATGTTTCTCAACGTAATTAATGGCTTCCTGCGGATCAAGGTTGTAAGCGCCAACAGTGCTTGCTTTAACGGTTTTGCCAGACTTGGACAAAATGCGGAAGTCAGCCAGGTTACCCGCCAAACCAGCGCGCACGCGATCCAGGGCACCGCCATTCACCAGCGCCAATTCACGCAGCGGGTTGCGGATTACATCGTTGAAAGTACCAATACCTGTACCCGCTAAAGGTACTTGCGAAGCACGCTCGGCAATACGGTCACCCGACGAACTACCGCCGGTCCAAGCTTCAGCATAAAAATAGTTATCAGGATCAACCGCCTTAACAGCGCTGTACGCATTTACCAATACTGATTTAGGCATGTAACCCGATTGGTCGAAACGGAAGCCATCCACTTTGTATGCAGAAGCCCATTGCACCAAGGAATCAGATACAAATTTGGCAGCCATAACATGCTCAGTTGCCGTATCTGGACCCGCATTGGTTTGGGTTTCTACCGCGCCAGAAATTGCGTTTTGACGGAAGTAATAACCGGGAACAATTTTGTCAAACGTTGAGTTCGCTGTTTTAACACCGGCAGCAGCCATGTGCGGATAAACCACATCGTAAACCACACGCAAACCCAGGTTGTGTAACGCGAGGTTCATGGCACGGGTTTCAAGAATACGTGTCACACCTTTTGCGTTGGTTGCGTAGCTACCATCCGGCGCATTGAAATGTTCAGGATCGTAGTTCCAGTTAAACGCATCAAAATCTCTCAACGCATCAATCACTGCACGTTGCTTGGTTGAATCGCCCGCATATTTTTGCAATACGCTGCGCAAGGTTGCGTTAGGTTTTTCTACACCATTACACACAATTGCACTATCGCGTGGGCTTTGTGCCGCACACAATTCAAATACATAACTGTCCAAATTAATTTGGGTCGCAGGATCTTCGCTAATGGAGGAACCATCGGCAATTGGCAACAAATGAACATGCGTTAAGCCAGCATCAGCCAAGGCTTTCAAATGTTTAACCGGCGCAGCATTGGTATCTGTAAATGCTAAATATTTACCGCGATGCTCGACCGGTGTGCTTTGGTCATTCGCACTGAAATCGCGAACGTGGGTTTCGTAAATTGACATGGTTTCCGGTGCAGAAACTTCTGGCACAACCTGACCATCCCAACCGGCAGGTTTCAAATCGCTATCATTCAAATTTACAAATTGCGAATGCAAACCGTTGGTCGATAAGCTCACAGATTCAGGGTCTGTTGTTTCCAACACTTCGGTTTTATTTGTGAATGCATTAAATACAGTGACACGGAAACGATAAAATTTGCGATCCAACTCTGCTTTAGCAGCGCTATAAGTCCAGATACCGGTGGTTTTATTTTCAGTCATATCTTTGGTGCTTTCGATCACCAAATCATTGCCGTACACACGCAACTCAACTTTAGTTGCTGTTGGCGCCCATACAGATGCACTAACATTGCCGCCGGTGTAACTCACACCCAATTTCGCTTCGTTAGCGTCGTTGGCGCCCGCGGTGTACAAAGCATCAAGAATTTGCGCGGTTTGCAAACGCGTTCCCACCAAGTTACCGGTAGATGTTTGGCCAACAATAACCAATTCTTTTTTCAGCAAACCTTTAATCACATCGGCCGTTAAATTAAGCGAATAAGCGCGATAATTTCTCAGGTGCGGAACCAATGCTCGCTGGGCATCATTAATGCTGGTTGCAGAGAGACTTGCCACCACAGTGCCGTTAGCAACAGAGCCATCTTTATTGGCAGAAATTTTTCCGCCGTCGTTAGCAGAATAAAGTTTTACATTAGATACTTCGCGATCCCACAAAATAGTTGAAGCATCAATCCAGTGTGCAGCTATATTGGAAATAGCCAACTTGGGCTCTTCAAATTTTGCACACACATCGTTAATACAAATCGGCAAAGCGCTTACGCGGCTGTTGCGCAAATCTGACGGATCAGCAATCACAAAATAGCGGCGATCAAAAGGACTGCCAGTCGTTGCAGTACCTATAGTCAAATCGTTGGTTTGACGCGCCTGGCCAGCACTTCTAATAATGAAATTACCACAGGTTCCACCCGGGGCGAGTTTCACCACAAAATAAGCACCGTAAATAGGGTCTTGTTCTGCTTCAGAAACACCTTGAATCACTTGCGATTCATCAGTCCAGCCAGAGCTTGGTTTTAACCAGGTGGGGCTACAGGATTGCCAGGTATAAAGCGTATAGCCGGCAAAATTTTTATCTTCTTTATTGAAATAAATTACCGCTTCATCATCAGCAACTTTGGCTGGCATTGTCGGCAACTTAAAATCAGATTTAACGCAGGCGCTATCAGGCGTAGCGCGAATGAAGCCGTCGGCACAGGGTGGCGGTGGTGGCGGTGCACCACAGGAGCCATCGGCCAAAACAATTTGAAAATTGCCGCAGGTTTTTATCGGCGTAGTGTCACTACCAGTGCCGCTGGCACCACCACATCCCGCAAGGCTTGCGATAGTGCAAACCAAGGCAAAGATGCCTAGTGTTTTACGATAATTGAACATCAGTTTACTCTCCCCTATGTTATTTTTTTGAAATGTAGGCGGCGCAGAAACGAATTTAACAATAATAAATGAGCTGCACCCGGTACAAATCGCAAAGACTCTTACCGAAAACTTCACTAGGTATCATTACAAATATTTATTGCGCTATGGCTGCTCTTAATTAGCGGCGTCCATAAGATCCACATTCGAAATAGAACTATTGAAACAAATTAATGACTGCGTTTTTTATGGTTAGGCAGCGCTAAGCGTCTTGTCGAAATCAGCACCACCAAAGCACCAACACGGTATTACAAGAACTTATTTCAGAATTTAGAAATTCGGCATTAACTACTAGATGTTAATTTGTGTGACGCCTTGCTCACAACATCATGCATACGTATTCAACAAGTACATACGTATGCAAAACAGGCGCTAAGGAGGGATAGCAGTACCCATACCTACACTCCTATGAACGGTCCCAGTCAAAAGGTATATATGGTTTGATTACAGGCTAGTTGGCAATTCGCTGGTATACAAAATTTTTGGCTTGTAAATTCAAAAGCCTTCTTAAAAATTTTCTTGAAATACCGATAAATTCAAAAAATGAAGATTAATACGACGGGGGCGACAAGTGGGACATAACAATAGCGGCAGAAATAAAAAAGCGCAGTATAAACTGCGCCAAATAACTAACAGCGATTGAGACAGATCAGCAACAGATACGTCTGCGATAATATTATTAAGAAGCCAGAAAACGTACAACCAGCTACATACGTATTCAGTTCATACATACGTATGCAACTAGTGTTAAACACCGAGCCGCATATTAATTTTAAGAGTAGGAAATTCGATGATACTAAAGCTTGCCTTAGGCATTGGCGGGGTAAAACCAAGCCTTCGTAAACCAAGAGTATATCGATGCATTTAATTTTTTAGAAATGCTTGAGCGCAGCCTTGCAGCTGCAAGCAGCTACATAATATTCACACAACCGTTATTTTTGGCCATAAAAAAAGCCCTGCTGGTTTAAACAGCAGGGCTTTTTTAACGCCGTATTATTTTTTTACCGGCCAGAAACTACCATTCACTTTTGAATCATGAACATAGAAGACTGCATTGTCGTGCAACAAACTCCGATCACTACCACTCCACGAAGGATACTCTGCAGTGGTGCTCGATTCAGAAATTAAATTTCCTACATAATCCAACGAAGCTTTGCCATTGACCAAGCCGTTAACTTCAAACATATGCAACCCTGTATTAAGCCAGGTGTAATTCCAGAAATCTTTTCCGATGTCAGTTTTGTACAACACCATAGGCAAGGTTACACGAAGCTGATCATCTCCACGTTGCAAAAACGACAACGCATGATAATCGTAAAGCGCTTCACTCCAGCTACCGGCGTCGCCAAATACCTGACTGCTTACTTGCACCGGCTTGGTGATATCCCGCACATCATACAAGGCTACCTTAACGCCGGCTTGACGACCTTCTGCATCAGTTTCATTACCGAGAGAGAAAACAAAATCTTTTCCAATAGGACGCAAAAAGGTAGAGAAACATGGAATTTCTAATTGCCCAGCAATTTTTGGATTTTTGGTATCGGCAAGATCCAATACATAAAGAGGATCTTTACGCTCAAAGGTCACCACAAAGGCGCGATCACCATTAAATCTTACTGCGTAAATATCTTCCCTTGGTTTTCCAATTGCTTCTGGTTGTGTTTTATTGGGCAATTGCGCAACAACGGCTAGTTCGCTTTTACCCGCAACTTTTTGCAATACATTTAATTGATGTGTAGGTTCGCCCTTATCACCATAACGAGTAGTAATTACGCGCAACGCATCTTTATATTCATCCATTCGATACGAAGGCTCACCCCATCCAAGAATACCTTCAACACCACCACTGGCAACATAACTCACACCAGTGTCGGTGTATTTGAATTGGTGAATAACCGAGAAGCTGGACCAATCTTGCCATTTAGCTGGATCAGAACCGCCGAGATACAAATTATTTAACGAACTATAAACACCTTCAACATTTGTATTGATGCAAACGGAATTCACCAATTTTTGTTTGCTTAAATCTATAGTCGTAATATTAATTAAATTTAGGTAGCCTTCATTCGCCTTTGCATTGGCCGAAACCAAACAAGATTCTTTATTTAGCGGCTGATCGGCACCGCCGTTAATAGCGTAATTTGGTAACAATTTTTCGACCGGAGTTGACGCAATTAAATTTTCATTCGCGGTTAGCTCTTCTTTATTTGATACGCCATATCGTAAATCTGGAATTGCCGGAACAAAACTGGTAACTAAATACAAGGTGTTGCCAATTTTACGCGACGCGAGCAAATCACCATCCAAGGTCACAGTCCAGGCTTTGGATGGCGATGCGGGTGTGCGCACATCGTATAAAGAAATTTCTACGCCTCTGTCCATATCTTGCGGCATGATTAAACGCTTATCATCACCCGCAACAATTGCTGCAGCTTTGCTCTCCTGTGCGGCGCGTGTTTCAGGAACATCCGGTGTTGGGCCATCAGCAGCATTAAGTGTTTTGGCAAAATACATAAAATTCATGGAACGACGAATAGTCACCAAACCACTTGTGGCTGAAGCATCAGATACCAAATACAAATCTGAAATATCACCCCAATATGTTGTATCAATTGCTGTAGTGCTCACTGACGTGCTGGTAGCTGTAGCAGGATTAGTTGCGAATATTTTTAGTTCTGCCTTTGGTCCGGCATCTGTATAGTTCACTGGCGTTGCCGCAAAAATATAGCGGCCGTCATATTTCACTACATCCGCCTCATCCACATTTTCTACCTGCACATTAGTGCCGGAAAAATCGCCAGATGTTTTCGAACCATTGGCCAATGAAGCCTTGTCACCACTCAAGGTTGCGGTGCGCGCCAGCTCATTAAAGTTTTGATTATCGCGCAATGAAATTCGCAAACCGTTTTTAACCATATCGGTCAAATCGGTCGCTGTTACTTGCTTTAAAGGGCCAGGTTCAAGCTTGGACTGCTTAAGATTGCTGTAATCTGTTTTAACCTGGGGCGGCAAACGTGGCGTATCCGTAGAACCTCCACCGCCACCACCACAAGCAACCAGCGGCACGCTGATACATAAGCATTGAATAATTTTTTTCATAGAGAACTCCTTCTATAGGCAACTATCGTTATTTTTACCGAATACACCTAATGCTATACGGGATGCCAGCCAGAAAACTGTTATTTAAATGCACGAAATTGTAATAGTTTGTAACACAGCGAACCAGGTAACGACTGGCTACAGATTTTTACAAGTCCCTACATATTCCCCACAGAATGATCGGTTGCCGACCATCACAATGCCCTCATCATCCAGATGCAACACATGAGGAAATCCTATGAAATATTCCACGCATCCATTAAAAATAGCCTTGGGCCTGTTAATAACTGCAACATTGGTCGCTTGTGGAGGAGGGAAACTCTACGTAGGTGCTCCGCCCACCAATACCAAACTCATCAATATTGACTTTAATACTAACGCCGAAGGCTGGGTCGCCGGTTTCGCTGACTATCCAGCAGGGCAGGAAACCTTTTATGAATTAACATCAAGTCACGCAAGCTTACCTTCGTCGCTCGGACAAAATCGCAAAGGAATAAAAATCAGCGGCAATAATCATAGCGATGATCTATTTATGTTCGTCACCAAAAAATTTACCGGTTTTGAGCCCAATACCCGGTACGAAATTGATTTTGAATTAGGTATAGGAACGGACGTGCATAGTGGCTGCTCAGGTATTGGCGGCTCACCTGGTGATTCCGTTTATGTAAAAGCCGGTGCAGCAAAAATAGAGCCCAAACCTGTTAACGACGGTACAGGTTTTTATTTAATGAATATCGATAAAAATAACCAGGCAACGGGCGGCAGCGATACAATGGTGATTGGCAACATAGGTAACGGTTTAGCTTGCGAAAGCACTGACCAATCCTACAAAAAGAAAACGCTGAAAAGCGAGACCGGAAAATTCACAACCTACTCAGATGCCAATGGTGCACTCTGGGTTATTTTTGGAACTGATTCGGGATTTGAAGGCACGACAACTATTTATTTTATTGATGCGGCGATAAAGCTGACAAAACGATAATCCTATTGAACTAGAAAAAGGCAGATCTATATCTGCCTTTTTGCGTTACCCATTTTTCTTCTGGTAGCAATACTCTTCTCAAATACTCTTAACCTCTCTAAAAAACCTTTCGATAGCATCTTCTAGCTTTGGCAAAAAAATTCCTTTTTCACTCTCCAGTGCGCTATTCGCAGGTCGTTTAGCTTTTGGATTAAACACGGTGGACACAACAGGCTTAATGAGCTTTTTATCAACACCGGCAACATCCAGGGCTGAAAAAGCAAACTCCGACCAGGTAGTAGCAGAGCTATTGGCAATGTGCCAAATTCCTTTGGCTTCATCGATAATAAGGTCGAGACAATTATTGACTAAATCAGGAACATAAGTCGGCGTTATGGTTTGATCACTAGCTGCCATAAAGCTTTTGCCGTTTGTCACTGATTTGATTAACTGTGCAATAAAATTATGCTCATCCCATGGGCCAAAGAAAGCACTTGTTCGCACAATTAAGGCGGATGGATTTGCGGCTAGTACATGTGCCTCCGCATAGGCTTTTGAGGCGCCGTAAACATTCAGCGGCGAAACCGAATCGCTTTCGCGATAGGGCTTTGTGTTTTGGCCATTGAAAACCAAATCTGTAGAAAAGGTTAAAAAGTTTACGCCATATTTTAAACAGGCCTGTGCTAAAACGACGGGACCGTAAGCATTTTCGCGAAAGCATAACTCCGGTGAAGTTTCCGCATCATCTACTCTCACAAATCCCGCTGCGTTAACCACAGCCCAAGGCTCATGCTTCTGTAAAAAAAATTCGACGCGTTCTTTATTCATAATGTCCATATCGTTTCTGGACAATAACACGTATGAAATGTTACGCATGCTGCAGATATGTGCAAATGCCCTGCCTAATGTACCCGTGGCACCAATAATCAATATGGGTTTAACGTTTGCTGCCAACAAATTTTCGGGGAACATGTGCTCAATCGTGGGCAAGCCTCTGGCGTGTTTTGATGAACCAAATGCAAAGTGAACATGCTCGGGATTCTTCCACCAACCATCCGCTTGCAGCACTGGATGGTCAGGCACTTTATTTTCACATAAGCGCTTAATCAAATGCGCGACGGCCGTGGGTCGGGGTTCGCCTGATCGAATATCAAAAGCGCCCGATTCATAAAAATTATTATTTTGTGTGAGAAGGCTGTTCCAGTCATATGCTCCGAACAACGACCAACTCGTGACTGCACGTATATCTACGCCTTCATCCTTAAGCCTGGTTGCAGCGCTATAGGCTTCCATAAACCAGCGCAGCTGTGCATCCCGCGATGATCCAAGATGAACTTCCGTTAAAGCTATAGGTAAATGGTAACGCTCAGCCACGGATTTTAATATTTTGTAGTGTCCTTCTCTTTTGTGTATATCAGCGCGGACGATGTCTATATCAGAATAGGTATCTTTTCCATTTTGCGCATGTGACCACTCAGGATATTTTTTCCTGTTTTCATCCAGAAAACGCTCACTGGTAATATAGTGATTGATACCAATAATATCGGGAGCATAATAATGAGTAGTGAAATACTCCAAATCATCTTCACTAACTTTCCCCCTCTTTCTAAAATATTTCCACATCACAGATTGGTTATTTAGCGTCCCCGTGAGCAAATCCAGGGACACCCATCGCCGTTCATTTTCAAAGTCACATTGATACTGCAACTTTTTAGTTCCGTGACATTTGCCGAGATCTTCGGTCTGCAAAAACTTTGCAGATGGAATAATTTTTTTTATTTCACGCATTGCCAGAATGTTCGCCTTGCATTGATTTAATACGGCAAGTGAAAATGCGTGGTCATCGCGAAGATGTGGATACCAAACCCCATACAGACAACTGAAACGCGCCGTAGTTAATGGTTCGTTAATGGGTGTGAATATTTCTAACCAGGGATATCTCTCAGCAACCGCAACGGCAAATTCCACAAATTTGGCGGGAAAATCAGGATCAATTAAATTGGTAAAGCTCGGCCCACTACCGTGATGCAGCAATCCAGCGATAGGATTTATGCCTAACTCTTTTAATTGTGCGAGCCGTTCATCAGTCCACGACCAATCAGCTTTTGCTAACCCTTGAGGTGCAATTCGTTCCCATACCACAGGGTAGCGCAGCGTTTTTATACCAAGCTCCGCAATGATTTTTAAATCTGAAGCACGATCATTATGTCCGTTGCGAAGCAATTGGTCGCCATAGGCATCCCCCAGCCTGTGAACCGTGCATTCAATTCCGCCCCAAATAGGAATAGAAGAATTTTGTGTGAGGCCCTTAATAATATTCTTCATTGCTTGGCCTTTTAAATAGCAGAATAATTCTGCATCTGGTGAACACTGGCGATGCGATTATTATTTTATATTTCCCGTAGCTGCGGCGATTTTTTCCAAAGGCAACTTAGGTGTGCGATCAGCAAACAACAAACCGTTCGCCTCTTGAAAGGTATCGGCAAATTGTGTGTAACAAAAACCACTGAACATTGCGGTTTCGTTAACCACCTCTAGCAATTGACGATATCGATTGAAAAAATCTCCATCACTGGATGCTTGTGAGTATCCCCACATTTCTTGCCCTTCTTCCGAGTGACGCTGCTTGGCATAGGCAATGCCACCAAACTCGGTTAGCACAATGGGTTGACCGCGATGCGGATAACCATCGAGCGTGAGAATTCTTCCACCGGGGCGACGACGATCAAACAGTTCCTGTTGCACTGACGAACCGTAACGCGCAGCGATACTCTGCGGATTTGCGTCGTAATCGTGAATACCAATAAGGTCAGTTGCTGATGCTTCCCAGCCATCGTTACCTATAACAGGGCGAGTAGAATCGAAAGTACGCGTTAAATGATAAAGCGCTTCAACGGCATTCCTATGTGCTTGTGTTGACGTAAGATTTGGCACACCCCAGGATTCATTGAAAGGCACCCAAACAATTATGCAGGGATGACTGTAATCACGGTCAATAACTTCTTCCCATTCCCGCACTAAACGTTTAATTGCAGTAGACGTAAATCTATATGCAGAAGGCATTTCCTCCCACACTAATAAACCTAATTTATCGGCCCAATATAAATAACGCGGGTCTTCAATTTTCTGGTGTTTTCTCACACCGTTAAAACCCATAGCTTTGGTAAGCTCTACATCGCGACGCAGCGCATCATCAGATGGCGCTGTTAATAAAGTATCGGGCCAATAACCTTGGTCCAGAACGAGACGCAAAAAATAGGGCCTGCCGTTGAGCATAAATCTGTCGCGATTAATATGCGCAGAACGCAGGGCCGTATAAGACGAAACCTTGTCGATCACTTCACCGTCGCGCAGCAAAATAATTTCTGCATCGAGCAATGTAGGGCGTTCCGGGCTCCACAATAATTCGTTGCGCGAATCATCTATACCTGGATCAGATAAACTTATTTTTCGCGCGGCTTCGTGGCCAATAATTTTATAGTGATCATCAGCTAGTAGTTTTCCATTGTGTGAAATGGTTACCTCAACGGTAAAATCCGCATTGAGATCTCCTGCTATATTTGTTTCACAGCCAATCTCAAAACCATCAAAATTTGGTGTCCACCGAATTTTGTTGATGTAGGTGTTTGCAACGGGCTCAAGCCACACGGTTTGCCAAATTCCTGTAGTGCGCGGATACCAAATAGAATGCGGTTGTAATTGCCAATCCTGCTTACCACGTGGCTTCGCTAAATCGTGTGGGTCATCTTCTGCATAAACCGTTACTACATGTTTTTCAGAATCACCTAACGCAAAGGTGATGTCTGCAGAAAATGGCGTGTGCCCGCCAATATGCTCTACCACCAAATGTCCATTGACCCACACTTTCGCACGGTAATCCACGGCGCCGAAGTGAAGCAATACACGCTGCCCTTTTGTGGAAATTTCAAATTCGCGTTTATACCAACACGCGTAATGATATCCGCGATCACCTACGCCACTCGCCTCAGACTCTGGAGGATAAGGCACAAGTATTTCTTTGTCCCAGGGAATATCATCCGACAAATTTTGAAATTGATTATTGTCATCGAAAGCGAATTTCCATTTGCCATTTAATGACAACCAGTTTTCTCTCACCAGTTGTGGTCGTGGATATGCGAAAGCATCACTGGTCATTTTCAGCTCCTTGGCCAATAAAGACAAATCTAACTTGATTTAAGATGATTTAAGTGAGCAAAAAATAAATTAATGGCGCAACAATATATAAATTAAAAAATCATTTTATAAATATTAACAACCCATTAAAAAAATTAAGGTTCGTTATCGTACAGAGTTAGTTTTTTGTGTACACCATCATGGTAAAACGCGGCAATAATCAACGCGACGCCATAAATGACATTCCTTGAACAACCTTTCATGTGGCACAAAAAGTTAAGTTAAATTTTTTATTGAATCGCTTGCAAATACAGCAATTATTAAAATTTTTGAAGTTATAGCTTAACCGCTTAAAGAATTAAAAATCGAAACGTGCCTTATTGACTTAGGAGCTGGTATGCCAACTATTATTGTGTTTTGCCATTTACGCTGGGATTTCGTTTATCAAAGACCGCAACATTTATTAAGCAGATTAGCGAAAAATTATAAAGTTATTGTTTTTGAAGAACCTGTATTTCATGACGGAAAAAGTTTTCTAAAAACCTACTCACCCAGTGCAAACATTACTATTTGCCAACCACATACACCTATACAGACCTCCGGCTTTCACGACGACCAACTATCGGAACTCGAACCTTTAGTCGCAAGTTTAAATCCTGACGACGAAGATCCGATTGTTTGGTTTTACACGCCCATGGCATTGCCGTTGTTAAAACAACTTCGCGCAAAATTGATTATCTATGATTGCATGGATGAGCTGTCAGCATTCCAAAACGCGCCAAAGCAACTCATACAGCGCGAGAAGGCGCTGCTTAGCGTAGCCGACATAGTGTTTACCGGTGGACCAAGCCTTTATCAATCAAAAAGAAATTTGCATGCAAACGTCCACTGTTTCCCCAGCAGTGTAGACGCAAGTCATTTTGAAAAAGCTTTGGACAGAAAAAATACCAACCCCGCGCAAATAAATATCGCCGGCCCACGTTTGGGATTTTATGGTGTGATAGACGAGCGTTTCGATTTGGAATTAGTTGCTGCATTAGCAGACTCAGATCCAACCTGGCAAATAATACTGGTTGGGCCTGTAGTGAAAATTAATCCGGCAGCCTTACCACAACGGGAGAATATTCATTATCTCGGTCAGCAGCCCTATGAATCTTTACCGCAATTTTTGGCAGGATGGGATGTTTGCCTCTTACCTTTCGCGCTAAATGAATCAACACGCTTTATTAGCCCAACAAAAGTGTTGGAATACATGGCAGCAGAAGTGCCCATTGTAAGCACCGCTATCACAGATGTTGTTGTTCCTTACAGCGATACAGTTTCCATTGCACATAATAAAGCAGAATTTATTGCAGCATGTAAGCGCTATTTGGCGTTATCAGCTGAGCAACGGTCAAACTTAATTGCAAAAATGCGCACAATTGTTTCTGCAACCTCCTGGGAAAAAACAGCTGCCAGCATGGCTAAACTTATAGAAACCACAAAGGCGCGAACCAGCCATGTCGCTCATTACGAAGAACAAAGTCAGGATAATCTTAAACCTAACAAAGCCGGAATTAATCCGCTGCCTGCAAAGCTGGCTCGCTTTGTTAATACCGCCATTATTGGCGGTGGCCCTACGGGTTTAAGCGCCGCCTATCATTTAGGTGCGGATACCGTTTTGCTTGAGCGAAATGCAAATGTGGGCGGCTGGTGCAGATCGATTCAGGACAAAGGTTTTACCTTCGATTATGCCGGCCACATAATGTTTTCCAACGATCCCTACGTACTAAAACTTTACGATATTTTATTGGGCGACAATCAACACTGGCAAAATCGTGAAGCTTGGGTCTATAGCAAAAATGTATATACCCGCTATCCATTCCAGGGGGCGCTTTACGGATTACCACCAGAAGTCATCAAGGACTGTATCATGGGTGCGATTGATGCGCGCTACGGAAATCTGCATAGTGTTAGCGCAGAAAAAAAATGTGATATGGAAAAACTGGACGATTGTTGTGCCGATGGAACTCTTGATGCAGCCAATGCTGGCGCAACAGGAGTAAAACGCGAAACACAAAACTTTGAAGAATTTATTTATAGAGTGTGGGGTGCTGGCATAGCAAAACATTTTGCAATTCCCTACAACAAAAAATTGTGGACATTGCCGCTAACACAAATGGAAACGTCCTGGTTAGGCGGACGAGTTCCCCTTCCAGACTTAGGCGAAATAATTGATGGCGCCTTACAACCCGTGGGAAAACCTATGGGGCCTAACGCGCGCTTTGGCTATCCCAAAAAAGGTGGATTCCAAGCCTTGGTATCTGGATTTGTTCCGCATATTAAAGGCGACATTGAACTCAATGCTGATGTAGTGCAGATACTTCCGCGTGACCACTTGGTGGTATTGGCTGATGGCCGTCGTTATAGTTACCACAATTTAATTTCCACTATGCCCTTACCAGAACTCGTGCGTTTAATCGGATCTGATGCACCCGAAGAAGTTCAAGCGGCCGCGAGAGGTTTGCGACACATATCCATTCGCTGTGTAAATATTGGAATTGCGCGCGAAAATGTTACCGATAAACATTGGATTTATTATCCTGAAGATTCCATTTTTCATCGCATATTTGTGCAGGGAAATGCTAGCTCTGAATGCAATGCACCCGGCGGTTTTGGTTTCACTTGTGAGATTTCTTATTCGCCCTGGAAACCACTGCCTCTCGACGGCGATGAACTGATTGCTCGCTGCATAGAAGATTGTATTAAAGTGGGCATGATGACGGAAGAAGATACAGTGATTACGGCAAATCAAGTTGATATGCCTTACGCCTATGTTATTTATGACCATGCTCGCGCTAAAAACGTTACAACCGTTAAAAACTGGATGGCAAAACACAATATTATTTTAGCGGGCCGCTATAGCGAGTGGGAGTATTACAATTCTGATCATGCTTTTTTGGCGGGAAAGAAAGCGGCCGAAACAATTGCCAATCAACTTTCATCGAAAGCAACTGTAGCAACAATGGAATCCTAAGCGCGGATGCTGTGCTTTAACTTTGAAGTAAACGCCCTGTGCAGCTTAAGCCCAGGGCGTTTTACTATGTGATGGGGATTTATAATTCAATCACCATGGGCGTCCTGGCTTTTAAGGTAAGTGGTTGAGAAAAATCAACTACCGATGAAGTCAAAATATCTTTACCGCTGGCCTTTCCCTTTAGCATATTTTGAAATCTGGCTAAATCCAGCTTTGAGTCCTGGGTATTTTTATTCAGCACAACCATCACTGTTTTTGAATCTGTATAACGGAAATAAACATACGTGGAATTTTCAGGAACGTAATGCACAAGCTTTCCAGTTTTTACCGCTTCGTTTGTCTTACGCCAATTTAATAATGTTTTCAAAAATGCCTGCGCATCTTTCTGTGCTGGAGTTAATCCCTTACCGCTAAATGCATTGATGTTATCGCCAGCCCAACCTCCCGGCATATCGCTACGCACGGCACCGTCATCGCGTTCTTTGGGGCTGGTCGCCAATACTTCTGAGCCGTAGAAAAATTGTGGTATACCACGCGTAGTTACACTTAACACCATGGCGTTTTTATACAAATTTACGTCGTCATTTAAGGCTGAAAAAATACGGCTGGTATCGTGGTTCTCTGGAAACACAACCATATTCATAGGATCCGCGTAAATAAAATCATTGGCGATGGTTTCGTATAATTTTATTAAGCCTGTAGACCAGCCTTCATTTTCAGTTAGTGCAGTGCGCATCGCATCATGCACTGGAAAATCCATCAAACTCGGAATGTAGGATATGTAGCCATTATCATTGCGTTTGCCTTTTTGCCAGGAAGCAACAATAGCCTGATTGCTTGTCCATTCCTCGCCAACCACATTAAAGTTGGGATACTCCTCAAGCAAATACTTTCCCCAAGCACTGAGGAAATTTTTATCCGAATAAGAATAGGTATCTTCGCGAATACCCGAGAGATTGGCGTATTCAATCCACCAAACCGAATTTTGAATTAAATAGGTTGCCAATAACGGATTGCGCTGATTCAAGTCAGGCATGGTGGGCACAAACCAGCCATCGGTAAATAATGTTGCATCCTCAGGTGCGGCGTGAGGATCATGAATAGCGGTACGGCGATGTGTGGTTTGCGTATAATTATCGGGAAAATTAATCCAGTCTTTGGCGGGCATATCTTTCATCCACCAATGACCCGAACCTATATGGTTAAGCACCACATCCTGAATAACACCCAAGCCCTTTTTGTTCGCTGCTATCACATAATTTTTGTAGTCTTGATTGCTGCCAAAGCGACTATCAATTTTATAATGATTAGTTGCAGAGTAACCGTGGTAGGAATATTGCAGCTGATTATTCTCAACGAGGGGCGTTGGCCAAATCATGGTAAACCCCATATTGGCAATATAATCCAGATGCTCTTGCATACCTTTTAAATCGCCACCGTGACGTCCACCGCTCAAGGTGCGATTATATTTTTCCAATTGATCTGCCATTGAATCATTGGCGGCGGAACCGTTTGCGAAACGGTCAGGCATTAGCAAATAGATAACATCATTGGAGCTAAAACCTTTGCGCATCGCGGAATTTTTTGCGCGCGTATCCAAACGATAATCAATTTTAGCAAGCTGCTTATCGCCGGATTTAAATGAAATAACAAAGCTACCCGCTTTTGTTGCTTCAGAAATATTCAAGTTTATAAACAGGAAATTTTTATTATCCGTTGTCTGGGTGTTAACAAGGGTGACACCCGGGTAATTAATTTCTGGTGTAAGTGTAGAGATATTTTCTCCATGCACCATGAGTTGCAATTGCGAATGCTGCATACCCACCCACCAACTGAGCGGCTCCACATGCTTGATAAGCGTGTCTGTTGCAAGGGCGTAGGACGACAAGATCCACACGCCTATCACCGATATTAATTTTTTCATCCACGCTCTCCTGGTTAATTATTCGATACTACAGCTGAGATTCATCATTATCTTGCACAAACCTGCCTGAGAAATTCATCATGGCTTGGTATTTGTTCCAGCGGGCTCTGCTTAATTTTTTTCATATTGGCGAGCAAAGACATTAAATCGGGCTCAGATAGATTATCGGCCAGCGCATGATAATCACGCGGAACAATACCCTGCCCCAACATAACCTGTAGCCAGGAACTTTCTAAAAATAGGTCATCCTGCTCACGAAATATTTTTCCTGTAGCCCGGAACAAATTAATTTTGTGTGTAAGACTTTCAGGAATTTCCATATTGCGCAGATCGCGCCAGAATTGGCTATCAGTTCGCTCATTGACGTGATAATGCAAAATAATAAAATCGCGCACCTGCTCAAACTCGGTTTTCGATTGCCTGTTGTATTCCGCAACGTTAACTGCATCTATTCCCGCATGCGGAAAAAGTTTTATCAGGCGAACTATGGCTGATTGGATAAGGTGGATACTGGTAGATTCAAGTGGCTCCAAAAAACCGCTCGACAAACCCACAGCAATAACATTTTTGTTCCATTGTTTTAACCGACGACCGGTTTTAAACGAAATAAAATTCGGTTCGGCCAGCGCTTTGGAATCCAAATTATTTAGTAGTATGGCCGCAGCTTCATCTTGCGAATAATGATTGCTGCTATAGACGATTCCATTACCATTGCGGTGTTGTAAAGGAATTCTCCACTGCCAACCGGCGGAATGGGCAATTGAGCGCGTATAAGGCAAAGTCGCCGCGAGGCGTTCTGAGGGCACAGCAATAGCACGATCACAAGGCAACCAGTGACTCCAATCTTCGTAACCCGTGCCCAGTGTTTGTTGAATCAATAAAGCACGCATACCAGAGCAATCTACAAATAAATCGCCGTGAACTACCCTGCCATTTTTCAAGATAAGATGATCTACGGCACCAGAATCCGGATGAACAGTGACCCGTTCAATCAAACCTTCTGTGCGTATTACACCAATATTTTCACTAAATTTTCGTAAGAAATTTGCGTAAAGCGATGCGTCAAAATGAAACGCATATTGCATTTCCAAGGCAGGATCTTTTGAATTTATGGGCGCAAATTTATTTGACGCTGCGCAGAGATAATTCAAATCGTAATCCCATAGGCTGGATTTATCGCCCAGCGTTTTTGCACGCAACCAAAAATGGTGAAACGCGCAAAACCCGATGTTTTTTCCTGCACCACCAAAAGTATGGAAATAACCTTCGCCGGGAACACGCCAGTTTTCAAATTTAATAGCGAGTTTAATGCTGGCTTTAGTCTCACGAAGAAACTCTGCTTCATCGATTCCCAATGCTTGATTGAAATAGCGAATAGGTGGAATCGTTGCCTCGCCCACCCCAATTCTGCCGATTTCTTCAGATTCAATAAGTTCGATATCGACAACAGAGCCCATTACTTTTTTTAGTAACGCAGCAGACATCCAACCCGCTGTGCCACCGCCGACGATCACAACTTTTTTTATAGGCTTATTCATTGCTGGCCTTTAGTAATTTTTGGAAGCGCCTTAGTTGCAAAAAAACCCTGCTAGCGAAAAACTAACAGGGTTATCTTTAACTTAGTCTAGCAACAGTGCTTAGAACTTGTAGCTGAAGCCTAACAAATAGTTAGCGCCAAAGTTCTGGTAGCGATCAATTTCGCGAGCGTCATCAGGTTCAGTTACTACTGTAGATTCGTTCGTTAAATTTTGCGCTTGCAGGGTGATAGTCAAACCTTCAAGAGCCTGAATGCCGCTGTTTGCAAAGTTATAACCAATTTGCGCATCAACCAACGTTGCACCTAAATCTGTACCTGGAGTCAACGCCAAACTTAAGCCCTGGGTTTCAGACAAGTATTCATCACGCTTACGTGCAGACACACGAGCTTCGAAACCTGAGTTTTCGTAGTACACGGTCAACTGATAGGTTTCTTTGGACAAACCAGGAACTTCTTGTTTAACGCCAGCGTTATCAATTTCACCGTCCATAAATGCGGCACTTGCGATAACACCTAAACCATCCAGATAGTCACTGACTAAACGCAACGGAATATTTGCCTGGAATTCTGTACCAGCTGCATAACCAGAACCTGCTGCAACGTTAGCAGTTGTCACACCTTGTTTTGATTTCAAGCTGTAACCTGCAGCCGTATCTGCCGCGGTAAATACATCATGGTAACCAGGAATAATGTAGCTGCTGAAATCTGTCACTACGCGAGTATTAAGATTCCATGATTGCAAATCTTTGTAGAAGTAAGCAGCAGACAACAAACCGTCTTCTGCAAAATACCACTCGTAAGACAAGTCAAACTGAATAGCTTCCGTTGGTTTCAATGTTGAATTACCTGATGAAGCACTCCACGCACTGAACAATGGATCTGTACTGTTACGACGCGCTGTATCGAACGAGAAACCAATGGTGCTGTTTGGACGCATGTCATCCATACGTGAACGCGATTGTGTTTTTGCCGATGCAAAACGCACTACTTGATCATCTGTAATCTGGAAATTCATGTTCAAGCTTGGCAACAATTGCACATATTTTTTGCCATCTTTAACCGGTGTTGCTTGCACGTAACCGCCAGCTTTAGTTTGCGTTGCAAAGCCGGTTGCTGATTGATCAGTGCTAATAACTTGCAAACCAACATTACCTGTCAGAACACCGGTTTCGAATTTAGCCATACCAAATAATGTTGTTACTTCTTCATCAACAGTGTAAGTATCACCTAAACGGTTAGTTTCAAATAAGGCTGCAGGTGTCTCTTTGTAATAACCATCGCGGTACATTTGAATACCGTCATAAGCAAGCATTTTGCCCAAACCAAACACGCTCAAATCGGCAACACCGGTGATGTATTTAGTTGGAACTGCCGCATCACCCGCATCAATAGTTACACCGTCAGCAGCGTAATATTCTGGTGACGTTAAGAACGCACCATAGTTAACTTTTGATTTGCTACGATCAGAATAATTAATACCAAATTCAACACCTGTTACGATTGAGAACTCAACATCGCCAGATGCTTGCAGACGCAAGGTAGTTAATTCTTCTTCAAAGTGTGGGTTATTTACGAAACCATCTTGCTGATCATTACGACCACCAAATGCAGGAGATGCACCACCGCCCCAGGCTTGTGGACCCGCTAATTTAATAATGGCTGCGTTGCTGTAGTCAGGTTGAGTCAAACTTGGATGTGCAGAGAAGAATGCACCTTTAGATGTCATAGTCCATGCGCGTGCATTTTTTGCACCTTGGGGGCCCGCAGTAACAGCACCACCAAATGGAGCACGACCAACACCGGAATAAGATTCCATATCCAATTGGTCTTTCTCTGATTTACCAGTTGCTGCATCAAGCGTTAATGACCACTCGTCAGAGAGGAAATATTTTACATTCAAACCAAAAGTATCAAGCTTCGCTTCTTTGCTGTCGCCATCGTTACGGATAACGCTTGCGAAGTTACTGGTGGTACCAGACATGGCCAAACCATCAACAACATTGCCATAAGTATTTACTGCACCACCGCCCCACGCAAAACCTTCTTCGTAACCGCGGAATACTTTGTCGTCATTAAAATCGATATGCAAAGCGTCGACAGTTACTTCCACTTTATCGTTTGGACGATATTGGAAAACACCTGAATAAGTATCGCGTTTCATGAGCGAAGAACGCACGTTGGTATCCTGGCCACCAATTGCACGCGCGTCATTTACGCCGTCGCCATTAGTGTCAACATCGGTGTAGCCCCACGCGCGGAATTGTTGCTCTTGGCTTGGCGATTCCATAGTTGCAACAGAAAGCGCAACACCAATTGTGTCATCTGCAAATTTATCAGCGTAGGTAAATGCCAAACGATGGCCTGTATCTTTAAAATCAGGGTTTGCAGATTTCAAATCATTTTGTTCAAAGTTGCCACTAACGCTCATAACCGGAGCGTGATCCAACGGACGAATGGTGGACAAATTTACAATACCGCCCAACCCTTGGTTAACCAAAGTTGCATCGGGCGTTTTATAAATAGTTGCGCCAGAAATAATTTCTGATGGATACAAATCGTACTCAACACCGCGGTTGTCACCGATGCCGAGAATTTCACGGCCATTCATGGTGGTGGCAACGTAGTTCTCGTTAAAACCACGCACAGACAAACCACTGGTACGACCGTCGCGACGCTCACCAGCCAAGCCAGGCAAACGCGCCAAAGATTCTGCAATACTACTATCAGGTAATTTACCAATATCTTCTGCTGCAATAGCTTCAACAATAGAAGAACTGGCCTTCTTAACTTCTTGCGCTTTTTCCAAGCTCGCTTTAAAACCGGTCACTACAACTTCTTCGGCTTCCGCTGCGGCCTGCTGCGCATAAACTGCATGAGAGCCTGCTACCAACGTCATGGTTGATAAGAGTGCCAGCATATGATTGAACGGTAATTTTTTCATGATCTAGTATTCCCCGCGGGTGTGTACTCTATTATTTTTTCTCACAAATTTTGTTGAAACAAAACCTGCAGCTCGTAAAACAGATTGGTTCTGCCCTCGGGAGGATAGTAGGCTTTGTCGCTAAAGCACGACAATAGTGTGCATACGTATTCAACAAAACGCATACGTATGCAAAAGTATTTTTTACATTAAAAATTAATAATGTGTAGATGAAATTTTAAACACGCAAATAAATCTGGAAGTGCGCGACAACCAATAAACATAATAAAGTCAAAAAGAAAATAAGATTGGAAGTGACGCTAATAAAGGCGCTTAAACACATTTGTATCGCGCAAAAAAAGGCGCCCTAAGGCGCCTTAAAGATGTTGTCTGGAAGACAAGGGTACCATGCAAAAAAAGTATTAATCGAGCGATGCAAAAAAACTAGCATAGGGTGACAAGGTTAATTGATCACCATTACATTGTGCTGAAACTTCGTCATGCGCTTTTATAGGCATAGCTTTTCTACCACCTAGATTAACTGTTTCAGTCACAGCCGATAAATTAAATGCTGCCAATAAACGTTGGCCTTCATAAGTGCGCACAAACAACAACACATTTTCCGGTGCATCTAAAAACTCAATATCACCCCACAATAACGCAGGCTGTTGCTTGCGCCACGCAAGAAATTTTCTAAACGCGTGTAACACAGAGTTTTTATCCGCATCTTGCAGATCTACGGCCATAGGAAGATGTTCTGGCGACACTGGCAGCCAGGTTTTACCTTGTGAAAAGCCTGCATTAATTGCGCTTTTGCTCCACGGCATTGGCGTACGACAACCGTCGCGACCTTTAAAGCGCGGCCAAAAAGTAATGCCATAAGGATCTTGCAACTCATGCTGTGCAATTTCGGCTTCAGTTAAACCCAACTCTTCACCCTGGTAAGAACACACACTTCCGCGCAGCGAAAATAATAATTCATTAAGCAATTTTGCTTTGGCAGGCGCGTGCTCTTCGCCCTTCCAGCGCGACATAACACGCACTACATCATGGTTACCAAAAGCCCAGCATGGCCAACCGTCGGTTAGGTTTTTTTCCAAGGTTTCAACAGTTTCGCGAATATAGCTTGCAGATAAATTATCAACTAATAATTCAAAACTATAGGTCATGTGCAAGCGCGTGTTGCCTGCCGTATATTCCGCCATGGTTTTCAATGAATCTTCTGACGCAATTTCCCCCAGCGTAACTGTGCCAGGGTAGCGATTCATCAAGCTGCGCAGTGATTCCAAAAACCCTATATTTTCCGGCTGGCAAGTATCGTGAACATGGCGCTGAAATGCGTAAGGATTATCTTCCCTAAAACCGCGGCCTTTTCTTTCTTCAACTGGTTTAGCTGGATTTGAACGCAGTTGTTTGTCATGGAAACAAAAAATAATGGCATCCAAACGCAAACCGTCCACACCGCGTTTTAGCCAGAATTCCACTTCTTGCAAAATTTGTTCGCGCAACGCAGGGCAGTGATAATTCAAATCGGGTTGGGTCTTTAAAAAATTGTGTAAATAATATTGGCAACGACGAGGCTCCCACTCCCACGCAGATCCACCAAAAATTGAAAGCCAATTGTTGGGCGGAGTGCCATCGGGATTTGCGTCAGCCCACACATACCAATCAGCTTTTGGATTGTCTTTGGACTCACGGCTTTCCTCAAACCAGGCGTGCTGATCCGAGGTGTGATTCAATACTTGATCAATAATAATTTTTATATTGCGCGCATGAGCTTGCACAATGAGCTCATCAAAATCAGCTAAGGTGCCAAAAATTGGGTCAATGGCTCGATAATCAGAAATATCATAGCCAAAATCTTTCATGGGCGATTTAAAAAATGGCGAAATCCAAATTGCATCCACACCGAGGCTGGCAATGTAATCCAGCTTGCTAATAATGCCCGGAATATCGCCTATGCCATCATTATTACTATCCATCATACTGCGAGGATAAACTTGATAGATGACCGCGCCGCGCCACCAGGGATTTTGTTGCATGATTACACCTCATAGCCTGGCTAAGGCGATTACACCTGCCAGGCTGGGACTAATTTGTTATTGGTAGACCGCATCTTGCTCATTCAGTCTGCAAGCTAATTATTTTGGCAATACATAAAGGAATGTGCGTATGGCTGACAACATACGCGAGCCTTAAAACCAAACCAAGAGGCTACATACGTATGCAGAATTTTCATTGCAATAAATCCAATAGAATACGTATTCATAAACCTGGTTAGCCAATGCAAATGCAATGCGCTTGGCGAACCTTGCTATAAATTATTTTGTGCATACGTATGCAGCAACAATGTCACCTGAATACGTATGTAAGCAATTGTTTCAGGGGATAACTAATTCTAACCTTGGCGATAGTAAACATGCTGCAAAGCAACCACTTGCGACCAGAATATTTATAATTTCTTAAAATGAAAAATGGTATCCACATGAAAAAACGTTTGAGCTGTCTATTAATTTCATCCCTGATTGGCCTTAGTGCATGCAAAGATACTGCTTCTCATTCCAGCGGTACTGCAACTGCAAATGATATAGCTCCCGGTGCTCCCGGCGCGGCATCACATTGGTCTTACTCAGGTAAAAATGGCATAGGCACTTCTTACGAGCAATATACCCAAGGCCAATATCAGGATACAGGTAGCAGCGGAAAAATTTCCAAAGTATGGTTTTCCCTGGCGCAAGGCGTGCTCACCGAAACCATGTTTGGCTTAATTCATGAGGCACAAATTCAGGAAGCGCAGTTTTATATCAAAGGCAACGGATTTTTACACCAGGAAAAAACTGACACTATTTCCCATATCGATTATTTAGACAAAGATGCAAGCGGCCGTCCGCTTTCACTCGCTTATAAAATTATTAATCGCGATAAAGAAGGACGCTACGAAATTGAAAAACATATTTTTACGGATCCCGACACCAATAGCTTAATGATGAAGGTGAGCTTTCGCGCATTCGCCGATAATGTCACTCCGTTTCTATACATCAATCCCAATTTAGCTAACACCGGCCCCGGCGATAAAGCCTGGAGCGAAAACAATAGCTGGCTAGTCGCTGATGGCAAAACGCATCTCACGGTAAAAACAGATGCGCCCGTGAGCGCGAGCACTGTAGGCTTTGAAGGCGTTTCTGATGGTATAAATGATTTAATAGCCGAAGGCAAACTTAGCCACACCTACGCAAGCACCGGCGACACTACCGGTAATGTCGCCATGACGTTGCAACTTCCTACCTTGAAAAAAGGTGAGGCAGGTGAATGGCAATTTGTTTTAGGATTTGGCAATTCCAAAGATGAAAGTCTCGCAGCCGCAAACCAAACCCTCACCACGGGACATGAAAAAGTTCTGGCAAACTTTAACGGTAAAGGAGATACCTTAGGTTGGGAGGATTACATCGCCTCTTTACCAGAATTGGAAAAACTTTCTGCAACTGCAACTGACGGCGGCAAATTAGTTTACGCAAGCGCCCTCGTTTTAAAAGCGCAGGAAGATAAAACCTATGCGGGCGGTGTAATTGCATCTCTCTCGAATCCCTGGGGCGATTCTGCATCGGCAGACAAAGCACAAACCGGATACAAAGCAGTTTGGCCACGGGATTTTTATCAAGTCACCATGGCAATGCTGGCATTGGGCGATAAAGTCACACCAAAAGTTGCATTCGAATATTTGGAACACGTACAAACCAGCAATAAAACGCCAGGCTACTCAGGCACACCTGGTTGGTTCCTGCAAAAAACTCACGTAGATGGCGAAGTTGAGTGGGTAGGCGTGCAGCTTGATCAAACCGCAATGCCGATTATGCTGGGCTGGCGCTTATGGAAAGAAGGCGTGTTGAGCGATGCGGAAATGCTGAGCTGGTATAACAAAATGCTGAAACCTGCAGCAACATTTTTGGCCGATGGAGGCACGGTGAGCATCGACTGGTTGAAAAATGTTGTGATTACGCCGCCAAAAAGTATTCAGGAGCGTTGGGAGGAGCAACCCGGCTATTCGCCATCAACAACAGCAGCCGTGATTACCGGTTTGGTAGCGGCCAGCGATATGGCAAAGCTTGCTAAAGATGATGCGAGCGCGAAAAAGTATCTCGCAGCTGCAGATAAATATTCTGCAAATCTGGAAAAAAATCTGTACACCACAACTGGCGCACTTAACAAAGCACCATCCGATGGCAATTATTATTTGCGCATTAGTGCGAACGAAAACCCCAACGATCACGCGTTATTGGAAGAGCGCAACGGCCAGAGCAATGTTAATGAAAGTGAAGTTGTTGATGGTGGTTTTTTAGAGCTTGTACGCTACGGTGTACGCTCACCACTTAACAAAGAAATTCAAAACACTTTGCCCGAAATGGATGACACTAGCCTGCCTGATCCCGTGCGTGTGAAATATGAATTTAGCTTTAACGGCGTTGAAGGCAAATTTCCGGGCTGGCGCCGTTATGGTAGGGACGGTTATGGCGAAGATACTCTAGCCGGCCGCGGTTACAACGCTACGGGAAAAAATCTTCCCGAAGGTCGCGGGCGTGTTTGGCCAATTTTCACCGGTGAGCGCGGCCATTATGAGTTAGCCAAAGCTGCAACCACCGGTAAATTGGATGGTGAAAACATCACAAGTTTACGCAATACCTATATCAAAGCTATGGAATTATTTGCAAATGAAGGCTATATGATTCCTGAGCAAGTGTGGGATGGCGTAGGAAGCAACGACACTTACAAATTCACTAATGGCCAAGGTACAAACTCAGCTACGCCTTTAGCTTGGTCGCACGCGGAATATGTAAAACTCTTGCGCTCTTACGCCGACAAAAAAGTATGGGATAACAATGCGAGCACTGCGACACGCTATGTAAAATAATTTATTTAGCTTGCCTGCTTTTAAGAAACCGCCATGCTCTAATAAGCATGGCGGTTATGTAGTTTAAAAAGGGCAGTGTCTGTTTAACAAATTTTAATTCACGAATAACAACAAAGGCATCAAAAATGAAACAACCCACGCTCCCGTTTTGGCAAGTCTGGAATGTCAGCTTTGGCTTTCTAGGCGTACAACTTGGTTTCGCATTGCAAAACGCCAACGTGAGCCGCGTGCTTTCAGATTTGGGCGCTGATCTACATTCGCTTTCATTATTTTGGTTGGCCGCACCAGTGATGGGTTTGTTAGTTCAACCTATTGTTGGCGCTGCATCAGATCGCACCTGGAATCGTCTGGGGCGTCGCAAACCCTTCATTTTAGGTGGCGCAATTGCAGCGGCACTCGGCATGTTCCTAATGCCTAACGCATCTATTTTTGTTGCTTTTCTTGCACCAATGATTTTTGGCGGCATGATGCTCGCTCTAATGGATGGTGCATTTAATGTGACTATGCAACCGTTTCGCGCGCTTGTGTCGGATATGGTGCCCAATGAACAACGTACGCTCGGTTATTCGATTCAAGCGCTGCTCATTAATATCGGTGCAGTTATAGGCTCCATACTTCCTTTTGTGTTCACCAATGTCATTGGGCTCGATAATACTGCCCCTAAAGGCGAAGTTGCACAGACAGTGACCTGGGCATTTTATGTGGGTGGAACAGCACTGTTAGGTACCGTGCTTTGGACATGCTTTCGCACGAAGGAATACTCACCTGATGATTACAACCGTTATAAAAATATTGCACCTAAAATTGTTGAAAAATTATCGCTTACAACAAAATTAGCGAACTTTTGGAAACTATTTATTAATATGCCAAAAACCATGCGCCAACTTGCGCTGGTGCAATTCTTTTCATGGTTCTCGTTATTTATTATGTGGGTTTATACCGGCCCGGCTATTACCCAATATATTTGGGGAGTAGAGGCAAAATGGTTTGATGCAGAATTTCTTCACAGTGTTGATGTAATTCCAGCGGATATTGCCGCAGCAAAAGGCGCAGCGGGTGACTGGGTAGGAATTACCTTTGCGGCATACTCATTGTTTGCTGCAATTTTTTCTGTTTTTATTGCACGCATTGCCAATCGCTTTGGAAGAAAAATTACTTATTCACTTTCACTACTCGCAGGCGGCATTGGTTATATCAGCTTTATGTTGTTCCAGAATGCAGAAGTCGTGCATGTTAACTTGTTGCTTACCGAAATTGATATTCCACAAGGCGCATTAAATTTGCTCTTGCCAATGGTCGGCGTTGGTATCGCCTGGGCTGCAATTCTTGCCATGCCTTATGCAATTCTTTCAGGCTCCTTGCCAGCAGATAAAACCGGCGTCTACATGGGAATCTTTAATTTCACCATCGCTGCCCCGCAAATTGTCTCAGGCTTGGTGGCAGGTCAAATCCTGAAATATGCATTCGATAATCAAGCCATTTACATTATTGCACTGGCTGGCGTTTCAATGATTTTGGGCGCGATTGCAGTTTATTTTGTGCAGGATAATAGCGATAGCACACCAGACGAGCGGGCGATTCAGGGACATTAATTACTTAAAACAAAAAACGCCAGATAGCGACCAACTATCTGGCGTTTTTTCTATTCCAAAATCTTTATTTAGCTTTCGCTTTCTTCGCACCACAGGAACCACGCACAATTAATTTTGCGGGAAGCAACATAGATTCAACGGGCTCTCCGTTTACTTTTTTCAGTAAACTTTCAACTAATAACTCTCCCGCTAATGCGGTGTTTTGTTGCACGGTTGATAGTGGTGGATGGGTGTAGGATGCCATGGGAATATCATCAAAACCCATTACTGCAACATCGCCCGGCACATTCAACCCAGCCTCTTCCAAAGCTTTAATAGCACCAATCGCAATCAAATCGCTCGCGCCAAAAATTGCATCAAATGGAATACGCTTCTGCAATAATTTAAGCGTAGCTTTATAGCCCTCTTCCTCTGAGGTTTCCGCGTTAACTTGTAAACGTGAATCGAGTGAAAGCCCCGATTTTTCAAGAGCGCGCATGTAGCCTTTATAACGCAGCTCAAATTCCGGGCTGTGTTCAGAAACATCTCCCAGGAATGCAATATTTTTGCGGCCCAATTGAATTAAATGGTCTGTCGCCAAAAGCGCGCTGTTAAAATTCTCGCAACCAATGGATACACCGGGTTGACCTTCCAACACCGGCCCCCAGGTAATAAAGTGCGCACCCACTTCCGTTAAGTAGGTTAATTTTTTTACGAAGCTTTCGTAATCGCCGTAACCTAAAAAGATAATGCCATCGGCGCGGTTAGCATCTTCATAATCCGCATGCCAGTCATCGCTGAATTGTTGGAAAGAAATTAATAAATCATAACCGCGGTTTGCGGTTGCGCGAGTGATGCTACCGAGCATAGACAAGAAGAAAGGATTAATCAGCGAATCGCCGGTACCGTGGTCTTCACACAGTAACAACGCAATCGTTTTGGTTTCCTGCGAACGCAAATTGCGGGCGTTTTTATCAACTTTGTAATTAAGTTCTTTTGCAATAGCTTGAACTTTGAGGCGGGTTTCAAGATTAACCAATGGGCTGTCGCGCAACGCGCGCGATACGGTGGATTGCGATACACCAGCGCGGTAGGCTATATCAAAGGAGGTTGGCTTATCGTCTTTCATGCGTCGATGCCTCGCTATTTATGCGTATTATGAGGATTCGTTGTCACGCCAAAATTTCAGCAGTTATGTGGTGGATACTACACCAGCAACTCTGCAAAATACAGAAAAAAGCCGCTGTACTCGCGAGTAATACAGCGGCCCGGAAGAGCTTTTAACATTTAACCATTATCGCGTAGAGCCGTGGCTACAGGTAAACGCGCAGCGCGAATCGCGGGAAACAATCCACCAATAAAACCAATCGCCGCCGCAAAAATAACACCCTGCTTTAGCAGCGCAGGCGTAACCGCGAAATCAAACACGACTTGACTAAAGCTGGAAAAGTTAAGCGTTGAAACCGTATAGCCGTTAAACAACAAATAGATCACCGCTGCACCTATAGCTCCACCGATAAATGCGAGTACGAGCGATTCGACCAATGTGGAGAATGCCACCGGAAATGCACCAAACCCCAAAGCACGCAGCGTAGCGATTTCACGGGTGCGGGAAGCCACAGAGGTATACATAGTATTGATTGCACCAAAAATTGCGCCTATGGCCATGATAATAGCGAGCGGATAGCCAACCACCTTGATAAAAGTAGTTAAGCCAGAAGATTGTTCGGCGAGATACGCCGTTTCGTAGACAACATCCAAAGTTAATTTGGGATCTGCTGCTATAGCGGCTTTTAAATCCTCGAAACCTTTTTTGCCTTCTACTTTAGCGTGAATGGTTTGATAACTATTGCCACGGCGATAAGCCGCTTGCAGAATTTTTGCATCGCACCAGACCTCTGATTCTGATAAGCCACCGCCCTCTTCAAACACACCAACAACATGCCACTCGGTGTTGCCAAAGCGAATAACCGAACCCACTGCGACATTGTTAAATTGTTTAGAGGCACCTCGGCCTACAATCAATTCGTTTTTCCCGGATTCAAAATTGCGGCCCTCTACAATTTTGAATTTGTCGCGCACTTTAAATGCAGCAGGTTGTACACCACGCAGTGACGCATTAGCCATTGCATTGTTGGCTTTCTTGGGGATGCTGACGATAACCAATAATTCCGCCGACGCTAAAGATGTATCGCCATCTTTTTGAATGCCCGGCATATTGTCGATCAGTTGGGTTTGCTCGTAACTCAAACCGCTACTCATTTCAGAGGCCGAACCAGCGCGCATAATCATTACCATGTCAGGCGCAACTGAATTGGTCATAGTGCGTTGAAAACCTGTCGCCATGGAGAGCACGCCGATAAAAACGCCTACCACACACGCGACCCCAAAAATTGCAACTGACGATGTTCCCAAACGCTGCGAAATATTGCGCAGGTTCATGATGGTTACCGTAAATATTTGTGCGAGCCAGTTAAAAGACATCATTAATTCCTCCGCAACGCACTAATAATATTTAGACGCAACCCCTGTATTGCAGGCGCAGCTCCGGTAACCACACCGAACAAAATAATCCAGAGCGTACCCATTAATAAAATCGTGGCGGACATATTTAAACCCGGCAGATACATAGCAAATTTGGCAGAGAGACTGACCACGAGCAACTTCGCAAGTGCCAAGCCTAAAAACCCGCCAAAACCACAAATGAAAACAGATTCAGCCAAGACCATTAGCATGACACTCACATCCGAAAATCCTAATGTCTTGAGAATTGCAAATTCAGGAATACGCTCGCGAAAAGATTGCGCCATGGTATTTCCCGCCACCAATAACATGGTAAAAAATACCGCACTTAAAATAAGCGTAGTGATCAAACCTATATCGGCAAATTGTTTGGCAAAGGATTTAGCAAATTCTTTTTCACTATCGGTTTTCGTTTCTGATGACGAGTTTTCAAATAGCGCATCTACTGCAGCCGACACTTTGGCAGAATCTTTGGGATTTTTAACCTTAATAATCATCCAACCAATAGTGCCTTCACCAAACTGGCGTGATTTATCAAAATAGTCATAATGAAAAAACATCATATTGGTTTGTGCGGTTTCTGTTTTGCCAGTAAAAATTCCGTCAATAACAAAGTCCCAATTGGTGCTGCCATCTTTTTTGGGAAACATGCCAATTAAAGGAACGCGATCACCCACTTTCCAATGGAATTGATCGGCTAAAGCCTTACCAATAACTGCACCGGTTTTATTTGCCTTCCAAGCCTGGTATTGCTCAGGCGGCAAATTATAGGTGTCTTGATAAATAGTAAAATATTCTTCGGCATCTACCGGAAATTGTGGGAAGCGGTTTCTGGTGTCTTGATAATAGCCACCAAACCAATTCGCCATAGTGACCTTATCAACGCCATCCAAGGCTTTAACTTTGCTGAGATAGCTATAGGGCAATGGCTGAATCAAAGTGACTTTGTTGATGGAGATCAAACGATCTTCGCCTTCAATACGCGCCCCACCTTCAAAGGCAGCCCCTAGTGTGCGCAGCAAACCAAATAATAAAAACGCAATCATTATGGACAGCACGGTTAAAGTGGTGCGCACTTTTTTGCGTGTTAAATTTTTTAAAATGAAATAGAGATATTTCATATCACACCTCGCTCCGTCGCTTATTCTTGCAGTAATTGGCCTTTATCGAGATGCAATGTGCGACGCGCATGATCTGCGGCGCGCGGGTCGTGCGTAACCATTACGATGGTTTTTTGTTGCACCTGATTAAGCTCTTGCATGAGCGCAAGAATCTCATCGGCAGTTGCACGATCCAAATCACCGGTAGGCTCATCA
The DNA here is from genome assembly GCF_014652535.1 of Cellvibrio zantedeschiae. Classification (NCBI taxonomy): domain Bacteria; kingdom Pseudomonadati; phylum Pseudomonadota; class Gammaproteobacteria; order Cellvibrionales; family Cellvibrionaceae; genus Cellvibrio; species Cellvibrio zantedeschiae. The sequence continues at coordinate 49,351 of NZ_BMYZ01000001.1, read as the reverse complement.
CACAATAATAAGTTAGGGTCGCTTACCAAAGCTCGTGCAATCGCAACGCGTTGCTCCTGACCGCCAGATAGCTCGCGCGGATAATGCTTCGCACGGCCGCTGAGCCCCACCAAATCCAAAGCTGCCGCAACATGCGCTTTGCGTTCTTTGCTGGAAAGGTTGGTTAACAACAATGGAAGCTCTACATTTTTTTCCGCGGTTAATACCGGCATTAAATTGTAAAACTGAAAAATAAAACCGACATTTTGCGCGCGCCACCGCGTGAGCTGTCCGGCAGAGAATTGATCTATACGCTGCCCTGCGATGCGTAATTCGCCTGATGTTGGACTATCCAATCCACCCAACAAATTAAGCAGCGTAGTTTTGCCCGAGCCCGACGGCCCCATTAAAGCAACAAAATCACCAAGCTGGATATCTAAATTCATATCCGTTAAAACAGGAACCAACTCTTTACCTTTTTTATAGGTTTTGTTGATATTTTTTAAACTTACCAAAATATCACTTTCGGCTAAGGTTGCAGGATTAGACATATTCCCTCCGTTTTTAATTGAAAAAAAAGCGCAGTATTTGCTGCGCTTTTAGATTTTTATTCCTGGATTACTTTAGATCCATTTTTTAGCTGGGGTGTTACTTCCACCACAAAATCTTCTCCGGCACTCAGGCCTTCAGAGATATAAACATCGCTGCCATAGCTGGCGTTGAGTTTGACTTTGCGTTGTTGCACTACGCCATCTTTAACTACAAATACATATTTATTTTCTTCAACTGAACGCACTGCCGTTGTTGGTACACGAATGCCCAAAGGCTCTTTTGGTTTTTGTTTTTCTACCGGCTCAGGATTGAGGAAAGAAACTTTAACACCCATATCCGGCAAAATACGCGGATCAAGATTTTGGAACGCAACGCGCACTTTTACCGTAGCTTTTTGGCGATCAGCCGTTGGAATAATTGCAGCAACTTTCGCTGGTATTTTCCACTCGGGATATGCTTCTAATACAGCTTCTGCCAATTGCCCCGGATGCACGCGCTGAATGTAAGATTCATTAACATCCACTTCAATTTCCAGAGACGTCATATCAACCAAAGTACAAATACCGGTACGGGTGAAACCACTACCGGCAGAAATGGGAGAAATCATTTCACCTGGTTGCGATGTTTTTGCAATTACCACACCGGCAAAAGGCGCACGCAAAACAAAGTCATCTAAATTTTGTTTTTGTTGTGCCAATAATTTTTGATTTACATTCACAACTTCTTCACGGTTATTAAGTTGCGCGCGCAGGGATTCGTAATTCGCTTTGATAAGATCAAAGGATGCCTGGCTCACTAATTGTTTTTGAAAAAGTGTGTTGTTGCGGTCAAAATTTAATTTTGCTTCCACTAGACGTGCACGCACTTCACTCACCTGTGCTTTAGCGGCATCTAATTCGGCTTTGGTTACATCGAAACTTTTTCTGGCATTGACATCCTCAAGGCGCGCGACAATCTGATTTTTTTCAACTGTCATGCCTTCTTCAATTAACACTTCAATCACGCGACCGGTCACTTTAGACGAGACATTCGCCTGGCGACGCGCAACAACATAACCCGTTGCATCCAATACGCTCGCGGAGGAGGAATCCACGGTTGCCATACGCGCCATTTGCACTTTTACGGGCAAGGGCGCTGAATCTGATAGCAGCTGATAAGCACCAATAATGAGTAAGAGTAAAATTAGCCCACCCGCTATCCAGGGCCAAATTGGGCGTCCCGGCGAGTTAGCGTCACGATCTATGCGCAACTGGGACAAGAGTTCACTTTTATTATTCACACGTACCGTCCTACAACTGATTGGGCTAAAACGGGACCGTACAAGTTTGTACGCATCCCTCATGTGAGCGCCATTCTAATGCAGTCTGCCCCGCTCTGCACCTAATGCTGAGCCACCATCATGGCCGGAGTCAGTTGGTGCATTTCCGACCAATTAGGCTACACAGATATAAATCCGTGATTATTTGATATCAGGGGGAGTGCTATTTGCGGCTAGCCCTCAGCATTATGATTATGTGTGTGGCTGCCAACCCAATCAGTATCACCATTATTTGGCGACAGGACCAAGGCTTTTGTCACACACTGATAATGACCAATGTAATCACTTAAATTTATCTTTGCGTGCCCATCCCTGGGAAGGAGACTATTGATGCTCTGGTGCTGCAATAACTCCACACTCAGGCTAAAGGAGATTTATAGAAAACACGGAAAAAGATGCCAAGCGGCAATAAAGCGAGTTAAGTGGTTTTTAAAAGTTAAGCGGCTTTTAAAAGTTAAGTGGTTTTTGAACGCGCTCGATAACACTAAAACCAATTTCGTGAGAAGACCTCAAAAAAATATCAGCCTTTCTGCGCCAGCGCACGGTATTGAAAATCCCGTACTTGAACCTTGCCTTTGCCGACGCTGTAAATTCCTACTTTAAGACTTAAGAATCCACCGAAAACATTGTGGTGAATGCCAGAAACTTCCATGCGCGTAGGAAATAATTTCCAGGTGCGCCCGCTGTCGAGCGAATATTCGTAAGTGATAACGTTGTGATCATTAGTCAAACGCATACGCAAACTTTTAGTTTTGAGCTCTCTTCGCGCCCAAGGCAGTTCCTCAGAGTACTGATAAATTTTAAGTGTTTCAGCAGTAAAACCAAGACCGACAAACGCCTTGTGATTGTAAAATAATAAAAGCCCTGCCTCTGCATCACCGTCCAAAGTAAAACTGACTTCTACCTGGTATGCACGGTCGCCCACGCCGCAAGTCAATGGCGATGAATCTGCAGGCGATGTACCCGCCCCCGCAAGCTCCAATACTTTTTTGCCGTAATTCACGCGCGCCATTTCTTGCGCGCCGGGATTATGAAAACTCCATTGAATGCCGAATTTGTTGCGCGCAAAATCATCAGACAACGCAAAGCCCGCAACACCTTTAGATGCTGGTAATGGTTTGGGTAAAGGCTGTGATAAATCACCACCTTTTGCGCGGAACCAACCATCATCTGTCCATTCAATCGGTTCCAATATTGTTTGGCGACCAAGGGTTCTAAAGCCATTTTCGTAAGCGTGATAAACCATCCACCACTCACCCGTTTTACCAGGACCTTCAACCAAGGTTGCATGGCCACGCGACCACCAGGGCTCAGCGTCAGACAAAGTGCGAACTAAAGGATTATTTGGGCAGTGCTCCCAAGGGCCGTGAATAGACCGCGAACGCGCGGCAATAACCATATGACCGGTCACAGGACCAGCGGTGCCGCCCACGGCGGTGACGAGGTAAAACCATTCACCACGACGCAAAAGTTTGGGGCCTTCGGGTGCAAAATTTTCGGTGATCCAATCATCAGGATAACGCCACGGGCTGTAAGCATTTTCCACTTGGCCATCGGTGGCAAGACCATCATCACGCAAACGAATTTTGCGAATCCCATTCACAAACAAATAGCGCTTACCGTCTTCACCAACTATGTGGCCTGGATCTATACAACCCACAATATTTAAATCAACGGGCTCACTCCAGGGACCTTTAATATCGTCTGCCCAAATCACAAAGGTTGACCAGGGTTTACCATCTGGCGCAGCAGGAATGTAGATGTAATAACGATTCTTGTGCTTGCATAAATCCAGCGCCCATACAGTGCCAATATTTTTATGCAAGGCGGCACCGACCGGAACCCAATTGACTAAATCTTTTGAATGCCAAATCACTATGCCGGGATAAGAATTAAATGACGAAAAAGTCATGTAGTAATCGTCGCCGTCTTTCAAAATGGTAGGATCGGGATGATCGCCGGCGAGAATTGGATTTAAAAAAGTACCATTACCTAAATCGGCTTTGCGCTGCCCTTCAATACCGCGACCCCATTGTAAAGTTTGGCGAGTACAATTGGTGTTGGTGTTGGCGCTTGCTGCAATGGCTTGTGTTGAATTTGTTAGTGCGAGTGGTGAAACTACCGCGCCAGCGATACAAGCTTTAAAAATATTTCTGCGTGTTGCATCCACGATAATTTCCTCTCGCTCAAACAATTTTTGAAATGAACAGTTGTTTCACTTTAAGTTCTGAATCGTCATCCTCGCTTATCGGGGATGACGACTGCTTTTCAATGGGATTTTTTCCAAGATGAAAAATTATTTATTTTTACTCAGCTCCACCAAATAAACATCATTCTCACGCAACGGCAAATTCAACGTAAATTCACCATCGCCACCCACACTAATCCTTTTCTCCTGATTAGGTTTACCGGTACTTTTTGCTTTTAATTCGGTCACTTGTGCTTTGGTTAACTGCGCTGGCGAACCCATACCTATGTAGGCGGTAAATGAATCGTTCTGCTTGTAGCCCACTTGTGAAATAGTGAGTTTGTATTGACCTTTCTTCAAGCCTTGCAGATGAACATTCACATCGCCTTTATTCGCCGGCGGCAAATCTTTAATGTAATACTGCTGATTGTTTACGCCTTCAGGTAAGGTGCGCGTTGAATCCCACAATAACAATTGCGTGCTGCCTTTATTGTCTTTAGTTGCGATGGATTGTGCATCACTGGTTTTTAATTCGGTGGCGGACAATTTATTTAAAAACTGGTAGGCAAAGTACGCTGGCTTTTTAATGCCTTGGGCATTCATCAAACCAAAGCCGCCGTGGAAAGCTTCAAAGCGTGGGCCTGGTTCTTCAAAAATATCGGTAAATACCCAATAAGACATTGACTGCGCTGCATCGCCTGTTTGCTTTAGTTTTTGCAAAATATAGGCCGCTTGATGATAGGAATCGTGCGTAGGATCTGCGGGTGTGTATGACGAACTCCACTCGGTATAATGCAATTCCAAATTCGGCATAACTGATTCAGAAATTTGTTTTCGGTTTTGCAAAACATCGCGCGCAACAGATAATTCATCTTTAGAAAGCACGGTGCCTCTGCCACCAAATTCGTCAAGGAATCCTTGATCAACACCGTATGAATGTGTGCTTACAAAATCGAGTGGCACTTTATTTTGTGCACAGTAAGCAATCATTTCTGGAATCCACGCTGCACCTGCTGTTGCAGGCCCACCCACTTTATATTTTAGATTTACGCGTTTAATGGCACGCGCGCTATAGTTGTACAGCTTAAAATAATCAGCTTGCGAACCCGCCCAAAAGCCATCGAGATTAGGTTCATTCCACACTTCAAAATACCAACTCGCTACTTCTTCGGCACCATAGCGGTCAGTCCAATGCTGCGTCAGAGCTTGAATTAATTTCTCCCACTTTTCGTAGGAGTGTGGTGGCGTAACATTGCCGCGCCACCAAAAAATAGTTTTGTTGCCACTCGCCAGGGCTTGCGGCATAAAACCTAATTCAACAAACGGTTTCATGCCTATGCTAAGAATATAATCGTAGAGGGCATCCACATATTGAAAGTTGTATTGCTCGCGACCCTGAGCGTCAACTTTGTACACCCCCATATCGTCGGTGAGCAAACCGTGCATACGAATAAATTTAAAATCTGTATCGCGCTTTATTTCCGCGAGCTGTTGCTGCCAGTCCGCACGTAAGCCTTCATTAGCACGACCTGCACCTACGCTGGTTTTAAAGGAAGTATTGAGTTGGCCCTTCACGTTATTTAGATCAACCTCAATCACACGTGTTTGTGCCCAAGCCATTATTGGCAGCACACATAAACCAAACGCAAAACCACGAAAAATGGATTTAATTTCCATAACAACTTATCTCTTTATTTATTAATTAATTTTTAACAAGAGTGCCTTGTGATTCAGCTAGCGGTTTGTAGGCTGAATTTTCTACCGCATATATTTCGCAGCAGTAAGTTGCGTTATCACTGCTGCTGGATTCAATCCTGGCGCTGGCAACAAATTCGCTCACCGTTGATTGCCTGAAGGAATTAAGCTCGTATTCCGACACAAAACAATCGCCCACAGATGCTTGTCCTGCTATACGTGCAACGCAATCCACTATGCAACCCAGCGCTCCGTTAAACAGCGGCGCGCGCGCATTCAAACCAAGAACAATTTTTCCGGCTGAATAGTCGATAACATTCACATCAAATAGCGAACTGACCGAGTGATTGTTGAGAATATTGTTAATCGCTTCAGGATGGTTATTCATCTGCAGATTCCTGTTATTGTTGTTTTATTTAAAACGACAATCACCCCAAGACCAAGCCTTGGGGTGAAACCTTTTTGGCTATTTTGTACCTTGAATTAGCGCGTCGTAGGCTTGCTGATCCAACACTTTGTTATTGGCACGATCCAACAAATCGCCGGTATCCCATAAGAACGGCAAGAGTCCGTTAGCGCGCGCCTGCTTAACGATGTAGTTGAAATAATAAGCGCGACTATCCAAATGCAATTTCAAATCTGCACCCGTTAAATTTTTACGCACGCCCGTACCAAACTCGCCCATAAGGACCGGAATGCCTTTATCAACAAATTGGGTTTTCATTAACTTAAACATTTGATCAACCGTGTCTTCTTCGCCCCAGGTAGGGTTGTGCGCGGTATCAGTAGTGGAATGAAAACCTTTGCCCCAGTAGAAAAATTGGTTACCCCAGCTTTCGTCTTTGGTCATGCCGGTATAGTTCCAGGGCGTGTAGTAATGGATCTCGGCCATAAGCTTGTCTTTCACGGTATCGACAGGCATTTGTGTCCAGAGCTTGTTGGTTTTTTCAACATCAGTACTTGGTCCCTGCAATACCAATACGCGGTACGCATTTTTGCCGCCGGTAGCGCGCACTGTGTCGATGAAGGTTTGGTGATAAGACTGCAGCACCGCCATCTGCGCGGCGTTTTCCACATTGGGTTCGTTGGCGCTGGCAAAAATCACGCGCTCATCAAAGTCGCGCAAGAGCGTTGCAATCTGCTCCCAAAAAGCTTTTTGCTTGGCATTATTTTGCGCCTGCTTTTCTGGCACTACATTGTTTTCCAGCCAGCCTCCGTCCCAATGGATGTTCAGGACAACATATACATCGTTATCGACACAGTACTGCACCACCTCTTTAACACGGTTTAGCCAGGCAGCATCAATTTCGGCAGTCGCCTGATTAGAGTATTGATCCCAGGACGCTGGCAAACGTATGGCGTTAAAACCGGATTGTTTTACAAAGGCAACGAATTCTTTGGTGATTTTTGGGTTGCCCCAATAGGTTTCCGATTTGCCGCCGGTTGCCTCCAGGGTATTGCCAATGTTGAAACCAATTTTGATTTTGCTGGCAATCTGCACCGCAGTGCTGCCCACGCCGGTCATGTCAGGCGCCAAAGGTTTGGTATTGTAACTTGGATAAGCCGCCGCCACGGAACTGGGCGAACTTGAGGAGCTTGATGAAGATGAAGAACTTGAAGAAGACGAGCTGGACGAACTTACCACGCTGGATGAGCTTGAAGATGTCCCCGCCACGCTCGTACTCGCTTGGCCACCTGGTGCTGGCGAGGAGCTACCGCCACCGCCTCCACCACATGCCGATGTTGCTGAAAAAAGGCCTAACAGAATGACTGCACTTATTATTTTCATGATTTTTCTCTGTTTTAATAACGTGTCGATAGCACCCAAAGGGTGAAGGGCAGACTATTAAAAACAGAGATTTAGCTGTAATGCTTTTGCGAGAAACCTTATCAAATTGCCAAAAGTTGTATTTTTTTTCGTTTTAGTTGAATTTTACTGATCCGCTTCGGGAGCTCGATCACACAATCCTTTGAAACTTTTGGGCGTGCAGTTGTACTCCTCTTTAAACAACTTATTAAAATAGGACACGTTTTTGTAACCCACGGAATAGGCGATCTCCGCGATGTTCGCATCCTCCTTTTCTGCCAGCAACCGCGCCGCCTCCGTAAGGCGAAGCTTGTTGAGGTAACCTGTAAAGGTAAAACCCAATTCGGTTTTGAGGATGTCGTTAATTTTGGTTCGGCTCACGCCAATTGTCGCCGCCATGGATTCCAGACTCAAATCGGCATTGGAATAATTGGTCGCCATAAAATGCAGGATCGCGCTTTTTTCCTTATCCCGGTGCGGCTCGACCGAAAGCTGTTGGTAGGCTACCAAGGGACGGTCGCGCTGGATTTTATCGCGCAGCTCGGTAATCACCGCTCGCGTGTGCCGGTTAAAGAACCAAAATCCATAGCCACCCCACACTGCCAGTAAAAAACCGCCCAGTAAATAAAGGTAAAACCAATCGCGCCCGCTCAACACAATCTCTTGCAACTGCACCTTGGCATTCACATCAAACGGGCTTTGGAAAGTGCTACCAAAGGTCAACTTGTGCACTTTATCCAGCTTGTACTCCTTTTTAGAGAGCGCGAGCTTGTACTTATCAAACCACCATTGAGGCGTTTCCAGGCGTGTTAAATCCAGCTCAATATGCTTCCAGTTTTCATTACACGAAAAGAAAGTAACCGGACCACGGTAAGTATCCGGATCTGTAGGAACTGTCAGCTTTTCCTCAAAAATATGTGCGGAAAACATAATGATATTGGCGGGAGCGCATTTAGCACTAAAAGAGAGTTGATCGTATTGCGATAAATCCACCAAATCTGATTGGTTGCCCGTGTCAAAGCGCATTTCGTGGGCGGCGTTAGGGTATTGGGCCTGGCGAGACAGTTTGAACTCAAAGCTCAGGCTGAACTTGTCGTCTTCCAAGCGGGCGGTTGAGGCACCGCCCCGAGTGGAGTCCATATCAAACCCCGAACGCCAAGGCAAAGCCCCGGTCTCAGACGGTAAGAGTGAAATACTTAAAAAGGCTCGGCTAACGCAAAAATAACCCGCAAGCAGGCTTAACAGCAGCAGGCAGCAGAAGGTTATGAGTGCTTTCTTATAAAATTCTTGCATGTACCGATTCGCATAAAACAGGCCGGAGCGGCAGTATAAATTATACCCGCGGATATCCAACCATTATTTATATGATAGTTGCCGTTACATGATAATTACCGCACAAGCTAGACGATTTTATAAAAACCCAAATCTGCCTTCACCCCCAAGGCGCGGGTAAACTCCTTGGGATCGAATTTTTCCTCCGCAAACTTTTGCTGCATCACAGAAAAAGCATCAGCAATGGCCGCCTCATTTTCCCATTCCACCAAAGTAATCACGTTGTACTCGCCCGCGCCCTCGGTTTTACTCAACACATTGGCACTTTTGCAGCCAGGCAAACGGCGAAGCGTCTGTTGAAGATATTTCATTTTTTCCACGAACTGCTGGTGCACAGCCTCAGGCACTACAAACTTATCGACACGCAACCGCAACTGATCGTTAACCATAAAACCAATCATTTGACTCACTCCTCATGGACATAATTAATTAGGAGCGCCTAGACTAATACCTCAACTTAAGTTGAGGTCAAGCACTTATGAACAAAGAATTAGAAGCCGCAGGAATAGCACCGCATCGTTCAGTAGGCGAAGTCGCAAAGCGCAGTGGAGTCTCTATATCCACCCTGCACTTTTATGAAAAGAAAGGTTTGATTGAAAGCACACGCAACGCTGGCAACCAGCGCCGCTACGCGCGTGATGTGTTACGGCGGGTTTCGTTTATCCGCGTTGCCCAGTGTAGGCATTCCGCTAAAACAGATTAATGATGCACTCGCCAGCTTGCCGCACAACACGTCACCCACGCAGGCAGACTGGAAAAAACTTTCAACCGATTGGCGAAAAGATTTAGACCTGCGAATTCTGCAACTACAAAAATTACGCAATACATTGGATGATTGCATAGGCTGCGGCTGTCTTTCCATAGAACGCTGCCGCTTGCGCAACCCTCTAGATCAACTTGCTGATGAAGGACCAGGTGCACATTATTTGTGGATAAAGGAAGTTACCGAATAACCATTGGAGGGAGTGTAAAAAAGTCGTTCAACCAAATGTGCAGTATCGAATTAGTCATACTGCACATTTTGCATTTAACCTTCCGCAGTGGGTTCGTCATTTTTGCTAGCGGTTTTCGTTTTTGCTTCAACAAACGCAGAAGCACCAAAATAAAACGCCACTACAACGCTGGTTAAGGTTGTAAAACTTGAAAGCATAGTCTCAACAATTGGCGGAAGCGTATTAGCCGTGTTAACGAAGTAAACAACAATCCCTACCAATACCAAATACTGAACAATCACTGCTGACGCAATTGCATGGCGAAGCCTCTCATCTGCACTCCTTCCCTGTTGAATACGCTCGGAAAAAATTGCAAAGAACGTGAGAATTCCAGCTGCAGGAGTGCAAAAAGCAAGTGGTGTAGGTGATTTAAATTTAGTAACCAAAATTAACGAAACCGCTATTAATAAAAGAATAATTGCTGCAAGCCAGTAGTAACGAAAACTTTTCATATTTCCTCTCTGTTAATTTTTTCATTATTAGTTGTATAAAATTTTCACTGCGACAAAAAAAACGTTCACTTAATTATTAGTTATAGAATCGAAGAGCAGATAATTTGCATGGCATCTAACTTCATTTCTTATCTGATAGTCCAACCAAATAGCTTGCGGCTACCTTAGACACCGCTTTAAAAATTTGGCGCGATTTTTTGCAAAACCAAAAAACAGCTTCCATATCAAAAATTAGTTACAAATATGAATGGGATTAAATGCAATAATTTGAAGTGGAATATTTTTGCAAAAGAAATCACATTGATAAAAAGTGCAGCTACACTATTCTCAATTTCGCGATATTATCTTCAAACAGCCTTAAAAGACACATAAATAAACAATTTGGCGCATTATTTATAAATTCAAAAAAATATTTCTAAAATCTTAAGTGATGGCGCAAACGCTTTACTCTTGAACCTATAAGAAAACAGATAAAGGATAGCGAATCATGAAATGGCTTTTGTTAGGAATAGGCGCACTTGGCGCATTTATAATAATCCACCAAATGGATCTCAAGGAAACAGACGCTGCTCAATCGACATCGGCATCTGTAAAAACTCTTGCCACCCCCGAACAAAATCTGCTGGCGGAAAACCGTCAACTCAAAGAGCACATAGCGCAACTTACCGGTGAATTAGCGCGCCTCAAACACACATCAAATATTAATTCATCGCTGCCTACTGAGACGGCACCCCATCGAACAACACCAACCCCGAGCGAACTCGCAGCACAAGAAAATATTGAGTCACAAATGCAGGAGTTTAACAATATGCTTGGTACGAGCAAGGATCCGTTTACAAAGATAAAAAACAATTTCGCCAATGAATCTGTAGATAGCTCGTGGGCCAACCCATATCAACATCAACTAGAGAACTTTTTCACCGAATCTTTCGCAGATATACACCCTCAATATATTGAATGCCGCAGTACGCGCTGCAGAATTACAATTCCCGCTTCAGACCAGAAGAAAAGCTCAGAACTTTCGCAAACTTTAACGCAAGGCATTTTTAATAATAATGCAGGTATCACAAAAAAAATTTTTATAGAACCCACTACTAATGATGGCACATTGAATTTTTATCTTGCCCGAAATGACAACATAAATTTATTGCAATAAAAGAATATGTTTAAGGAGTAGTACCCAGGTAAAACATGGCTAATTTTATTACCTACTTTTGTAGAATGGGATGTATGGACTATAGCCAAATCAATTTTCATTAATGTAATTAAGGAGAGTGTAATGAAGTTTCGATTAATATTATCTTGTGCTGCAGGTTTATTAGGTTCATTGGCTATTTCTGCGCAGGCAGATACCCAATTAGCTCATGTGACTAACAATGTGGTGGACTCGGGTTCGTGCAGTATCGTTAACGTAAACAGCAATAGTAATTCCTCAACTTACAGATTAACTTGCGGAACAGATATCGCTTATGTTACAGGCATCACCAGCATTCCCGGATCACCTTGCACACTAAATGTTTCTTCGGGTTATTCTGTTACCGGCGGCTGTACTAACCTTTCATTAAATAATTACACCTTGTTTAAAACAACCCCACCGGCAAGCCCCGTGTATATCACCGACGTTTACAACAAAAACACAACTTCTAACCCCAGCTGTTCAATAGCAGTCCAGAGCGGTATGAGTGGCGGTGGCTATACCTATGTAGGTTACAATGTTACCTGCAGCGGCACGGTGATTGGTTTAACACTCACTTATAACAACTCGGCTGGAACATGTAGCGTAGGCGGTAACGGTGGTTACACATTCTATGGCGGTTGTGACTCTTTCTCCATTTATAAAAACCCATAATACAAAGAGAGCGTGTGCGATGATTCGCCCACGCTCTCTTTATATGTGTCTTAATTTTATTTAAAGTATTCAATTAAATACTTCAAAAAATAATCATTTTAAATTCATCGATTTTTGTTATGGATACAAACGAAAAAGGCCTCTATGACTAGAGGCCTTTTTTATTTTTCTTTCAAAACCTTGACGGTCAGAACGGAATATCATCATCAAATGAATCAAATCCAGCGGGTTGTTGCGGTGCGTTGTGCGCGGGAGCCTGATTACCGTAGCCGCCTTGTTGTGGGCGGTTTTGTTGCGGAGCTGGAGCAGCGCCGCCTTGGTAGCCACCACCTTGCGGTGCGCCGTATTGTTGATCTTGGTTGAAGCCGCCACCTTGATTGTAACCACCACCCTGGTTGTCGCTGCGGCCATCGAGCATTTGCATTTCGTTGGCGACGATTTCAGTGGTGTAACGGTCGGTGCCGTCTTGCGCTTGCCACTTGCGGGTACGCAATGAACCTTCGATATAAACCTTGCTGCCTTTCTTCAAATATTCGCCAGCGATTTCGCCCAAGCGATTAAAGAACACCACACGGTGCCATTCGGTACGCTCTTGTGGTTGGCCGGTATTTTTGTCTTTCCAGGTTTCTGAGGTTGCGATGCTGACGTTAGTCACTGCGCCGCCGGAAGGCATGTATTTAACTTCTGGGTCTTGGCCGATGTTGCCAATGATGATGACTTTATTAATACCGCGGGCCATAGGGCGTTCCTCTTTGCTGGTCTTGGTTTGATGGTGTAATCGCCCTCATGAATTATTATCAGGCGACATTCGGTTATTTCTTCGCGTGGCGAAGTCGGAGCACTTTACCTCTCGCGCCCGCCTGCTTCAATGGTGACTCTTAGAATATTTAAGAGTTGCGATCCGGGAAGGATTTTGTGGAGAAAAAAGCATCAACCGACAATGGCGTTTAGCGCCTTGCGATCTACCAACTGCTGGTCAACCTTAAGATAGGCAGTGTTTTCGGACTCTACAATCACCACTTCTGCTACGCCTGCCACTGCGCGCAGCTTGGCTGCAATCTCGTCGCCGTTGTGGTGACGCAATGGAATAAGCACGCTGGCGAGGAAGCGCGGTGGCTTCATTGACCAAGCAACTACCAGCCATACCAAGGTAAACAGCGTACCCAAACCGAGCACGGCAACCATGCCGTAGTGCTGCAATAAAAATCCGCCCGCAGCGCCACCAGCCGACACACCAATTACCTGGCTAGTAGAATAAATCCCCGTCGCCGTACCTTTTGCGCCTGCAGGCGCAATTTTGCTAACCATTGAGGGTAAAGTCGCCTCCAATACGTTGAAGGCGACAAAAAACAGGAAGATGGCAGCGATAGTGAAAACCAGGCTTGGCGGCGCAACCATCAGCAATAATTCCATCAACGCCAAAAGACCTATAGCGCCAAGAAAAACCGGTTTAATTTTGCGGCGTTTTTCCGCGATGATCACAAAGGGCAACATAATCGCAAAGGCCACAACCAACATGGGAAAATACAGCATGCCGTGGTGACTGCGCTCGATGTGCAGCTGCTGTTCAAGAATTTGCGGTAGCACCATAAAGTTTGCCATCAACACAAAATGCAGTGCAAAAATGCCCACATTCAAGCGCAGCAATTCGGGGTTTCTAAAGGTCTTCCAAAATAATTCTGGCGCGGGTAAGGCTTCGCGCTTGGGTTGCGGTGCTTGTTTTACCGAGGGAATTAACGCAAACAGGATGAAAATGCCAATCACCCCCAAGGCCGCGGTAATCCAGAAAATCGCACCTACGCCACCCCAATTTGCTACCAGCGGGCCAACTGTCATGGCGACCGAAAACGAAACACCAATTGATGCCCCAATAGTCGCCATAGCTTTGGTACGGCTTTCATCAGACGTAAGGTCAGTCAGCAGCGCCATTACCACGCCGGAAATCGCCCCACCGCCCTGCAAGAAGCGGCCAAGAATCAAGCCGTAAACACTCGTCGCCTGGGCCGCAATAACGCTGCCGATGATAAAAACAATTAATCCAAACAGAATGATCGGCTTGCGACCAATACGATCCGACAGTATCCCGAACGGAATTTGCAATAACGCCTGGCTCGCCCCATAAGCACCCAAAGCAACACCTAACAAAAAAGGGGTGTGATGTTCGTATTGCGTTCCGTAAAGCGCCAGTACCGGCAACAGTAAAAACAGGCCGAACATGCGGAAGGTGTAGAGCGCCGCCAGCGACATAACAACGCGGCGTTCAAAAGGTAGAGGGGCGGATTGCACTAGGGGTATCTCGGTAAATCAGCTAAGGGTGGCGATTCTACCAAGAGCTATGGGCGAACGGCTAAAAAAATGCAGGTCGATTTTAATGTAGGCCTTATTGAATGAATCCAATTGGATGATTAATGAATCTAACTGATGTTGATGTGGCATCAGTGGTTTGCCAGCCAACGCATTCACACAACCACAGACGGAAGGCCTTCATGAAACCTATAACTGCAGCCACTCTATGCTTGTCCGGTTTTGTATTTTTATTTTCCAGCGCAGCATTTTGCGCAGATGCAGAAATAAAAAATACACAACCTACAACAGAAGAGGCCAAAAAATCGTCGCTCTTCCAAACAATGCGGGAACAGGATCGCAATTTTTTTGAACAAGCATTTAACCAATGCAATCTTGAATATCTTGAAAAAGCAATTGCGAAGGATTTCAGGATGTATCACGACAAAGGCGGCCCACAGGATAGAGCGCAGTTTCTACATAATGTGAAGCAGAATATTTGCGCAAATCCTAACAAGAAACCGATCAGAAAATTGGAAGAAAATAGTTTGCAATTATTTCCGCTCTACAACGACAACCAGTTATATGGTGCGATCCAAACTGGCATACATCATTTTTATATTAGAGAGTCGAACAAAAGCGATGTGCATACGGGTACTGCGAATTTCACGCATATTTACCTACTGGAAAACGGGCAATGGATTTTGAAAGAGGCACTAAGCTATGACCACACTGCTGCACGAAAAATTGAAACTAAAGCCAGGTAAACTGAATGAGGCAGGGAAGCGAATACAAAAAAGATTGCGTCGATATTAATCAATAATGCAATTAGGAAAAAATTCCGGATGGCGATGAATTAATTGCTGCAAACTTTCAAAACACTGGGGATCAATCGCCGTGCCTACGGATTCGCTCATAATGGATAAGGTTTTTTCAACCGGCAGTGCGCCGCGGTAGGGGCGCTCGGCGGTAATCGCATCAAAAATATCGGCAGTGGTAATGATGCGAGTCTCTAGCGTAATTTGATTTCCCGACAAACCTAGCGGATATCCCTTGCCATCCAAACGCTCGTGATGTGCAGCCGAGATTCGCGCCAGCTCATCAAAAGCGCGCACGCGTTCCAAAATTTTCCCGGTGTAAACCGCGTGCATTTTTACCAACTCGTATTCCACATCAGTTAGCTTGCCCGGTTTATCCAAAATGGTGTTGCTCACCCCCAATTTGCCAACATCGTGCAAGAGCGCACCGCGCTTTAACCAACGCTGGCGCGCTTGGCTAACACCCAAATCTTCTGCCAATAACGAGGTGTACAAACCCACGCGGGCGCTGTGGCCAGAGGTGTAAGGACTTTTGGCATCAACTACCTGGCCAAAAGCTTCGGCCACATCGTCAAAAAAATCTTCGTCCAAATCTTTTTCAAACTCACCGGGCTCCAGCGCCAAAATGGTTTGGTCTATATGCGGCGAGTTTAAAATTTCCCAAAAGCCGGGATCTTGTGCCACGGCTGCGAACGCCTCCACCAACTGCGGGTCAAACCAACTGCCGGCACGAGCTTTGATTTCTGCCAGAACTTCATCAACACCGCTGGACGAGTTCATCACGTCTATCACTTGCGACAGCAAGGCAATGCGCGCGTAGATTGGAATGGCATCACCCGCTAAACCTTCCGGGCGACCGTGGCCGTCCCAATGCTCATCCAGCGAGTGCACACCGCGGGCGACTGGCTCATCAAAGCGCAAACGGCGGGCTATATCGGCACCGCGAGTACAGCGAGTGTGTATAAGCTCCTGGGCGATCTCATCACCGTGGGCAAAAATGTCAGACAGGGCGCGAAAGCGCGACAAAATTCCCGCCGAGCTACCCGTATGCCGCAACACAAAGCGCAGCACCTGCGGCAGGCTGCCATCCACCCATTTAAAATCGCGCTTAAAAGAGAGATCGTCAGTTAAATAGAGTTCGCAAATGCGTGAGGCGTTGCTGCTACAGCCCAGATCTTTTAGCAGCAGCACGTAATAGAGTTCCCACAATTGATTATCAGGCAGGTCTATTTGCTGGCCGATGTTCATACCAATCCAGCAGCAGCGAATACAGTGCCCGGGCGGTTGACCCTCGGTGATATCCAGGGCGTAGCTGAGCGCGCTCATCAATTCTGAAAGTTTTAAGTGCTGCACAGCGGCCTCGTTGACTACATTTTCTCCTAAAGAGTGTTGTTCAAAATCAGCCTTTACGCCAACCGGAAAACCTAAACTTTAGCTATAGGGGTAATTACAAATTTCACTTATATACGAAACTACCTTTTGGCATTCTTTGACTACACTTGGAATCTACCGCTAGATTCCGAAGTTAGCGATCACATACCCGATACCCAAGGCTTTAACTAAAAGCTCCTAACTATAAGGTTTTAACTAGATGAGTAACGATGAGTAAAAAGGATTCATTGCTTCCCCGCCACGCGTTCAGTGCCGGACCAATGCCTTCGCCTGAGTCAGAGCGTATTACCCAGCTTATTGCCAATATTCCGCAACAAGTGTGGACCGCCCTGCCCGACGGCTCGCTAGACTTCGTGAATCAACAAGTTACAGATTACTTTGGGCGCTCGTTTGAGGAGATGCTGGGCACAGGCTGGGTGGAAATTGTCCACCCGGAAGACGTGCACGAAGCGATTTTGCGCTGGAGCCGCTCTTTAGCCACGGGTGAAGATTACGAAACCGATTTCCGCTTGCGCCGCGCCGACGGTTGCTACCGCTGGCACATAGCGCGCGCCTCAGCCATATACGACGAGCAAGGCAAAATTGTGCAGTGGATTGGCACCAGCACCGACATCACTGCGCGCAAAGAAGCAGAAGCCGCACTGGAATTGAGTAAATCGCATTTGGCTGCCGCCCAGGCGCGTGCCCTTATTGGCAGCTGGGAACTGGATTTGGCAACCGGCCAAGGCTCGGCGTCCGATGAATGGTTCCAAATTATGAGCCGTGACCCCGAACTGGGCGTGCCGAATTTCAATGAATTCATGGCTATGGTGCACCCGAAGGACTATCCATTGTTGATCGAGCGCCATGCGCAAAGCTTGCAGGGCAAGGGAGGCGGGCAATACGACTTCCGCATTGTCATGCCCGACGGCAGCCTGCGCTGGATTGAGGCGCGCAGCATCACCGTGTTTGACGATGAGGGTAAGCCCTTGCGCATGGTGGGAACATCGCAAAATATTACCGAGCGCAAAGAGATTGAACTTGCGCTCAATGCCAGTGAGTCACGCTTTCGCGCCTTTATGGAAAAAACCCCAGCACTGGCGTTTATCAAAAATGAAGCAGGCCATTTTGTGTATATCAACCCGACCTTTGAGCGGGTGTTCCAAATGACACCTGGAGAGATTATCGGCACCACCGTTTTTGACCATTGGCCAAAAGCAGTCGCGCAAAAGCTACACGATCACGACATGACCATCTTTGCCTCCGGCAAGCAGACCGAGGCTTTTGAAAACGTGCCCACCCCCACGGGTATGCGCCACTGGCTGACCGTGAAATTTGTCTTTAGCAACGCCGATGGCCAACGCTTTCTAGGCTGTACCGCCATTGATCTCACCGAGCGCCACAACGCCGAACAGGCGTTACGATTGAGCACCGAACTCTTGAGCGTGTCGCAGTACGTTGCCCAAATTGGTGGCTGGCAATTAGATGTACCCACGCAAAAACTGTTTTGGACTGATCAGGTTTACCATTTGCTGGACACCACGCCAGGCGAGGTAGAGCCCACGGTTGAGTCTGGCCTGAATTATTTCTCCGCCGAGTCGCGCCCCATTCTCAGCAGAGCCTTGAGAGAAGCCATGGCCCATGGCGAAGGCTTCGATATAGAACTGGAAATGCAAACCCTTAAGGGGCGCAAAATTGATGTAAGGGTGATTTGTACGGTCACCATGGAAAACGGCAAACCCAGCAAACTGAATGGTGTATTCCAGGACATTAGCGAGCACAAAGCCGCGCAGATAGCGCTTGAACATGCCAACCAGGAGCTTGAATACACCAATCGCGTGCTTGAAAACATCGCACACTACGACGCCCTGACCCATCTGCCCAACCGAGTACTTCTCGCTGACCGCCTCTATCAAGCCATGGCACACACCCAGCGCAGCGAGCAAATCATGGCTGTGGCCTTTTTGGATCTGGATGGCTTTAAAGCCGTTAACGACCAATATGGTCACGCGATAGGCGACAGATTGTTAGTCAGCCTTGCCCAACGAATGAAAAGCACTTTGCGCGAAGGAGATACCCTGGCGCGCATTGGTGGCGACGAGTTTGTAATCGTCCTGACCGACCTGCACCACACTTCGGAATGCGAGCCCCTGTTGCAACGCCTGCTGGGCGCTGCCGCCGAACCTGTGCAACTGGATGATCTCTCCCTCGAGGTTTCCGCGAGTATTGGCGTAACCCTTTATCCACAAGACGGTTCAGATGCAGATCAACTGCTGCGCCATGCCGACCAAGCCATGTACCTCGCTAAACAGGCCGGTAAAAATTGCTACCATTTGTTTGATATCGCCAAAGATGTCGCGGTCAAACACCAGCGCGAAACCCTTGAACACATACGCTCAGCCCTGCACAACCAGGAGTTTGTCCTCTACTACCAACCCAAGGTTCACATGCGCACCGGCAAGATCATTGGCGCAGAAGCCCTGATTCGCTGGCAACACCCGCAATACGGATTGCTACCGCCCGCTGCATTCCTGCCCGTTGTGGAGAACCACCTGCTCAGTATTGAGCTGGGCGAATGGGTGATTGAAACCGCACTCGATCAAATGACCGAATGGGAAGTCATGGGTTTGGAAATCCCTGTCAGCGTCAACATTGGCGCCATTCAATTGCAGCAGAGTAATTTTGCGGAGCGTTTGGAAGAGTTACTCTTCCTACACCCTGCCGCCAACCCGCGCAATCTGGAATTAGAGATTTTAGAAACCAGCGCGCTGGAAGACATCACCCAGGTATCTGCAGTGATTAATGCTTGCAAGGTGCTCGGTGTTAGCTTTGCGCTGGACGATTTTGGTACGGGTTATTCTTCACTGGCCTATCTTAAAAAGCTCCCGGCGCAAGTATTAAAAATCGACCAAAGCTTTGTACGCGACATGCTGGAAGACACCGATGACCTCGCCATCATCAAAGGTATTGTTGGCTTGGCTAATGCCTTCCATCGCACAGTTTTAGCAGAAGGGGTAGAAACTATTGCGCACGGCGAAATTTTATTAGCCATGGGCTGCGAACTCGCTCAAGGCTACGGCATCGCCCGCCCCATGCCCGCCGCCGCCATACCCGAATGGATAAAAACCTGGCGCCCGGATGACGCTTGGGTTAAATAAATTCCCGCTCGGCAATATATATTTATAAAGCTACTCCTCTACAAAATAATCACCGATCCTGCAAAATAATTCACCTGAGTTCGCACAAAAAAATGATTGCGCAAAAGGTTTTATTAAAAAAAAGCGGCATCCAATTAATCAATCTTATCGCCGCAAATTGAATTACTTGGCATCAGAAATTTATTACCAAGCACATCAATACACCAACACACAATTTAATGCATTAACCAAGGGAACTTGAACGAAAACAAGCGCTCACAATAGCGCGGTATTTTATTTTTATTTGAAGGAGAAGATGTCATGCAATTTAACGAAAATCGTATCCGTGAGCGCGCTTATCAAATTTGGGAATCTGAAGGTAAACCCGAGGGCTGCGCTGCCAAACATTGGACTATGGCATGTGAATATGAATCTGCATATGAGGATCATTCCGATCATAATGTCCATCATCACGATGTAGATATTCATCCCTTAAAAACTCCTCAACAGAAAAAACAAAGCAAACATAATCATCATTAGTAATTGACATTCACTTTTAATGATTTGGTGATGAGGAAACTTTGTCGATGAGTGAGATTCGTGTAGGTATTTCTGGCTG
The DNA here is from genome assembly GCF_014652535.1 of Cellvibrio zantedeschiae. Lineage (NCBI taxonomy): Bacteria > Pseudomonadati > Pseudomonadota > Gammaproteobacteria > Cellvibrionales > Cellvibrionaceae > Cellvibrio > Cellvibrio zantedeschiae. The sequence goes on along the minus strand of NZ_BMYZ01000001.1, from coordinate 28,959 downwards.
GCGCTACGTTCCTTGGCGCGGGAGTTTTTATCCTGAAAAACTGATACAAAAACGAGAGCTTTATTACGCTTCCCGAACAGTCAATTCTATCGAAATTAATGGCTCTTTTTACGCATTCCAAACGCCCAAAAGTTATACCAGCTGGTACAGCGAAACACCGGATAATTTTGTATTCAGCATAAAAGGTCCGCGGTTGATTACTCACTTGAAACGCTTGCGCGATATAGAGACGCCGCTTGCCGATTTTTTTGCATCAGGACTTCTGGATCTCGACGAAAAACTGGGGCCGATTCTGTGGCAATTTCCTCCCACATTTAAATTTAATAAAACTCAATTTCGCAACTTCCTTACACTTTTACCACGCACCACTCATGAGGCTATAGCGTACGCGCAAAATTCGACGGCCGAAAAAAAATACTCCACCATTAAAAATATTATCTCACGACCTTTGCGTTACTCAATTGAAATACGCAACGAAAGTTTTCGGTCACCTGAATTTATTGAACTCTTGCGTGAGTTTGATGTTGCTTTAGTCTGTGCCGACACCGCTGGTCGATGGCCACAAATGGAAGATATCACCAGCGATTTTATCTATATGCGTTTGCACGGAGACACCGAGCTTTACAACAGCGGTTATTCAGCGAAAGCGCTGGATTATTGGTATGAGCGAATCAAAATCTGGAGCGAGGGTGGCGAACCGGAAGACGCAAAATTAACAGCGAAACAAACCGCACGGCGACATAAACCGCGCGATGTTTTTTGTTATTTTGATAACACTGACAAACTCTGGGCACCCTATGACGCACGCAAGATTTTAGAAAAATTTGATTTAGCTAAAGATCTGGAAGAGGCGCCAGGAGAATTATCTGACACTATAAAAAAACTATTGTCTCGCAAGAAAAATCCGGATCAAAACCTGCCCGACCTTTTTTAAACCTCATCCACTCATCGCCATCTTCCAATTCGAAGATGGCGATTTTCTCATGCTGAGCACTAGCAGAATTTAGGCTCGGCACACCGATCATTCTCGCCAGTACCCCTCTCCCCAATATTCAACGCACCAGGCAATTCGAACAAAATGTAAACAAATGCTTGACAGCGCATTACTGTGCGGCGCATAGTACACAACACATACTGTGCAATACACAGTGTTTGCCACACAGTATGAACCAGTCATTTATGGGAGAGGCCCATGTCAGAAGAACATTTAGAGAAACTGCGGCAGGAGCTAAGGCGCGGCGTGTTAGTGCTGGCCGTACTCGGCTCGCTCAAACAACCGCATTACGGCTACTCGCTGCGCAAACAATTGCAAGATGCCGGGATTGATATCGATGAAGGCACGCTTTATCCGCTGGTACGCCGGCTGGCAGACCAGGGTTTGCTCGATAGTGAATGGCAGCAAGGCGATGGCCGCGAGCGCCGTTATTACCAGCTTTCACCTGTAGGTGCGGGGTTGCTCGACAGCCTAAGCAGCGAATGGCAAGCCCTGAACTCAAACATTGCAAAACTTTTGGAGGTTTAAGATGAGCCTTATTGATCGTTACATCAGCGCCGTTGCGCAACAACTACCCGCCAGCCGCCGCGACGATATTACCCGTGAGCTAAAGGCCAACATCCTTGACCGGATGGAGCATTTTTCCGAGCAACATGGCCGCCCGCTAACACCCGCAGACGAATCTGCTCTTTTACGTGAATTGGGGCATCCCCGCCAGGTAGCCGCGAGCTTCCTGCCCCCTCGCCATCTGGTTAGCCCTGCATGGTTCCCATTTTTTCTCCAATGCCTCACCTATGGCTTGATCATTGTGGCGGGCGTTCAATTGCTGGCCGCTGCGGTCACGCTTTTGGGGGGCGGAAACGTCAGTATTGGTGGCTTTATTCGGGGGTTTATCGGGGGATGGATACACGGCTCATTGGTCATGTTCGCCTGCGTAACCGGGGTGTTTTGCGTGTTGAGTAATCTTGCAGCCACCGCCAATTTATCCCCTTACTGCAAATGGCGTCCAGAGGAGCTGCCACCCGTGAGACAACCCTGGCAGCGCATCAGCCTGTTTGACTCAACCATGGAGCTTATCGGCAATGCCTTCTTCCTGATGATCATGCAATATTTCTTCTGGGTGGAAACGGCTAGCGTACCTGCCGCACCGCTGACCGTTGGTGCAGGCCTGAAATCCTGGCTGATGATTCTGAGCGCGGCAGCTGTCGTTGCTATCCTGATTAACCTTTGGAACCTGCGCCACCCTTACTGGACATCTGCCAAGCTGAGCTTGTCCTTGGTCTTGCGCCTTATTCTCGCTGGCCTGTGCATGGCGGTTGCACACACGCCCGATAAAATCGCAGTAATCGGCAACAGCCAAATGGTCAATCATCTCGAATTAATCAACACCATTGCATTCTGGATATTTATAGGCGGTACCGCAGTCAACTTGTTTGAGGCAAGCCGCAGAGCTCACCGTTTGCTTCTGTTACGCAAAATTAAGGAAGCATGAAATAGATGTTAAATCAGGGTAATCACTTTGCCGCAAACTTGGGTTATGATTCGCGCGCTTGGTGTTTACCCTGGGATTTAACCTTAAAAGGACTATCTGTATGCGCGTGCCCTCCTTTATGACTCTCGCCTGTATTTTATTTGCTGCGGGAGCCGCCCTGCTGATATTTATCCTCACCCATAAATCCCCTGTTGTCGCCACTGCGGCGCCAAAAGTATCTGCTTATGAAGATGAGCATAAGCTGTCAAAATACATCGCCGAAGTAGAGCTAAAGAATGAACTCGAACGCGATAGGATCGAGCAAGAGCGCAAGCTTGCGAGACAAGCCAAAGCCAAAAAAGACAGCCTGGAATGCCAGTTCTGGATGCAACAAAAAGCCAAAAGCTCAACAAAAAATCGCAAAACCGAAGAGAAGATTGCACAGTTTTGCGAGCTGGAAGGAACCATTACCGCTCTATAAAAAGCTTTACAGCATCACGGCAAATTAAAATAAACATCACCCGTGCTCACAACATAAGTATTACCGTCATCAAGCGTGATTTTTATTTCAAAATTCTGGCGAGCGTATTGCGGCGCCTCCAACAACTTGAGGCTCAACTGCAGCGGGGCACGTGAATTAACAAGCAAATCAGTCAGCTTGATGTAGGTGTGATTTATTGACTCAAAGACGCCCAACAACTCACTGCCCGCCGGATATTTATCGCTGAAGTTATTCGCGCTAGTAATGGATATTTTGGTGACATGTTGTTTAGCTCCAAGAACTAGTGAGCAGGCGAAGGCTTGGGCAAAAAGACTGAAGCTTATAGACGGCACCGCTTTTGATTGATAAAGCTGGTAAGCGGCCGTGAGCTCAATACTGAAGGCGTTCCAAACGGGCGAGTCGTTATTCGCAAGGGGTTTCGCAGCCTGCAGAACCAAGGGATCAATGGGCTTGTCGTAACGCGCGAGGCTTGCACTGTAGCCAGTAATTAGCCTCTGTGGCGGATTGGGAGTGGACCCACAACCACTGTCATCCACATTAGCCCCACCACCACAAGAGCTCAATAACAACGAACAGCAAAGTGCACTAGTCCCAACCAAAATCCTTAGCAATTTCATAGTCAATTCCTGTCATTAATTCATCCAATAGCTCGCTTGCGCAGAATAACCTAATGGCAAATAAGTGCCGGTACCAAAGCCACATTTGCACAATTTTGTATGCTGCCCTTGATTAAGCTAGGTAAAGCACAGATTACTGACATCCACTGACACAAGCTTCACGTATAATCCGCCCTTTTGACTAATTTGTCCCTACGCAAGCCTTAGAGAGTATTAGATGGATACGATTATTGTTCGCGGCGCTCGCACCCATAATTTAAAAAATATCGACCTGGATATCCCACGCGACAAACTCGTGGTCATCACCGGCCCCTCTGGCTCGGGCAAATCGTCCCTCGCATTTGATACGCTTTATGCAGAAGGTCAACGCCGTTATGTGGAATCTCTTTCCACCTACGCGCGCCAATTTTTATCCATGATGGAAAAACCGGATGTCGATCATATTGAAGGCTTGAGCCCGGCAATTTCCATCGAGCAAAAATCTACGTCACACAACCCGCGATCCACCGTGGGCACCATCACCGAAATTTACGATTACTTGCGTTTGCTTTACGCACGGGTAGGTGAAGCGCGCTGCCCTGATCACGGCGTTCCGCTGGCAGCGCAAACCGTCAGTGAAATGGTGGATACAGTGACGGCCATGCCCGAAGGCAGCAAACTGATGTTGCTCGCACCCGTGATTCGCGAACGCAAGGGCGAGCATTTGCATGTGTTTGAACAATTAAAACGCGACGGTTTTATTCGCGCGCGTATTGATGGAATTCTTTGTGATTTGGATGACACACCTACGCTCGACAAGAAAAAGAAACACACAGTCGAAGTTGTGATTGATCGTTTTAAAGTGCGTGAAGATATCAAGTTGCGTTTGGCAGAATCGTTTGAAACGGCACTCAAACTTTCCGAAGGCATTGCAATCATTAGCGACATGGACGAGAAGGCGCCAGATCGTCTTTTCTCATCCAAACACGCCTGCCCAATTTGCGATTACAGCCTCACCGAATTAGAGCCGCGCCTGTTTTCATTTAATAATCCCGCAGGCGCTTGCCCCTGCTGCGATGGCTTAGGGGTAAAGCAATTTTTTGATGAAGATAAAGTTATTCAAGATCCAAAATTAAGTTTGTCTGAAGGCGCCATTCGCGGTTGGGACAAGCGCAATGTTTATTATTTTCATATGCTCGCCTCACTCGCCAAGCATTATGGTTTTGATGTAAATACACCTTGGAACAAACTTAAAGCCAAACAGCGCGACGCGGTTTTACATGGCTCTGGCGAAGAAGTTATCGCATTTAATTATGTCAATGATCGCGGCGATGTTTACAAACGCAGCCATGCATTTGAAGGTGTGCTTCCGAACATGGAGCGTCGCTACCACGACACAGAATCAAACTCGGTACGCGAAGATTTAACGCGCTTTCTCTCCACACAAGATTGCCCCGAATGCGATGGTGCACGTTTGCGTTTGGAAGCGCGCAATGTATTTATCGACGAAAAAACATTACCGGAAATTACCACCTTGCCGGTGGCCGATGCCTACGAATATTACATGCAGCTCAGCTTCACCGGCCGCAAAGCAGGTATCGCCGATAAAGTGTTGAAAGAATTGCGCGACCGTTTCCGCTTCCTTGTGGATGTTGGTTTAAATTATTTAACACTAAATCGCAGCGCAGAAACTTTGTCAGGCGGCGAAGCACAACGCATTCGTCTCGCCAGCCAAATTGGCGCCGGCCTCGTCGGCGTTATGTATATTCTCGACGAGCCTTCAATTGGTTTGCATCAACGCGATAATACACGCTTGTTAAAAACGCTCACGCATTTGCGCGACATTGGCAACAGCGTAATTGTGGTGGAGCACGATGAAGATGCAATTCGCCTCGCCGATCACGTGATCGATATCGGCCCGGGCGCAGGCGTACACGGCGGCCAGGTAATTGCGCAAGGCAATGTAAAAGCCATTATGGCAAATAAAGATTCCATCACCGGGCAATACTTAAGTGGCTCACGCGAAATTGCTGTACCTGCAAAACGCAATCCAGTTAATCCAAAACAAATGCTGCGTTTGGTGGGAGCCAAAGGCAACAACTTGCAAAATGTTACGCTCGAAATTCCGGTAGGTTTAATGACCTGCGTAACAGGCGTTTCGGGCTCTGGAAAATCCACACTGATTAACGCAACACTTCATCCACTTGCAGCAACAGCATTAAACGGCGCGAGCACGCTCACACCAGCCGCGCACGATAAAGTTGAAGGCATGGATTTATTCGATAAATGTGTCGATATAGATCAATCACCCATTGGCCGCACACCGCGTTCAAACCCTGCAACTTACACTGGAATTTTTACGCCCGTGCGCGAATTATTTGCAGGCACACAAGAAGCGCGCTCGCGCGGCTATCAACCAGGGCGCTTCAGTTTTAACGTAAAAGGCGGCCGCTGCGAAGCCTGCCAAGGCGATGGTGTAACCAAAGTTGAAATGCATTTCTTGCCCGACGTATACGTACCCTGCGACGTGTGCAAAGGCAAACGCTACAACCGCGAAACACTCGACGTAAAATACAAAGGCAAAAACATTCACGAAGTGTTGGAAATGACGGTAGAAGATGCACGCGTATTTTTCGATGCCATTCCATCCATCGCCAATAAATTGCAAACGCTAATTGATGTAGGCTTGACTTACATTTGTCTCGGCCAAGCCGCAACAACTTTATCGGGCGGTGAAGCGCAACGCGTTAAACTCGCAAAAGAATTATCCAAACGCGACACGGGTAAAACGCTGTACATCTTGGATGAACCTACAACGGGCTTGCATTTTTATGACATCCAACAATTATTAAATGTTCTGCACCGCCTGCGCGACCACGGCAATACTGTTGTGGTAATCGAACACAATTTAGATGTAATCAAAACCGCAGATTGGATTGTGGATTTAGGCCCAGAAGGCGGCAGCGGCGGCGGACAAATTATCGCCACCGGAACACCGGAAGAAGTTGCGGAAATCCCACGTTCTTACACCGGAATTTTCTTGAAGCCTTTATTAAAGAAAAAAGGTAAGACCAGCGCAAAAAAAGAAGCAAAAAAGTAAATCTGTAGAATAAAAAAGGGACGCAAGTGCGTCCCTTTTTTATGACTAACGCGTTACCGAACTACCAAATCGTGCAACAAACTCTTTGAATTTGACCTCATCTTTTAAAGGCGCGTAATGGGGATCTGCCACGGCGCATTCCACATGAGGTTGACGCTTTGCAAATGCTTGCTCCAAATAATTCATCGCCGATTTATTATCACCTACTGCAATAGCATATCTCGCCCAGGAAATTGGCGGAGTGTATTGACCAACGTCTGCCGTTTCTTTGTGCTCTAGTAGCCAGCGATAAACTGCTTTTAATCCGCCTTCCGAAAATGCCTGGTTCAACACATTAATTTTTTCTTCATTAAATTGGGCCCGCTTAAAAAACCACTGCATGTTTTCATACACTTTTTGTTCGTTGCCCATTTGGTAATACACATTTTGCGCCGCAATTTTAAAATACTTATCAACTTCTTCCGTGCTTTGAATACGCTCTAACTCGCGCTCTGCCAACTCATTGTTGCCTTGTAGCAAATAGATCCAAACCATATTGGTACCTGAAAAACTTAAAGGGTTTAAGCCGCGAGAAATATTAATTTGCTCCTGCGCTTCTGAAAATCGTTTATAGATAAACAGAAAATGAGCGTAACGATAATGAACAAAGTCATCCCTTGGCGCCAAGGCAACGGCAAGTTTGAAATGTTTTTCTGCTTTAGCGGGATTTAAATCGTGCACAAAAATTAGTTCTGCCAACCAGGCGTGTGCGCGCGCCAGATCTGGATCTAGCTCCAACGCTTTATTTAATAGCGCAGTTAATTCCAGATAGTTTTCAGTCTCTGCGAAACGATCTGCAAAGAGCTTAATTTTAGTTTCGGCAAGGTTTAAATATGCGGGTGCGTTAGTAGGGTTTTCCTGAATAAACTGCCGCAGCAGTTTTACTGCTGTGCGCCAGTCTTCCGCATTGGGGCTTGCTGTTAATCCTGCAGCTTGCGTGAATAAGTTTGCGTTATGCGTAGGTGAAACTGGAGATTCCTTTGGCATTGGAGCAAGAGGCTTCGCGGTTTCCCTGGTGTAAATCAAAACGGCAAACATACCCAAACACATCATCAGCCCAGCAACAGCTGCGTAAGTTTTTATTGGCCGCACTACTTTGGCTGGCTCGCTCGCTTCAACAGTTGAGTTTGCGACGGGGATGTCGATTTGATCCTGATGGATAAACTGGTAGCCAACACCGGGAATTGTTTTGATATAGGTCGGGGCTCGCGGGTTGTCTTCCAAAGCTTTGCGCAACTGACTGATCGCTACCGCAACACTATCGTCATTGACGACTTTTTTAGGCCACACAGCTCTCAAAATTTCATCCTTGGCTAACACCCTATCTCTGTTCTCCAACAGAAATACCAACAAATTCATCAGGCGATATTCCAGCTCAACTGAACGCCCATCCTTCGTTAGCTGATTGCTATGCGCATTGAGTAGCCAATCCCCAATCTTGTAAGAAGAGAGATTGCTGGCCGAACCTTCGGAAGCTTCAGATTCTGTTGACATTAGATCCTCATGTACTCAATTCGGCCGCGAGAATTATTTGCGTAGCGCTGGTAAGCCGTTGTTCTTATTTTCTAAAGGAGCCTTAGGAACACTTCATAAGATTTAATGATGAAACGCCGTGCAATGCAATTAGGATTTTGAACTCAGGGAATGCACCAATGATTCCCTAATTTCAATCCCGGTATTCATAACAACAGCAGGTATTCGCCATGAAATTGATTAACGCTATTTTATATTTATCGTTCTTGTTACTCGCCGCCTGCGGTGGCGGTTCAGGAGGCAAAAGCTCCGCTCCCACAAATACGCCGAGCTCTTCGAGTTTATCATCAAGCAGTGTATCAAGCTCCTCCGAAGTCAGTTCTTCATCCACAAGTTCGTCCTCAAGCTCGTCATCTAGCAAGGCGGCCGTGTCATCAAGCAGCTCAGCAGAGTCGTCCTCAGCATCCTCGGCAAACGCATCCAACTTCAAGCTGACTTCCACCAGTTTTGTAGAAGATACAACCATACCCAATACATACACTTGTGACGGCAGCGATATCAACCCGCAATTAGGCTGGGAAGGCGCACCCGCTGGAACAAAGAGCTTTGCTCTTATAGTGGATGACCCGGACGCATTTGCGATGTTTGGGGTGGTTTGGGTGCACTGGAATATCTACAACATAAGTGCAACTGCGAAAGAGCTCGCGGAAGGAGCATCCACTCACGTCGATAAACTTCCTGCAGGATCAGTTGAAACCAGCAGCGATTTCGGTTCAGCCAAATATCGTGGCCCTTGCCCGCCATCTGGCCGTCATCATTACCAGTTCCAACTTTACGCACTTAATAAAGAGACAATTAGTTTTTCCGGACCCTTGACGCGAACCGAGTTTGAAGCTGCTTTTGCCGATAGCATCATCGCCAAGGCTTCTACAGCTGGCTATTTCCGTTAAACCGCCGAGCTTATAGACAAACGCTGAGGCATAAGCCCCAGCTAAAATAAGTTGTAAGGCGAGCACGACTTGGGAGGCATTTGCCTCCCCTTTTTGTTTCATTATAAGGGATCTAAATTACAGCTATCCAAAATGCAAAAAGCCAGGCGAGAGCCTGGCTTTTTGGTATTACGTAAAAGCTAAAAATTATTCAGCGTCTACTTCAACAGCTTTTGCGGCTACTGGACGACCAACAAGCTCAACATAAGCCATTGGTGCTTTATCGCCAGCACGGAAGCCGCACTTCAACACACGCAGGTAACCACCTGGACGAGTGTTGTAACGTGGACCTAATTCGCTGAACAACTTACCTACGGCTTCTTTGCTGTTCAAACGAGCAAATGCAAGACGACGGTTAGCAACGCTATCCACTTTAGCCAAAGTAATCAAAGGCTCTGCGAAACGACGCAATTCTTTTGCTTTTGGCAAAGTAGTTTTAATCAATTCATGCTCAACCAAAGAAATAACCATGTTACGGAACATAGCTTTACGGTGAGAAGAATTACGGCCTAATTGACGACCACTTAATTGATGACGCATGACAAATTTCCTTCAAAAAGGATTGCTAATAGCAATCTCGTTAATCACCCGCACCGAAGTGAGTTGACGGGCGAACTAATAAAAAATTAAAGCGGCTACCGCCGAAGCAATAGCCGCTTTAGTTTTTCGGTTTCTTAGTCGTTACGAAGACTAGCCGGTGGCCAGTTTTCTAAACGCATACCGAGAGACAAACCGCGTGAAGCGAGAACGTCTTTAATTTCGGTAAGAGATTTTTTACCAAGGTTTGGCGTCTTCAACAATTCAACTTCTGTGCGTTGAATCAAGTCGCCAATGTAGTAAATATTTTCCGCTTTCAAGCAGTTTGCTGAACGTACGGTAAGTTCCAAATCATCCACTGGACGCAAGAGGACAGGATCAATAGCCTCTTCTTTTTGCTCTGGCGCAGATTGTTTTTCACCTTCAAGATCAACAAACACAGCAAGCTGTTGTTGCAGAATTGTAGCTGCACGACGGATTGCTTCTTCCGGATCGATAGTACCGTTTGTCTCCAAATCCAATACTAATTTATCCAGGTCAGTACGCTGTTCAACACGCGCATTTTCTACGCTGTATGCCAAACGCTTAACTGGGCTGAAAGAAGCATCGAGTTGCAAGCGACCAATTGCACGGCTTTCATCATCGTCTTTACGACGAGAGTCAGCTGGCTGGTAACCGCGACCACGAGCTACGGTCAAGCGCATTTTCAATTCGGTATTGCCAGTGATATTCGCAATCACGTGATCTGGATTTTTGATTTCCACATCGTGATCGAGTTGAATATCAGCAGCAGTAACAACGCCTGGGCCTTTTTTGTTCAGGGTAAGAACGGTTTGATCCTTACCGTGCATAACAATGGCAACACCTTTGAGATTCAACAAAATCTCAATCACGTCCTCGCGAACGCCTTCGATGTCACTGTACTCATGCAAAACGCCTTCGATTTCAGCTTCAACAATGGCACAACCGGCCATTGAAGATAGCAAAATACGGCGCAAGGCATTGCCGAGTGTATGTCCAAAACCACGCTCCAAAGGCTCCAATACCACGCGTGCGTGAGTTGGGCTGCTCTCTGAAACGTCGATGTGACGAGGAGTTAAAAATTCGTTTACTGCTGTCTGCATATCCACACCTGTTAGCGGTTCTAGTGAGTACCGAGATGTTGTTAGTACCGGGAGCTTCCCGGTACTTACTCAGAGATCCTTACTTAGAGTAAAGCTCTACGATGAGGTTCTCGTTGATATCAGCTGGCAAATCGCTGCGATCAGGAACGCGTTTAAATACGCCTTCTTTCTTCTCAGCGTTAACATCAACCCACTCAACATTGCTGCGTTGACCAGCAAGGTTAATAGCGTTTTGAATGCGCAATTGCTTTTTAGCTTTTTCGCGAACTGCAACAACATCACCAGCAGCAACCTGGTAAGAAGCGATATTAACGGTTTTGCCGTTTACGCTAATTGCCTTGTGCGACACTAATTGACGTGATTCAGAGCGAGTTGAGCCGAAGCCCATACGATAAACAACGTTATCCAAGCGAGATTCGAGCAGCTTCAACAAGTTCTCACCGCTAGCGCCTTTACGACGTGCAGCTTCTTTGTAGTAACCACGGAATTGCTTTTCAAGAATGCCGTAAATACGACGAACTTTTTGCTTTTCACGCAACTGCACACCATAGTCAGACAAACGACCACGACGTTGGCCATGTTGACCTGGTGCAGTTTCTAATTTACATTTTGAATCTAACGCGCGCGCACCACTTTTCAGGAAAAGATCAGTGCCTTCGCGACGAGAGAGTTTACAGGTAGGTCCAATATAACGAGCCATTATCTATTCCCCTTACACACGACGTTTTTTCGGCGGACGGCAGCCGTTGTGAGGAATCGGCGTTACGTCAGTGATGTTGGTAATTTTGTAACCAACATTGTTCAGAGCACGAACCGCTGATTCGCGACCTGGACCTGGGCCTTTAACTTCTACGTCAAGGTTTTTCAAGCCGTATTCTTTTGCAGCTTCACCAGCGCGCTCAGCAGCAACCTGCGCAGCGAATGGTGTAGATTTACGTGAACCACGGAAACCAGAACCACCTGAAGTAGCCCAGCTAAGAGCATTACCCTGACGATCAGTGATAGTCACGATGGTGTTGTTAAAAGAAGCGTGGATATGGGCAACGCCGTCCACTACTGTCTTTTTAACTTTTTTCTTGGTTGCGGTTTTATTACTTGGCTTAGCCATAGCAATTTCTTCCTACTAATTTGTTACCGTAAGTGAATGAAGTTAAGCCTAAGAATTACTTCTTAATGGGCTTACGTGGGCCTTTACGAGTACGAGCGTTCGTCTTAGTACGCTGACCACGCAATGGCAAGCTACGACGGTGACGCAAGCCACGGTAGCAACCCAAATCCATCAAACGCTTGATATTCATAGATATAACACGGCGCAAGTCACCTTCTACGGTGCGCTTTGCAACTTCAGCACGGATCGATTCCAACTGTTCTTCTGACAAAGAACCAATTTTAGATTCTTCAGAAATACCAGTAGCGGCACAGATCTGTTTAGCTGTAGTACGACCAATCCCGTACACATAAGTCAACGAGATAACGGCGTGTTTGTTATCTGGTATGTTTACACCAGCAATACGAGCCATTCAAATTACTCCAATAACACATAAATGTAGCGCTGACAGTATTAACCGCCATCATCGCCGCTCAAAAAGGCGCGCAGGATAGCGAGAAATACAGCACAAAGCAATAGCTAGACAATTTCTTATCTAACGACAGTCAGGCGCCCCCTATTGGTAATGCTTTGGTTTAATCACTTAGAAAACAAGAGGCAGGCACTCAGATTGAATACCTGCCTCTTACTGAAGCGACAAATTAATTAAGCATTAACCCTGACGCTGCTTGTGACGCGGTTCAACGGCGCAGATTACACGCAGAACACCGTTGCGACGCACCATTTTGCAATTGCGGCAAATTTTTTTAACAGAAGCACGAACTTTCATTATTCAACCTCAAAATCCAGGATTAACGCGCGTTGCCGCCGTAACCTTTTAAGTTTGACTTCTTCATCAATGATTCATATTGATGAGACATCAAGTGAGCCTGTACCTGAGACATAAAGTCCATAACCACAACCACCACGATAAGTAATGAAGTACCACCCAAATAGAAAGGTACTTTTGCGGCTACTTGCAAGAACTGAGGTAACAAGCAAACTGCTGACATATAGATAGCACCAATCACGGTTAAGCGAGTTAGTACGCTATCGATATATTTTGCGGAATGCTCACCAGGACGAATCCCTGGAATGTAAGCACCCGATTTTTTCAAGTTATCTGCCACTTCTTTCGGGTTGAACATCAACGCGGTGTAGAAGAAACAGAAGAACGAAATAAATGCAATAAACAACAAAATGTACAGTGGGCGACCAGGACTAAGCTCCAGAGCAACGTTCTGCAAGAACACCTTAACCGGACCTTCACCTTGACCAAACCATTGGGCAATTGATGCTGGGAACAACAAAATACTACTGGCGAAAATGGCTGGAATTACACCTGACATATTGATCTTCAATGGCAGATGGCTCGATTGCGCCCCCATACCTTGACGACCCGGTTGTCTTTTCGCGTAGTTAACAGTAATTCTGCGCTGACCACGCTCAATGCGCACCACCAACCACACTACCGCTATTGCAATTACCGCAACAAATAACAACGCCAAATAATTCACGTCGCCTTGACGCGCACTTTCCAGAGAATGAACAACAGCACTTGGCAAACCAGCAACGATACCGGCGAAAATCAACATGGATATACCATTGCCAATACCGCGCTCGGTAACTTGCTCGCCCAACCACATCATAAACACCGCACCGGTCACCAATGAAATCACCGTAGTGAAGTAATAGGCAACTGTTGGCTCACCGCCGTATGCATAGTTGGAAAAGCTGGCTGCCATGGCAAAGGCTTGTACAGCAGCTAATACAACCGTGAAATAACGTGTGTATTGGTTGATCTTTCTACGTCCGGCATCACCTTCTTTCTTCAACTGCTCAAGCGACGGGGTTACCGAGCTTAAGAGTTGCATGATGATCGATGCCGAAATGTAAGGCATGATGCCCAGGGCTAAAATACTCATCCGCTCAAGCGCACCGCCCGAGAACATGTTAAACATGCCAAGGATTGTGTCTTTGTTTTGATTAAACAGATTTGCGATTCGTTCTGGATCTAAACTCGGAATCGGTACGTGAGTACCAATGCGGTAGACCAAAATAGCCAAAAAGAGAAAACGAAGGCGAGCCCAAAGCTCGCCTAAACCTTTTTGATTCGCTAACGGCATATTGTTAGTGATAGCCATGCGTCTCTTACTCTTCTACAGTACCGCCAGCAGCTTCAATAGCAGCCTTAGCACCTTTGGTTACAGCCAAACCTTTAACAGTCACAGCCTTTTTCAACTCACCAGAAGCGAAAATCTTAGCGCGTTTGATAACGGAGCTAATCAAGTCTGCTTGCTTGAGAGTTTCCAAATCTACTACGGAGCCTTCTACCAGATTCAGTTCAGACAAACGAATCTCAGCAGTAACGCGACCAATACGAGAAGAGAAACCATATTTTGGCAAACGGATTTGCAAAGGCATTTGACCGCCTTCGAAACCTGGACGTACAGAACCACCTGAACGTGATTTCAGACCTTTGTGACCACGGCCAGCAGTTTTACCCAAACCACTACCGATACCACGGCCAACACGTTTAGCAGCTTTAATTCTGCCCGGTGCGGGGCTAAGTGTATTAAGACGCATCTTATTCTCCCACTACCTTGACCAAATAGTTCACTTTATTAATCATACCGCGAACAGAAGGAGTATCTTCTACTTCAACGGTATGGCCAATGCGACGCAAGCCTAAACCTGCAACGCATGCCTTGTGAGCTTTCAGGCGGTGAGCAATGCTTTTCACCTGAGTCACTTGAATCATTTTCTTAGACATGGTTATCCACCGTCGTAAATCGAAAATTCGATTAGTTCAGAATTTGTTCAACGCTTTTACCGCGCTTGGCAGCAACTGCTTCTGGAGAAGTCATTGCTTTCAGGGCGTTAAAGGTTGCACGAACAACGTTTACTGGATTGGTAGAGCCGTAGCACTTAGCCAATACGTTCTGAACACCTGCAATCTCAAGCACGGAGCGCATTGCACCGCCGGCAATTACACCGGTACCTTGTGAAGCTGGCTGCATGTACACTTTAGATGCGCCATGCACACCTTTGATAGCGTATTGCAAAGTGTCGCCGTTCAGGTCAACGTTAATCATGTTACGACGTGCTGCTTCCATTGCTTTTTGAATTGCAGTGGGCACTTCACGCGCTTTACCGCGGCCGAAACCTACCTTGCCATTACCGTCGCCAACAACTGTCAACGCGGTAAATTGGAAGATACGACCACCTTTTACAGTTTTAGCAACGCGATTGACTTGAACTAACTTCTCTTGCAAGCCTTCGTTGTTGCTATCATCTTCTTTCTTAGAGTAAGCCATATCTTAACCTTTAGAATTCCAAACCACCTTCACGGGCAGCATCAGCCAAGGCCTTTACACGACCGTGGTATTTGAAACCGCTACGATCGAAAGCAACTTGTGTGATACCCGCAGCTTTAGCACGCTCAGCAACCAGTAAACCAACTGCTTTTGCGGCATCAGCATTGCCAGTCTTACCACTGCGTAAATCTTTATCAAGAGTAGAGGCGCTAGCCAATACTTTTGAACCATCACCAGCAATTACTTGTGCGTAAATGTGGCGTGGGGTGCGATGGATAGTCAAACGAGTTGTACCCAGTTCGCGAATCTTTGCTCGGGCACGGCGTGCGCGGCGAAGACGAGATAGCTTCTTATCGCTCATAACCTAGCCCTTACTTCTTCTTAGCTTCTTTACGGAGTACTACTTCGTCTGAATAACGTACACCTTTACCTTTATAAGGCTCTGGCTCACGGAACGAACGAATCTCAGCAGCAACTTGACCAAGCAATTGCTTGTCGCTACCTTTTAGTACAATTTCGGTCTGGCTTGGGGTTTCAACCGTTACGCCTGCAGGCAGGACATAATTTACCGGGTGAGATAGACCCAAAGACAGGTTTACAGTATTGCCTTCTGCTTTAACACGGTAACCAACACCAACCAAAGTCAGTTTCTTTTCAAAACCTTGGCTAACACCTTTTACCATATTATTAACTAGCGCACGGGTAGTGCCTGCTAGTGCATCGGACTGCTTGGCACCGTCGCGTGGGGCAAAAGTTAACACGTTGTTTTCGTGTTTAACTTCTACACTCGCGTGGACTTCCAGCGCCAATGTACCTTTACCGCCTTTAATAGTGAGCGATTGACCCGCTAAGGTCACACTCACTGCGGCAGGCACTTCAACCGGACTTTTTGCAACTCGTGACATGACGATTTCCCATTAGAATACTGTGCAAAGAACTTCACCACCCACGCCAGCGGCACGGGCAGCACGATCAGTCATCACACCTTTACTGGTAGAAACAATAGCAATACCCAAACCAGCACGTACGGTAGGGATAGCTGCTTTTCCAGCATAACTGCGAAGACCAGGACGACTTACGCGGTCGATCTCAGCAATAACTGGCTTGCCTTCAAAATATTTCAATTCAACAGTCAGCTCTTGCTTAGCGCCTTCGCTTACTGAAAAACCGCTAATGTAACCTTCGCTAGAAAGTACATTGGCAACATTTACCTTCAACTTTGAAGAAGGCATAGTTACAGACGGTTTACCCACTGATTGCGCATTGCGAATGCGGGTAAGCATGTCTGCCAAAGGATCTTGCATACTCATATGATTCTGCTCCTAAAATTAAGCCGAGGCTTACCAGCTAGCCTTAACAAGACCTGGAACGTCACCACGCATTGCGGCTTCGCGCAACTTGTGACGGCACAAACCAAATTTGCGGTAAACGCCATGTGGACGACCAGTCAAGCGGCAACGGTTACGTTTGCGGCTAGCACTTGCATCGCGAGGCTGTTGTTGCAATTTGATTTGGGCTTCCCAGATTTGCTCTTCAGTTGAAGAAGGGCTAATGATGGTAGCTTTCAATTCAGCGCGTTTAGCAGCGAATTTTTTTACGGTATTTGCACGTTTAACTTCACGCGCAATCATAGATTTCTTAGCCATGATTCTACCCTTAGCCTTTGAATGGGAAGTTGAAGGCTTTTAGCAAAGCACGGCCTTCGTCGTCGGTACGGGCAGTTGTCGTGATACAAATGTCCAAACCACGGATTTTATCCACTTTGTCGTAATCAATCTCTGGGAAAATGATTTGTTCAGTCACGCCCATTGAGAAATTACCACGACCATCAAATTGCTTCGGGCTAATACCACGGAAGTCACGAATACGTGGAATTGCAATTGAAACCAGACGATCCAGGAACTCATACATACGATCACTACGCAGAGTTACTTTGCAACCGATTGGCCAGTCTTCACGAATTTTGAAGCCCGCAATTGACTTGCGCGCTGCTGTGACAACCACTTTCTGACCAGCAATTTTAGTCAGATCGCCTACCGCGTTCTCAAGCACTTTCTTATCACCAACTGCTTCACCTACACCCATGTTCAGGGTGATTTTGGTAATGCGTGGCACTTCCATAACATTCGCCAAACCCAATGTTTCTTTCAACTTGGGAGCGAGTTCTTTGTTGTATAAGTCTTTAAGCCTAGCCATTCTATTACGCCTCTACGGCCTCGCCATTGGATTTGAAAACGCGAACTTTGTCGCCATTCTCAAGAACTTTGAATCCAACACGATCAGCCTGCTTGGTTGCTGGGTTATAAATTGCAACATTCGATGTGTGAATCGATGCTTCTTTCTCAATAATCCCGCCAGCAACGCCAGCTTGTGGATTAGGTTTTTGGTGCTTTTTGATCAAGTTAATGCCAGCAACGATAACACGGTCAGCCAACACACGAACTACCTTGCCGCGCTTGCCCTTGTCACGTCCGGCGATAACAATCACTTCGTCATCACGTTTAATTTTAAGCATTTTCCTGCCCCTTTATTCTTAGGACTGAGTACTTAAAGTACTTCAGGAGCCAAAGAAATGATTTTCATGAATTTCTCGCCACGCAACTCACGAGTTACTGGTCCGAAAATACGTGTACCAATCGGAGCATCTTGGTTGTTCAGCAGTACGGCAGCATTATCGTCAAACTTGATCAATGAACCGTCTTGGCGACGCACACCTTTCTTTGTGCGAACAACAACTGCCTTCATGACTTGGCCTTTTTTCACCTTACCGCGTGGAATTGCTTCCTTTACGGTAACTTTGATGATGTCACCCACTGCCGCATAGCGACGGTGAGAACCGCCAAGAACCTTGATGCACATGACACGGCGAGCACCGCTGTTGTCAGCAACATCTAAGTAGCTTTCTGTTTGAATCATCGTCCGTCTCCGAAACTTTCAATATAATCTGGAGCCGATTAGACTTCAGAAGCACGTTCTTCAATTTTAACCAAAGACCAGGTCTTGGTTTTTGATAATGGGCGCGATTCTGCAACCGTAACCACATCACCAATTTTGCACTCGTTCTTTTCGTCATGAGCGTGAAGCTTTGAAGATTTAGTGGCGTATTTGCCATAAAGTTCATGCTTAACGCGACGCTCAATCAGCACAGTAATGGTTTTATCCATCTTGTCGCTAACGACCTTACCGGTCAGAGTACGAGCCAGTTTTGTTTCCTGAGTCATCGTTAGTTACCTGCCTTTTGTCTAAGCGCTGTCTTGATGCGTGCAATGTCTTTGCGCACTTGCGCGAGCAAGTGAGTTTGGCTCAATTGGCCAGTAGAAGCTTGCATACGAAACTTAAACTGCTCTTTCAATTGTTCCAACAAAACGCCATTCAGCTCTTCGACGGATTTTTCGCGTAATTCTGAAGCTTTCATCACATCACCGAACGTTTAACAAATGTTGTTGAAATTGGCAGTTTAGCTGCGGCAAGAGCGAAAGCTGCACGAGCCAACTCTTCACCAACGCCATCCATCTCATACAGAACCTTGCCAGGACGGATTTGTGCCACCCAGTACTCCACATTACCCTTACCTTTACCTTGACGAACTTCAAGAGGTTTTTCGGTAATTGGCTTATCCGGAAACACACGAATCCAGATTTTACCGCCACGCTTAACGTGACGAGTCATCGCTCTACGTGCTGCTTCAATTTGGCGAGCAGTTAAGCGACCGCGACCAGTTGCCTTCAAGCCGAAATCACCAAAGCTAACTTTGGAGCCACGCTGGGCCAAGCCGCGGTTGCGGCCTTTCATCTGCTTGCGAAACTTTGTACGCTTAGGTTGTAACATTTTGCGTACCCCTTACTTGGATTTAGCGGCTTTTTTCTTAGGTTCAGCTTCAGCAACTACGTCACCGATAACTTCGCCTTTGAAAATCCAGACTTTTACACCAATGATGCCGTAGGTGGTGTGCGCTTCAGCGGTAGCGTAATCAATATCCGCACGCAATGTGTGGAGAGGAACGCGACCTTCACGGTACCATTCACTACGTGCAATCTCAGCACCACCTAAACGACCACCAACTTGAATCTTGATGCCTTCGGCACCTTGACGCATGGCGTTTTGTACCGCGCGCTTCATGGCACGACGGAACATTACGCGGCGCTCTAATTGCTGGGCTACGCCCTGGGCAACCAATGCGCCATCCAAGTCAGGCTTACGAATTTCTTCGATATTGATATGGACTGGAACGCCCATTTGCTTGCCTAGTTCAAGGCGCAACTTATCAACATCTTCACCTTTTTTACCGATCACGATACCAGGACGCGCAGTGTGGATAGTGATGCGAGCAGTGTTAGCTGGACGCTCAATGTCTACACGGCTTACAGATGCGCTGGCCAGTTTTTCTTGAATGTACTTACGTACTTTCAAGTCAACGATCAACTTATCTGCGTAATCAGTACCATCGGCATACCACACAGAGGTGTGCTTCTTGATAATTCCGAGACGGATGCCGTTCGGATGTACTTTCTGACCCATAACGCCTGCTCTCTTACTTGTCGGCTACTTTAACGGTGATGTGACAAGTGCGCTTGGTGATGCGGTCTGCACGACCCTTAGCACGTGGACTTACGCGCTTAAGGCTTGTGCCCTCATCAACAAAAATGGTTGATACTTTTAAAGAATCAACGTCAGCACCTTCGTTGTGTTCTGCGTTAGCAATCGCAGATTCCAGTACTTTCTTGATAAGATCCGCGCCTTTCTTAGTAGAAAAGGTAAGAGTATCAAGAGCTTGTTCAACGCCTTTACCGCGAATTTGATCAGCTACCAAACGCGCTTTTTGCGCCGACAGACGAGCACCGGTTAATTTTGCTGCTACTTCCATCGTATACCTCGATTAGCGTTTTTTCGCTTTCTTATCAGCGGCGTGGCCACGATAAGTGCGGGTTGCTGCAAATTCACCAAGCTTATGACCAACCATCTCTTCATTTACCAATACTGGTACATGTTGACGACCGTTATGCACAGCAAGGGTCAAACCAATCATTTCCGGCATGATCATAGAACGACGTGACCAAGTCTTAATTGGACGACGATCGTTAGCTGCGATCGCTGCTTCGACCTTCTTAATAAGGTGAAGATCTATAAAAGGACCTTTTTTCAGTGAACGTGGCACTGCGATTTCCTCTCTCAGCTGCTGTTAGACGCGCGATTATTTCTTATCGCGACGACGAACAATCATCTTGTCTGTGCGCTTATTGCTGCGCGTTTTGTATCCCTTAGTAGGAACACCCCATGGTGAAACTGGGTGACGACCACCCGACGTACGCCCTTCACCACCACCCATTGGGTGATCGACAGGGTTCATCGCCACACCGCGAACGGTAGGACGAACACCACGCCAGCGAGTAGCACCAGCTTTACCCAAGGAACGCAGATTGTGTTCGCTGTTAGATACTTCACCTAACGTTGCACGACAATCACTCAACACCTTGCGCATTTCACCACTGCGTAAACGCAAGGTTGCATAAGCACCGTCACGCGCAACCAACTGAGCCGAAGCACCAGCGGAACGAGCAACCTGAGCACCTTTGCCAGGCTTGAGTTCAACACAGTGAACAACAGAACCGAGCGGAACGTTGCGCAAAGGCATGGTGTTACCAGCCTTGATTGCAGCGGCATTGCCAGATTCAATTTTGTCACCTACTACCAAACCTTTAGGAGCGATAATGTAACGACGCTCACCATCGGCGTAGCAAACGAGAGCGATGTAAGCAGTACGGTTTGGATCGTACTCAATGCGCTCTACAGTTGCTGGAATACCATCTTTGTTACGACGGAAATCGACTACACGGTAATGCTGCTTGTGACCACCACCGATATGACGGGTAGTGATACGGCCAGCATTGTTACGACCACCGGTTTTTGATTTCTTTTCAAGCAAAGGTGCATAGGGATCACCTTTGTACAAATCCGGGTTAACAATGCTAACTACAAAGCGACGACCAGGCGATGTGGGTTTACGTTTTACGATAGCCATGACCTAATCCCCTTACTCAGCCGATGCCGCGAGATCAATTTCTTGACCTTGCGCCAAACGAACGTATGCCTTTTTCCAATCGCTTCTTTTGCCAAGACCGTAACGGGTACGCTTGGTCTTACCTTTAACATTCAGCACAGAAACGCTTTCTACTTTTGTGCCAAACAACGATTGAACTGCAGCTTTGATTTCAAGTTTGTTTGCAGTTGGATTAACTTTAAACACCACTTGATTTGCAGACTCGCCTGCCGCTGCTGATTTCTCAGAAACTACTGGGCCGAGAATAATTTTGTATAAACGCTCTTGGTTCATCCCAGTATCTCCTCAAATTTTTTGAGAGCTGGCACAGTCACAACAACTTTGTCGAAACCGATCAGACTTACTGGATCAACGCCTTGCGCATCAGAAACACCAACCTTGTACAAGTTGCGTGAAGCGAGGAACAGGTTTTCGCTGATTTCTTCAGTAACGATCAATACATCAGTCAAGTTGAATTGAGCTAATTTTTGCACCAGAGCTTTAGTCTTTGGAGCTTCAATATCAAAGCTCTCAACAACAATAAGACGCTCTTGACGGTTCAGCTCAGACAAAATGCATTGCAATGCAGCGCGATACATTTTCTTGTTCAGCTTTTGCTCGTGATCGCGCGGTTTTGCTGCGAAAGTAGCACCACCGCCACGCCAGATTGGGCTACGAATAGTACCAGCACGTGCACGGCCAGTACCTTTTTGACGCCAAGGCTTCTTACCACCGCCAGACACTTCAGCGCGAGTTAATTGCGCTTTAGTACCTTGACGAGCACCAGCCATGTACGCAACAACGGCTTGATGAACCAAGTCTTGGTTAAACTCTCTACCGAAGGCAACTTCAGATACATTTACTGTACCTTGCGCGCCTGCGGGACTAACAATTTTTAATTCCATGGTCGATTCCCCTCGGATACTTAACCGTTAGTGCGCGCTTTAACAGCAGGACGTACAAATACGTCGCCGCCTGGAGCACCAGGAATAGCACCCTTAACCAGAAGCAGATTGCGCTCAGCATCAACGCGGACAACTTCAAGATTCTGAACGGTTACACGCTCAGCACCCAAGTGACCAGCCATTTTTTTGCCTTTGAATACGCGACCTGGAGTTTGACACTGACCGATAGAACCCAATACGCGGTGCGAACGGCTGTTACCGTGAGTCGCATCTTGCATACCAAAATTCCAGCGTTTAATACCGCCAGCGAAACCTTTACCTTTGGATGTGCCAGTTACATCAATGATTTGACCTGCAGAGAAAGACTCAACAGTAATTGATGCACCAACTTCGAAAGCTTCTTGAGTGTCGTTACGCAATTCGAACAAGTTACGACCTGCTTCAGCGTTAGCTTTAGCGAAGTGACCTGCTTCAGACTTGGTAACACGGGAGGCACGACGAGAACCCACGGTTACTTGCACAGCAGAGTAGCCATCGGTTTCGACATTCTTGACCTGAGTGATGCGATTAGGCTCAACCTCAATCACAGTAACAGGAATGGAAACACCATCATCGGTAAAAATACGAGTCATACCGCTTTTGCGGCCGACAATACCAATCGTCATTTTACTAACCTCTATAGTGTACGGGGCTTTTACCCGCTATGGCCGCCCATTTCAGAGCGTTACACAGTTGCAAAGCACCATTGCCCTACAACTTAAACATTTACTTATTAACCGAGACTAATTTGAACCTCAACGCCTGCAGCTAGATCCAGCTTCATCAGGGCATCTACAGTCTTTTCAGTAGGCTCAACAATATCGAGCAAACGCTTGTGTGTACGTATCTCGTATTGATCACGCGCGTCTTTATTAACGTGCGGAGAAATCAATACAGTGAAGCGCTCTTTACGAGTCGGCAGCGGAATTGGGCCACGAACTTGCGCACCAGTGCGCTTTGCGGTTTCAACAATTTCCTGAGTAGATGCATCAATCAGCTTGTGATCGAAAGCTTTCAGGCGAATTCTAATGCGTTGATTCTGCATGAACCAAACTCCAATTATTTAACTTAAAGAACACCTTCTAAGCGCTAAAAAGATAGCCCCTTAAAAGGAGGCGCAATCTTAAAGACCTAGACCCAGGTTGTCAACACAATGCTGACAGAAAATAGACAATATTTAAGCAACTCTAAAAGCCACTAAAAACATCATCCAGACTACTTACCTTAAATAAAAAGGACGCTTTACAGCGTCCTTTTCGCAAGGCATTTACAACTTACTGAATGATTTTGGCAACAACACCAGCACCAACAGTACGACCACCTTCACGGATAGCGAAGCGCAAGCCTTCTTCCATCGCGATGGGGTGAATCAAGGTAACGTTCATTTGAATGTTGTCACCTGGCATTACCATTTCTACGCCTTCTGGCAATTCAACAGCACCAGTTACGTCAGTGGTACGGAAGTAGAACTGTGGACGGTAGCCTTTGAAGAATGGGGTGTGACGACCACCTTCATCTTTAGACAATACGTATACTTCTGCGATGAACTTGGTGTGTGGGGTTACTGAGTTTGGCTTACACAATACTTGACCACGCTGCACGTCATCACGCTTGGTACCACGCAACAGAACACCTACGTTCTCACCAGCACGACCTTCGTCGAGCAACTTACGGAACATTTCAACACCAGTACAGGTGGTTTTTTGAGTTTCGGTGATACCGATGATCTGGATCTCTTCACCTACTTTCACTACACCACGCTCTACACGGCCAGTCACTACAGTACCGCGACCAGAGATAGAGAATACGTCTTCTACTGGCATCAGGAATGGTTGGTCGATAGCACGTACTGGCTCAGGAATGTATGAGTCCAAAGTTTCTACCAACTTCTTAACAGCAGAGGTACCCAATTGGTTGTCATCTTCGCCGTTCAATGCCATCAAGGCAGAACCTGGGATGATTGGGGTGTCGTCAGCCGGGAAGTCATAAGTACCCAACAGCTCACGCAATTCCATCTCAACCAATTCCAACATTTCGTTGTATTCTTCGGTGCCTACGCCGCCGCAGTCTGCAGCCAACAAGTCAGCCTTGTTCAGGAATACCACGATGTATGGAACACCTACTTGACGAGACAAGAGGATGTGTTCGCGAGTTTGTGGCATTGGGCCGTCAGTTGCGCCGCATACCAAAATCGCGCCGTCCATTTGTGCAGCACCGGTGATCATGTTCTTCACATAGTCGGCGTGGCCTGGGCAGTCTACGTGTGCGTAGTGACGCACAGGTGAATCGTATTCAACGTGTGAGGTATTGATGGTAATACCGCGCTCACGCTCTTCCGGAGCATTGTCGATACCGTCAAATGCAACCGCTTTACCGCCCCATGCCTCTGAACACACGCGTGTTAACGCTGCAGTCAAAGTCGTTTTACCGTGGTCTACGTGACCGATGGTGCCCACATTGACGTGGGGCTTGTTACGTTCAAACTTTTCCTTCGCCATTGCGAGTCACTCCTCAAGAGATTAATTTAAAACAGACAAAAAAAGCCGCAAAGGTTCTCCCTCGCAGCAGATATGGAGCTTTTGAGCAGATTCGAACTGCCGACCTCACCCTTACCAAGGGTGTGCTCTACCAACTGAGCTACAAAAGCATATTCTTCAAGCATTCTCCATATAAGAATATGGAGCGGGTAGCGGGAATCGAACCCGCGCCATCAGCTTGGAAGGCTGAGGTTCTACCATTGAACCATACCCGCTAAACACATTTAGCTCAGCGATGCCTAACTTACTTTTTGCTCACCTGAATTCAGGATTCAAATGATATAAATATGGTGCAGGGGGATGGATTCGAACCATCGAAGCTCGCGCGTTGCGAATGCAATCACTTACATTGCATCACACTAGACAAGTTAAGAAATGGAGCTGGCGAGAGGAATTGAACCCCCGACCGGCTGATTACAAGTCAGCTGCTCTACCTACTGAGCTACGCCAGCCTTTTCACAACCACCGTCTAATGTGGAGGCGCGAATATTAGAGAAAGTTTTATCAGCGCGCAACACCCAAGCAGTAATTTTGTCGTCTTTCTATAGCTTTTTCTTCTTTAAGGAGGCTCAACCACTTTTCTTCGCTTACTTTCTGCCCAACTTTTTGATGAACCTCCACCCAGGTCTCATTATGACTCTTAGGAATCTCTTTTATTTCAGCAGCATAGCCTTGGGCTCGAATCTGTTCTGCCTTATCCGACGCCTCCTTTTCGCTGGCAAATTGCCCAAACGAAATGCCATTTGCCAGCTCGCCACTCGGAATTATGTAGCTATCAATCGCCTTGGATTGCTGAATCTCACTCAAACGCCTCAAAGCTTCTTTTTCTGACATTTCAGGCTTTAAATACACCAAATAATTTTTACCGTCGGCGATCTCTACTTGCTTAATGGAAGATGCAACTTCCAGCGCAGTTAAACGCTCAACCAAATATTCCGCATGGAGAAGTTCGGCGAAGGGACCAATAAGTTCACATTTTTCAGAATCGCTCACGGCAGCACCCGACGGAGCCTCAGGCTCCTTCTTTCGGGATTCTTTTGCAGACTGCTTGCCTTTTGCGTCGCGCTCGGCAATCGTTTGTAAATTACCGAAATTTCTGTGCTCGACCACAGCAGGCTTGGCATCCACCGGCGCCGATCCCCCGAAAAATTGGGTAAGAAAAAACGCGACATTGCCGAGCAACAGCACTATAAAGATCAATCTCATTGATTCCGCCTTTTATGTTTTGACTTCAGCCAAGGCTATATCTAACCCATCCATCACCAAATCTTCGTGATAGGCCCCCTCTTTCAGCATGCTAACCAACCACTCGCCGTCGCCGCCCGTCACCAGCAGATGCGCTCCATGACTATCGTAGTTACGCAAAATTGATTTCGCATGCTCAACCAAGCCAGCAATCATCGCCAGCTCAGCGGATTTAATAGCCAGCACTGTATTGCGACCCGGAAAATCGTTTTCGGGGTAGCCGATCTGCCCCAGTTTAATGGCCGAAGTTTTGGTTGCGAGCGCTTCGCGCATCAACCTTAACCCAGGTGCTATATAACCACCTAAATGCTCTCCCTGAGATGTGACGAGATCAACAGTTATGGCGCTCCCGCAGTCCACGATCACACATGCCGAGGGATCTTTTGCCTTAGCCGCCAGAATCGCCAACCAGCGATCTACGCCCAATTTCTCAGGCTGCTGATAACCGTTAACCACACCATTACAGTGGGGCTCACTTACCGCAAATTGGGGGTTTACACCTAAATGAGAGATTGACCAGGCCGCCAGCTTGCGCGCGTAATCGTCACTTAACACCGAACCAACCAAGACTTGCTCAATATTTGCGTCTGCCAATTCAGCGGTCGTGGATGGGTGAAATCCTTCCCCGGTAAGAAACATGCCGCGCATAAGGGTTTTATGGTGGTCGCGCACCCGCCACTTAACCCGCGTATTGCCGCAATCCAACTCCAATATCACCGAGCGACCCTCAAAGAAACTTCGCCACCGTGAAAAATCTCCAAACCCTTATCCGTTTCCAACAAGAGCGCTCCTGATGAATTTACGCCTCGCATAATGCCAGATGTCCGATTGTCGCCCATAAATAAATCGACGGCTTGGTTAGCCTGTGCATTAAGGCCTTCCCATTCCGACTTATAGGCAGAAAAGCCTTGGACTTCGTAAGTATTTAAAAGCGGCACTATGTGGTTGAGCAAACAGCTGGCCACGTGGTTTCGGCTTGGCGGTTCAGTCAGGATACTATCTAGCGCCACCCACGGTTGATCAATCGCCTGCGCCATGGATTTTTCTGTTTTGAGATTCAATCCCAATCCCACCACCAAATGGCAAACACCGGATGGATCTCCAACAACCTCAATGAGAATCCCACCGAGCTTTCTGCCGGACCATAACACATCATTGGGCCATTTTAATTGCACATCGCCAATATTGAGCTCATTCAAAGCCCGTGCGACTGCAACACCAACAGCCAGGCTAATCCCCTCAAAAGCCCCCAAGCCGCTATTGTTTGACAATCTCAGCGAGAGATAAATATTACTTGCAAAGGGGCTCACCCATTGGCGACCACGACGACCACGCCCAGCGGTTTGGTACTCTGCAAAACAAGCACTAATTCCCGGCGCCGGTTCCTGACGCATGAGAAATGCGTTAGTCGAATCTATAGAGGTTAAAACTGAGAGTTTATTAAGGCATTCTGACGCGGTGTGAGCCATCTCTTTACGAATGATGCCTTCATCCAACAACTCCAAACCACCAACCAAACAATAGCCCTTGCCCGATTGGGATAAGAGCTCAAGCCCCAAGGCCTCTAGTTTAGCGAGTTGCTTCCAAATAGCTGTGCGACTGACATTTAAATGCTTCGCCATTTCCTGGCCAGAATGATTTTTGCCATCAGCCAATAGCTGCAATAAGGCCATGGGCGGCAAATCAGCAGCATCGCTATTCATTATTTGTTCCAGAAGAAATATAGCGGCGCTGGTAGCGGCGGCCGAGGCTCGTTAGCACCTCATAACCGAGCGTTTTATTCACGCTCATCAAATAGTCCAAAGTCAGCTCATGATTAATGACGTCAATATAAGCAGGATCACCTTCAACAGAGGTAATATCAAAAATACACGAGTCCATGGATAGTCGACCTACAGCTCTTACTTCAACACCTGCCGCCCGCCCCTCTGGGGCAGAACCTAAACTGCGATTAATTCCGTCGGCATAGCCCCCTGCGACCACGGCCAAACGCGTGCCCGCTTTGACTGATGCTGTAGCACCATAACCCACCGATGAAGGTTGTTCAGTTTCGCGGATTTGCAAGACCGGTAGTTTCAAATCGATAACATTCTGCAGTGGATTGATAGAACCCGGCTGAGGGTTTATGCCATACAGGGCAGCACCGATTCGCACCATGTCAAAATGATAGGCTTCACCTAAAAAAGTACCCGAAGAATTAGCCAAGCTAGTTTTAATCTTCGGAAAAATCGTTTTTATTTTTGTTACTGCCGAACTAAAACGTTTTAACTGATCATCATTTAAAGGATGAGCAGCCTCATCTGCACAAGCGAGATGACTCATAAACAGAACTGGATTGAGCAAGGGCGAATCCGGTGCTATCGCCAATAATTTTACAAACTCACCTTCGGTCAAGCCGAGGCGAGCCATGCCTGTATCCAACTTGATTGCACAGGGAAAAGCTTGTTCACGCGATTGGCAAAAATCTAACCAACGGTTGATAGTAGGCAAAGAATACAAAACCGGGATTAAATTCAGCTCAACGAGCGCAGCTTCCGTCCCCTCTCGAACACCACCCAAAACGTACAATATAGTGTCCTGCGGCAAAACCTGGCGCAGCTGTTTTGCCTCGTGCAAAGTAGCCAAATAGAAGCTGCGGCAACCGGAGGCATAAAGTGCAGCCGCCACTTCACCAGCGCCAACGCTATAAGCATCCGCCTTGACTACTGCCGCGCATTCAGCGCGCCCATTCAACATAGCGGCAACTTGCAGCCAATTTGACTGAATTGCAGATAGGTCAATGGTAAGAACGCCAGTAGAGGAAATCATGGAAGGAGTACATCTCGCAAAAAGATGCATATTATGCAGGTGGCCGGCTGAAATCCAGCTGTCTCGAAAATCGAGACAAAATAATTCAATAAGAAACCTTCAGGATAAAAAAGAAAACGCCCGACAGTGTTACTGTCGGGCGTTTGGGATAAGAGCTTG